>JAFZWC010000016.1 GCA_017617475.1 Bacteroidales bacterium
CTGCGACGACGCCGAGGCGGGAAAATGCTTTGTCGGCTCCGATGCGGAGATACTGAATAATGAAAGTTGGCAGGATGTGAGTAGAATAAACATGTAAATAGAGTTCGACAAATTCCCTGTTTATCGAAATGAATAGGCCCCGACAGTCTAATAGGATTGCCGGGGCTTGTTTAGCGGATGTGAGACTATAATGAGAGGTACTGGAGGATTCCGTCTACATGGAGATTAACGATGGCCTGAGCACCTTCATCTGACTCAAGGAAGGCCACGTCTTCCCGATTATCCATGAAAAGGTTCTCTGTCAGGACGGCCGGGCAGCTGGTGTGGCGGAGAATATAGAAGTTGCTTTCGATATCGGGATCTCCGTCCGTGTAGTCAGTTCTCAGGCGCATATCCGGAAGCTGGACTTTGGCCGATTCGTAAAGGCAGCTTGCGAGGCTATCTGCGGCCGTTTGCCCCCTGGTAGTGTAACAGCTCCAGCCACGTGCTTTCATCCATTCTTTACCCATTCCTGCAGCATTGACGTGAAGGGAGATGAGGATTACCGGCAAGTTGCCGGATTCCTGGCAAATCTGGTTGACACGTCGGCAGCGATCGGGGAGGGGGATATCCTCCAGTTCCGGCACCAGGAGCCGGCAGTCCAGTCCCAAGGAGAAGAGGCGCTCTTTGATTTGAACGGCAAGGTTTCGTGTATAGGCGTATTCGCGGAAGAAGCCGTCCGGGCTTCGTTTGCCGGGAGTGTCAATACCATGGCCATTATCGAGAAGGATGATCATAGTTGCAGTCTTTGTTCCGACTGCAATATGAAGATATAATGTGGAAATAACTATATCCAGGAAATTCCATTATCTTTGTAACGGAAGTCCATAGCGATGGGCTTTTAATAACGCACTGTCCTGGGAACTGACCTCTGGTTGGTTTCCAGGCTTTATTTCAGAAACAGCGAGGCAATTGAAAGGATGTAGCCAAGATGTAGCCAACTTTTGGAAAAGAAAATGCCCTACAGCTACGTGTAGGGCACATTTTGGTGGTGCTGGGAAGAATCGAACTGCCGACACATGGATTTTCAGTCCATTGCTCTACCATCTGAGCTACAGCACCAATTGTTTGGGATTGCAAAGGTAAGACTTTTTTATGAGATTCCAAATTTTTTTACGAAATTTGAAGGATAGAAAAGAACGACTGAATGCTGCCCAAAGACAATACCAGAAGATGGAAGATTCTCTCCAGCGAGTACCTGTTCAGAAGGCCCTGGCTTACAGCGCGTAAGGACCAGGTGCTGCTGCCGGACGGCCGGGTGAACCCGGAGTATTACGTGGTGGAGTACCCGGACTGGGTGAACGTGATAGCCATTACAAAGGATGGCCATTTTGTGATGGAAAGGCAGTACAGGCATGCCGTGGGGATGACGTGCTACGAGCTCCCGTGCGGGGTAATGGAAGAGGGCGAAACGCCCCTGCAGGCCGCCCAGAGGGAACTGGCCGAAGAAACCGGCTACGGAAAAGGGGAGTGGTGCCTCATCATGGATATAACCCCCAACCCCAGTTCCATGTCCAACTTCACGCACTGCTTCCTGGCCAAGGGCGTGGAGAGAATCGGCCAGCCACATCTGGACGCCACCGAAGAACTGGAAGTGCACCTGCTCACGGAAGAAGAAGTGAAAACGCTCCTGCGTGAAAACCAGCTCATTCAGTCGCTCATGATTTCCCCGCTTCTCAAATACTTCTCCGGCCTATGATTCCGCAGTCGCTTGTCCAATACATTGAGAAAGAGGTTATTCCGCAGTATGCGGCCTTTGACAAAGCGCACCGCGAAGACCACGCCCGCAGCGTAGTGGAAAGGGCCCTCACCATGGCGCGTAACATGGACGGCATACGCGAAGATATGCTTTACACGGCCGCCGCCTGCCACGACCTTGGCCTTAGTGTGAACCGCGAAACCCATCACCTGGAAAGCGGCCGCATCATAAGGGCCGATGAACGGCTTCGGGAATGGTTCACCCCCGAAGAGATAGAAACCATAGCCCAGGCGGCAGAGGATCACCGGGCCAGCGCCAAAACGCCTCCCAGAAGCATCTACGGGGCATTGGTGGCCGAAGCTGACCGCATGATTGTGCCGGAAACCATTATCCGGCGCACCATCCAGTTCGGCCTTTCCCATTATCCGGAACTGGAGAAGGAAGGACACTGGGAGCGCACGCTGGAGCACTTGAACGAAAAATACGCCGAAGGCGGCTATCTCAAACTCCTGATCAAGGGCTCTCCCAATGAGGCCCCGCTGGCCGAGCTGAGAAGCATTATCCACGATACAGACAGGCTTAGAGCCATTTTTGATAAACAATTCGCAGAAGAGACGCTATGATGGAAGCCTTTCTCAAGGCCGTGAAGAACGTATTACCGGCCGACAGAATCTATACCGACGAGCTCCGCACCCTGGCCTGGGGAACGGACGCCGGCGAATACAAATTAACCCCCAAGGTGGTGCTGAGGGCTGCCGATGAGCAGGAAGTGTCCCGGGTGCTGGAACTGGCGTCCCAGTTCGGCCTTCCCGTCACCTTCCGCGCTGCCGGTACGGCGCTTTCCGGGCAGTCCATCTCCGACAGCATCCTGTTGGTTGCCGGCAAGCACTGGGAGAAGTGGCAGTATCACGACGATACCACCGTAACCCTGCAGCCGGGCATTGTCGGCGCCAAGGTAAATCAGCACCTGGCGCCCTTCGGCAGGCATTTCGGCCCCGATCCGGCCTCTATAGGCAGCTACATGGTGGGCGGCATTGTGAACAACAACGCCTCCGGCATGAGCTGCGGCACGCACGCGAATTCGGACAAGATGCTTCTGAGCGCCCGCATGGTTCTGGCCGACGGCACCGTGCTGGATACCGCCTCCGAAGAATCCAAATCGGCCTTCCGCAAAAGCCACCCGGAAATTGTAGAAGGCATTGAAGCCCTGCGAAAGGAAGTAATGGCCGATGAAAAACTGGCCGAGCGCATCCGCTACAAATACTCCATCAAAAATGTTACCGGCCTGAATATCAGGCCTCTGGTGGCTTACGAAGACCCGTTCGAGATTCTGGCGCACCTGCTGGTGGGCTCGGAGGGCACGCTGGCCTTCCTCTCGGAGGTTACCATGAAGACGCTACCCATCACGCCCTACAAGGCCAGCGCCATGATCTACTTCCCGGATATTGTGACGGCCGCAAAGGCCGTGGTGGCCATGAAAGCCAACAACATTTCGGCCGCCGAACTGCTGGACAAGCGCAGCCTTACTTCCGTAAACGACCCTCATCTAAAGGCCGATGTGCCCGATTTGACGGCCGTTCTTACTGAGACCCAGGCGCAGACGCCGGAAGCCCTGCAGGAGCAGATAGAGGCCATTACAGCCACGCTGAAGCCTTTCGGCGTGGAAGTACGCTTCTCTACGGATCCCAAGGAGGTGGCGCAGTACTGGGCCATCCGTTCCGGCATTTTCCCCACGGTGGGCGGCCTGCGTAAGGAGGGAACCACCTGCCTCATTGAAGACATTGCCTTCCACATTGAGGACCTTCCCGCCGCCACGGCGGACCTTTCGGCCCTGCTGGACCGCCACGGGTACGACGATTCCTGTATTTATGGCCATGCCCTGGAAGGGAACTTCCATTTCATTATCAATCAGGCGTTTGAGACGCGTGAAGACATTGAGCGTTACGACGCCATGATCCGCGATGTGGTGGAACTGGTGGTGGCCAAATACGACGGCTCCCTTAAGGCGGAGCACGGCACCGGCCGCAACATGGCCTCCTTTGTGGAATACGAGTGGGGAGAGAAGGCTTTCGGCCTTATGAAACGCATCAAGGCCCTGCTGGACCCGAAGGGCATCCTGAATCCCGGCGTCATCTTCAACGAGGACAAAGAGTGCTATCTGAAGCACTTGAAGAGGGTTCCGGTGCTACACCCGGAGCACGAGGATGTGGCCGATGTCTATGCCCGCATCAATAAGTGCATAGAATGCGGCTTCTGCGAGGTGAACTGCGTTTCCTGCGGTTTCACGCTCAGTTCCCGCACTCGTATAGTGGTACAAAGGGAAATTGCCCGCCGAAAAGCGGCAGGGGAGCCCTGGGAGGCCCTGGAGAAGGCTTTCAAGTATCCCGGACAGGTAACCTGCGCCGGGGACGGCCTGTGCTCCACGTCCTGCCCCATGGGCATCAATGTGGCCGATCTAACCCACGAGCTCAGGCGTAACAATCTGGGGCCCGCCGGCAACTGGCTGGGCGCCTGGGTGGCCGAGCATTTCCGCGGCACCAAGGCTTTTGTGAAAGGTTCGCTGGGCCTGGCCAATGCCGGACGCACTGTGCTTGGAAAGACGGCCATGGGCGGCTTGGGAAAGGGCCTGCACGCTTTGGGAATGCCGCTTTGGACACCGGAACTTCCGCTTCCGGTAAAGATACGTAAACCCTTGCAACAAAGCCAGGAGAATAAGGTTGTCTATTTCCCCAGCTGCCTGAATCAGACCATGGGACGTGCGCCCAAGGACAAGGTGAAGCCGCTTAACCAGGAAATGGTTGAACTGCTTAACAAAGCCGGTTACGAGGTGGTGTTCCCGGCCGGCATGGAGAGCCTGTGCTGCGGTACCATCTGGGAAAGCAAAGGCATGCCGGAAGTGGCCGACAAGAAGCTGAAAGAACTGGAGGCTGCGCTTTGGGAAGCATCGGCCCAGGGGAAATATCCCGTGCTTTGCGACCAGAGTCCCTGCCTGCACCGCATGCGCGCGCACATCAAAACCATGCCCCTGTACGAGCCGGCCGAATTCATTGCCAAGTTCCTGGCCGACAAGCTGGACTTCCATCCCTGCGACACGCCCGTTGCCGTGCACGTGACCTGTTCCATGCGCCTGATGGGGCTGAAGGACGTGATCATCGGCCTGGCAAAGAAATGCTCCACGCAGGTTTATGTGCCTGAAGATATCGGTTGCTGCGCCTATGCCGGCGACAAGGGCATGACGCATCCCGAACTCAATGCGTACGCGTTAAGGAAGCTGAAACCGGCCCTGGAGGCCCATGGAATTAAGGAAGGCTATTCCAACAGCCGTACCTGCGAGATAGGCCTCTCTACCAATGGCGGAATTACCTACCGCTCCATTGTTTATCTGGTGAACGCGTATACTACGCCGAAAGGTGCTCGATAAGGATTCGGACACCAATGCACAACAGAATAATGCCGCCCAGTAACTCTGGGCGCATTTTTTTGTTGACGACCTCGCCGAAGCGTACGCCCAGGCCGAAGCCCAGGAGGCTCATGAGGAAAGATACCAGGCCGATGGCACCCAGCGGAAGCGCCATGGAAGAAATGGTGTTATATCCCGTGCAGGCGTAGGAAATGCCCACGGCCAGGGCGTCGATGCTGGTGGCTATAGCCAGGGCCAACTGGGTTTTGAGTCCGCGGGGATTCATGTGGGCTTCCTCTTCGGCCTTGAAGGAATCTATGATCATTTTGCCGCCGATGAAGGCCAGCATGCCAAAGGCAATCCAATGGTCCACGGCCTCCAGATACTGGCTGAAGTTGGTGGTGAGAGCCCAGCCGATAAGGGGCATCATGGCCTGGAACAAGCCAAAGAAGAACGCCAGACGAAGGACCAGTCCCGTTTCCCACTTGCGCACAATGACCCCGCAAACCACGGATACGGCAAAGCAATCCATGGCCAAAGCCAGCGCTATAAGGAAGTGTTCCAACATTATAGTTTGCAAAGTTAGTTAAAAAGTCGTACTTTTGTTAATCTATTTAGCAGAATAATGAAAAAGGGACTCCTTTTCATAGCTTGTATAGTCTTTCTGGCTTTTTCCTGCAAACAGGCCAGTCCGGAACCCTTCCAGACCGGTGACCTGGTGTTTGTGAACCTGCCTCTCAAGAAAGTTGACGGCCAGGACAGTACCAAAACCACCCTCATCCACGTAGGAATCCTGGAAGTGGATCAGCAAGATTCCCTCTGGATTGTGGATGTCACGCTCAAGCACGGGGTAATGCGGGATTCCCTGGCTACCTTCTTCCGGGATTTCAAACGCAGCAACGGTAAGTATCCGGAAATGATTGTGATGCGCCTCAAAGACACCACCCATGTGGCGGATTATGTGCGGAAGGCGGAATCCTTTATCGGCCAGCCCTACGATTTTGACTTTGAGCCCGACAACGGAGCCCTGTACTGCACCGAGCTGGTATACGACAGCTATGTAACGCCGGATGGGGAGCATCTTTTCAAAGAAATCTCCATGAATTTCAAGGAAGAAGACGGTAACTACTCCATCTATTGGCAGAATCTCTTCAACCGTATCAATGTTCCCATTCCTCAGGGCCACATGGGAACAACTCCGGATTCCATGATGGAGTCGGAGTGCCTCAGGCCTGTTCGCAATTCGCTTGTAAAATAAGCCTTACTGTTTCTTGGGCTTGAATTTCCGGATGGGGTCGCACGTTACGCCGACGCCCAGTTTCTGGAAGGTCTTGCGGTCCACTTCGCTAAGCATAACGGAGGAATGGACCTGGGCGCCCACCAGATTGGGAAGCTGGGCCAGGGCCAGCTGGCAATTCTCGTCCAGCAGGCTCATCATGGAAATGGCCACCAGAACCTCGTCCGTGTGCAGGCGGGGATTGTGGCCGTGCAGATAGTTCACCTTGGTCTTCTGGATGGGGCCGATCATGTTCTGCGGAATGAGCTTGATGTTGTGCGGAATGCCGGCCAGGTGCTTGAGGGCGTTGAGCAGCAAAGCGGCGCTGGGGCCCAGCAGGGGGCTGGATTCGGCCGTGAGGATGGTGCCGTCTTCCAGCTCGATGGCGGCGGTGGAAGAGCTGCAGCCGTTCTTTTCCAGGCGTTCACGGGCCGCCACGGTGGTTTTGCGGTCGTCGGTGGTAATCTTGGCGCGCTTCATCACCAGAGCAATCTTATTGACTTCACTCTCGGTAGCCTTGCCCTCGGCAAAATTGCATAGGGAAGTGTAATAGCGGCGAATAATCTCCTGGAGGGAGGCCTCGCGGCATACCTGGTCGTCGCTGATGCAATAGCCTATCATGTTTACGCCCATGTCGGTGGGGGACTTGTAGGGCGCCTCGCCGTAGATATCCTCGAAGAGGGCGTTCATCACCGGGAAAATCTCGATGTCGCGGTTGTAGTTGACGGCCGTTTCCCCGTAGGCGTCCAGGTGGAAGGGGTCAATCATGTTGACGTCGTCCAAATCGGCCGTGGCGGCCTCGTAGGCCATGTTCACGGGGTGGGTGAGGGGCATGTTCCAGACGGGGAAGGTCTCGAATTTGGCGTATCCGGCCTTGATGCCGCGCTTGTTTTCCTGATAAAGCTGGCTAAGGCATACGGCCATTTTTCCGCTGCCGGGACCGGGGGCCGTAATCACCACCAGGGGTTTGGTGGTTTCCACGTAGTCGTTCTTGCCGAATCCTTCGTCGGAATCTATGAGAGCAACATTGTTGGGATATCCTTCAATGGTGTGGTGATAATACACCTTGATGCCCATGTTCTCCAGGCGCTTGCGGTAGGCTTCGGCACTGGCCTGGCCATTAAAGTGGGTGATAACCACGCTGTTAACGCTAAGTTCACGCTCCAGGAACTCGTCCCTCAGGCGGAGGACGTCCATGTCGTAGGTGATGCCCAGGTCGCTGCGGATCTTGTTCTTTTCAATATCCACGGCACTAATGACTATGACAATCTCTACGTCGTCCTTGAGCTGGAGGAGCATCTGCATTTTGCTGTCCGGCTGGAAGCCCGGGAGTACACGGCTGGCGTGGTAATCGTCAAAGAGTTTTCCGCCAAATTCCATGTACAGTTTATCGCCGAATTTGGCGATGCGCTCCTTAATGTGCTCAGACTGAATCTTTAGGTATTTCTCGTGGTCGAACCCGTATTTCATAAGAGTGATGTGTGTTAAATACGGGATACAAAAGTAAGCTATTTTCCAAAAACCTGCAAATTTTTATATGTCGAAAAAAAAGGTTAACTTGGACGTCGCAAAATATAAAACCGATATGAAAAAAACAATTCTTGTAGCTGCGCTTCTGCTCACCGCTACGGCCTTTGCCCAGAATCCCAAGGGCGGTATTTCTGCCGATATGCTCAAAGACCTCCAGGGGGCCTATGAAGGCAATGCCACGGACAAGGCGCTGCACAACGCCCTTAACGCCGCTTCCATTAGCGCGCTGTCCACATCGGCCGACAAACTGGCCATGATTGACACCCATTTCTCCGACGAGGTCAAGACCAAAGGACGCACCAATCAGGCCTCCAGCGGCCGCTGCTGGCTGTTTTCCGGCCTTAATGTATTGCGCGCGCGCATGATAGACAAGCATGACCTGGGTGCCTTTACCTTCTCCCAGAATTACATTTTCTTCTACGACCAGCTGGAGAAGGCCAACCTGTTCCTGCAGGGAATCATCGACACGGCCGACAAGCCCATGGATGACCGCACCGTAGACTGGCTCTTCCATAATCCCATCGGCGATGGCGGCCAGTTCACAGGAGTGTCCAACCTGGTCATGAAATACGGCGTAGTGCCCTCCGAGGTAATGCCGGAGACAATGATTGCCAACAGCACCTCGCAGATGAGCAATCAGCTGGCTACCAAGCTGCGCGAAGACGGCCTGCGCCTGCGTGCCGCCAAGGCCAAGGAGCGTCCCGCAATGAAGGTGCAGATGCTCAAGGAGGTCTACCGCATCCTGGCCCTGTGCCTGGGCGTTCCTCCCACCGAGTTCACCTGGGCCCGCTACAACTCCAAAGGCGAGTTCGTGAGTGAGAAAACCTACACTCCCAAGTCCTTCTATCAGGAATTCGTGGGTGAGGACCTGGAGAACAATTATATTATGGTAATGAACAACCCTACCGTGGAATACGGAAAGGTGTACGAGATTGAATACGACCGCCACGTATACGACGGCCAGAACTGGACTTACCTTAACCTTCCCATTGAGCGAATCAAGGAAATGGCCATTGCTTCCATCAAGGACAACACGGCCATGTATTTCTCCTGTGACGTAGGTAAATTCCTGGACCGCAAGCGTGGAATCTGCGATTTGGGCAACTTTGACTACGGTTCGCTGCTGGGTGTGACCTTCGGCATGGACAAGAAGGAACGTGTTCTCACGCACGCCAGCGGCTCCTCCCACGCCATGACGCTCATTGCCGTTGATTTGAAGGACGGCAAGCCCGTGAAATGGATGGTAGAGAACAGCTGGGGCGCCGACAGCGGCTACAAGGGCAACATCATAATGACAGACGAATGGTTCAACGAGTACATGTTCCGCCTGGTGGTGGAGAAGAAGTACGTTCCGGCCGACATCATGGCCATGATGAACCAGAAGCCCATCCAGCTCCCGGCCTGGGATCCCATGTTCCTCCCGGAAGAGTAGGGGATTCCTTCATAGCTTATCAAGCCCGGTTTGCGCCGGGCTTTTTTATTTGCCGATGCAGTGGTTTTGGAAGATGTTGTGGAGGATGACCTCGGGGTCCAGGAGGTCGGTTCCCAGGATGGAATTGATGGCCGACAGCGCCCGTCTCAGGTCTTCCGCAACCAGGTCGGAAGGGATGCCGGAGGAGAGGGAAGTGCGGCATTCGGAGAGGGCTTGGGAGGCATTTTGCAGGGCTTCGAAGTGACGGACATTTGTTACAAAGGTCGAATCTTCGTTGGGAATGAGGTCCCTCTCTGCCGTAAAGAGTGATTCTTTGAGTTCATTTACGCCTTCCCCATCCCTGGCGGCCATTTGCAGAATTTCAGCTTGATATTTATTATTTAAAACAAAATTGTTAATTAGAGTAACATTTTTGTTAATATCCTTTTGGCTCAGCTGGTCTACCTTATTCAGGACAATAAAGAGCCTCTGTACCTCGCTGTCGACGTGTTTGAAGAGTACATCCAAATTGTTCAAAAGTTCGCTTTCTGCGGATTGGGCATCAAGCATGCAAAGGACAATCTCGGCCTCGGAAATTTTGCGGAAAGTACGGTCTATTCCCATCTTTTCCACCGTGTCGGAAGACTCACGGATACCGGCCGTATCTATGAAGCGGAACAGAATTCCGTTCAGGTTCATGGTCTCTTCTATGGTGTCGCGCGTGGTGCCGGGAATGTCCGTCACGATGGCCCTTTCTTCTCCTATCAAGGCATTAAGCAGCGTGCTCTTGCCTGCGTTGGCGGGACCAACAATGGCAACGGGTACGCCGTTTTTGATCATGTTGCCCTGGTGGAAGGAAGCTGCCAGTTCGTCCACGTGCTTCTTGGTGGCATCCAAAAGGCCGAGAAGCTGCTTTCTGTCGGCAAATTCCACTTCTTCTTCGCTGAAATCCAGCTCCAGCTCCAGCAGGGAAGCCATTTCCAGCAGCTGGGAACGCAGATGGGCCAGTTGAGTAGAGAAACCGCCCTTGAGCTGGTTCATGGCCACGCGGTGGGAGGCCGCCGTGGTGGAAGAAATGACATCGGCCACAGCCTCGGCCTGCGCCAGGTCCATTTTTCCATTGAGGAATGCGCGGCGGGTGAATTCGCCAGGTTCGGCAAAGCGCGCCCCGGCCTTCAGAAGCAGGCGTATTACTTCATTAACTATATAGGCCGAAGCATGGGTGGAGATTTCCACACTGTCTTCGCCGGTATAGCTGTGAGGCGCACGGAACACGGACACCAGGACTTCGTCCAGGAGAGATTTCTCGACTTCGCTCGAAATGACAGCGTAATGAATAGTATAAGCCTTTGATTCAGAAATTGTACCAGATTTCAATTGAACCACAGCATCAGTTATCCGGAAGGCCTCGGGACCACTGATGCGGATAATAGAAATTGCACCGGTTCCAGGGGTGGTAGCCGGTGCAATGATGGTGTCTGAATACAGATTCTTCATGAGATACACTCGCTTCGCTCGGTATGACAATTAGTCGTACCTTCCAAATTTGGACATGTTGTCTACCAAGTCCTTGTTGGTCTTGAACTCGTCCATGTGCTGCTGCATCCACGTCATGGCTTCCACGGGGTTCATGTCGGCCAGTAACTTGCGCAGGATCCAGATGCGGTTGTTGGTGTAGGCGTCGTAGAGGAGGTCGTCGCGGCGGGTACTGGACAGAACCAGGTTCACGGCCGGGAAGATACGCTTGTTGGAGAGGTTGCGGTCCAGCTGGAGCTCCATGTTGCCGGTACCCTTGAATTCCTCGAAGATGACGTCGTCCATCTTGGAACCGGTTTCCGTAAGGGCCGTGGCCAGGATGGTGAGGGAGCCGCCGCCTTCAATATTACGGGCGGCGCCGAAGAAGCGCTTGGGCTTCTGCAGGGCGTTGGCGTCTACACCGCCGGTGAGAACCTTGCCGGAAGCAGGCTGTACGGTATTGTACGCCCGGGCCAGACGGGTGATGGAATCCAGGAGGATAACCACGTCGTGGCCGCATTCCACCAGCCTGCGGGCCTTATCCAGCACCATATTGGCCACTTTTACGTGGTGCTCGGCAGGTTCGTCGAAGGTGGAAGCCACCACCTCGGCCTTTACGCTGCGCTGCATGTCCGTGACTTCTTCCGGACGCTCGTCCACCAGGAGGATAATCTCGTAAACTTCGGGGTGATTGTCGGCTATGGCGTTGGCTATGGCCTTCAGCAGCATGGTTTTACCGGTTTTGGGCTGGGCCACGATGAGGCCGCGCTGGCCCTTTCCGATGGGCGTGAACATGTCTACCACGCGGATGGACTGGTCTTTCTCGTGTCCGTGGCCCAGGAGGTTGAATTTCTCCGTGGGGAACAGGGGAGTGAGGAAGTCAAACGGCACGCGGTCGCGCACGAATTCGGGCGTGCGGCCGTTGATGAACTTGATCTTGACCAGGGGAAAATATTTGTCTCCTTCACGCGGGGGACGGATTTCGCCGGTAACGGTGTCTCCGTTCTTGAGGGCGTTCTGCTTGATCTGCTGCTGGGAGACGTAAATATCGTCCGGGGAATTCAGGTAATTGTAGTCGCTGGAGCGGAGGAAGCCGTAACCGTCGGGCATGATTTCCAGCACGCCGGTGGCCTCTACGGAACCCTCGAATTCAATCTTGGCGGGTTTCTGAGGCTGGGGTTGCTGCTGTTGCTGCTGGTTTTGCTTTTCCTTCTTCTGGTGCTTTCCGGGGCGGGGTTCTTCCTTCTGGGCGTCGTCGTCCTTCAGGTCTTCGAAGAGGTTGCGGATGAATTCCTTGCCGTTAACCTCGGCCGGAGCATCCTCTGCAGGGGTTTCTGCTACCGGAGCGGCAGGCTGGGCCTCTTTCTTGGACTTGCGGCCCCGCTTCTTGGGCTGGGGCTCTTCGTCGTCCAGGATGGGAACTTCCACCACTACGGCGATGGGCTGATCGGCCGCTGCAGGCTTTTCCGCGGCCTTGGCGGGCTTACGACCCTTCTTGGGGGCTTCAGCCTTTACCGCCTCTTCTGCAGGCTTTTCATCGGCCTTGGCGGGCTTCTCCTCCTTCTTGGGACGGCCGCGCTTTTTGGGCTTGTTTTCCGGCAGGGTTTTTTGCGATTCCGTAATGGCCTGCTGGTCCAGGATAGCGAATCCGAGGGTCATCAGATCCATCTTCTGGGCACCTTTGATATTCATGGACTCACCTAAGCTTCTGAGCTGTTCTTCGCTCATTGCATTGAGTTCTGCTAAACTATAGCGCATAACAAAATGTATATATTTCAGGTAAAAATGGTTCTCCGACTGGAAAACCAATGCAAAGATAGGGATTTTTTATTAATATCCCAACATATTGTCCATGTAAGATTCGCTCTTCTTGAACCTCAGGAGGTCGGCCAGGGCCGATGCGTTGGCGGCAATACGGAAGCTGTACGACTTGTACATACCCATAGGTACCCAGGAAACCGCTATGTTGAAGCAGTGGAGGTCGTAGGTGGCGCTTATCTGGGTGGATGTGATCTTCATGGCCATGAAGTCGAATCCGCTGGTGGCCTGGATGCTCAAGCGTGGCGTTACCTTGACGTTTCCGCTCAGGTTCAGGGTCTGGGTAAAGTTCCTGTTGGTGACCAGTTCCTTGGTTGTAGACATGTAGGAATAGGTCTTGGAATAGTTGAACGAATAACTCACATTGATGGACCAGGGGGCGTTGGGATTCATATAATACACATAGCCTCCCGGAATGTATTCACCGGTGATGGGGTGATAATAAATGCGCTGGTAAGTGTTGGCGTCGGACTTTCCGCCACCGCCGGACTTGCGGCCGTCGTTACCGTCGATGGCACCCTTGCCGTTGATGGAGAAGGAGGCCGACACGGAAGCGTTGGTCAGGCGCAGGGGAACGCCGGTGGCCAGCACGTTGAACTTGTTGTAACGCTTGCCTTTTTCGTCTATGGCATACGGGTCGAAGTTCAGGTTTCCGCTGATATTGATCTTGTTGAACAGGTTGGTGGAGGCCGATACACCCACATTCTGCATGCGCATGGAATCGGCCAGGAAATTATAGCTGGTGTTGATGTTCAGCTGGTCCAGCAGCTTGACTTTCTTGGAACCGGTGCCCGTGGTGTCCTTCATGTCCCGCACCTTGGCTTCCAGGTTGTTGCCTATGGAAAGAGACATGGTTCCGCTCTTGCCCCTTCCCGGAGGCGATACCGAATTGTGGTGCCCGGAAATGGAGTAAATGTTGTACTGACTCTCTGCGTGATACGTGCCCCGGCTGTCGTAATAGGCGTCCAGGGTGCGCCAGCCGTTGAAGGAGGTTCCCTTTTCCGGACTGAAGCTCAGGGAAACCGATGGCGAAACCACATGCCGGATGGCCTGCACCTTCCGGTGCTTGCCGAAGTTGAACATGCCGTACAGGCGCGTACTCATGGACATACTTCCGGAATACGTATGCGTAACGCCGAAGGCATTGAAGGCCCTTCCAGGGTCTGAAATGACCTTCTGGGCTATTACGTCATTGCCTTCCTTGTCTTTCACTATGACGGGATTCCCGTCGTCGTCCACCACATTTTCCAGATACTGCCGGCCCTTGGAGAACATCCAGTTCATGCCGTACGACACGTTGGGCGTGACGTTAATATATTTGAGCAGCGTAAAGCTGGGAAGGCCTATCTGGAAGTTGTGCGACATGCCGTTGGTCATCTTGTTCAACGCCTTGATGGCCAGGGAATCGCCGAATTCCTTTACCCTGTACTGCTTGCCGTTGGCATCCGTCTCGTACGTGTACTGGTCTCCGTTCATCACGTAGTCCTGGATGTCCCTCATCTTGAAGGCCACCCTGTTCTGGAACGAGGTGTTGTAGCCGAAGGAGATTTTCTCGTAGAACTGTTCCTTGCCCACGCGGGTCTTGCGCTTGAAAGGATAGAAACGGTTCACCGTGAAGGTGATGTTGGGCAGGGTGAAGGAATAGCTGGAGTCCCGCGTGTTCTGGTTGTGCATGGCGTTCACGCTCAGGCTGAACTTGCCGTTCCAGTTGTGGGAATAGGAGATGGACGATCCAATCTGGTTTTGCTGCGCCTGTTGGACGGAAGTGGCGTTATAACGGTTGTTGGACGGGCTGGAGAAGTTCACGGAAGCCGTAAAAGAGGTTCCGGGGTGGGCTTTGGCATCCTGGGAATGGGACCACTTGAGGCCGAAGTTGCGGGACTGCACAAAGTCCTTGCTGCCTTTCTCGCCGGCCTGGTCGTTGGAATAGGTGATGCCGATGTTGCCGTTGAACTTGTAATTGACCTTGTACCGGGAATTGACGTCCACAGCCCAGGAGCCCAGGGTGTAGTAGTCGCCGGTGACGGAAAGGTCGAAGTAGTCACCGAACACGAAGTACATGCCGGCGTCTCTCATGTAGAAACCGCGCGCCTGCTCTTCGCCGAAGGTGGGCATGAGCATACCCGTGGCGCGGGTAGGCTTCTTGGGAACGAATCCGAAGGGCAGGCCGATGGGAACCGGCACTCCCGCCACCACGGGCCACGCGGGGCCGAAAACCGTCTTCTGAGAGGGTTTGGTGACCACTTTAGCCATACTCAGCCTCAGATAGTAGTGGGGCTCTTCAAGGTCGCAAACCGTGTAAATACCGTCCCGCAGGTTGATGGACTTGTCGGGCATCATCTTGATCTTCTTGCCCTGGAGAAGACCTTCCGACTCCTTGGTGATCATGTTGGTGATGCGGGCCTTCTGGGTAGTGAAGTTGTACCGGAGCTCGTCCATCTTATAGGTTTGGCCGCCTTCGGTCATTTCCGGCAATCCCACCATTTCTCCGGTAGCCGGGTCTTTCTGGCCCCGGGCGAAAACGGTGTTGGTAAGCATGTCATATTCCAGATAATCGGCCGTGAGCTTCATATTCTGGTAGGTGACGGTGGCGCCGCCGTAATAGTAGATCATGCGCCGGCCGTTGTGGAAGTCCGTGATAATGGAGTCTTTGGCCGTAGAGAAGGCCGGACGCTCCAGCGAGCTCTTGTGCAGAAGGTCCAGGGAGTCCGTCTTGACGGTTTTGAGGGAATCGGCCCTCATGAGGCTGTCCAGTTGGGAGGCGGTGAGTTCTTGTCTTTTGAGGGTGTCGGGCAAGGATGCCACCTGGGCGCGGGTAGGGAGGCATGTGGCTGCCAGCGCTAGCGCCAGGATGGTGAGATATTGAAAAATCTTCCTTGCCATTGGTTTATTTTTTGCTAATTTTGTGCAAAATATAACTTACAAAAGTACTATTTATTCCAGAATATTCAAAACTGCATCCCTATATGAAGCCGTTTTTCCGTCTGCTGCTGCCTTTGTGTCCCGCGCTCCTTCTTGCAATCCCCGTGCCCTCCCGCGCTCAAGGTGACAAGGCGGTGCTCCAATTGAAAACGGTGGTGATTGATGCCGGTCACGGAGGCAAGGACGTCGGGTGCGTCAGCCGTGACAAAAAAACCTATGAGAAAACCATTACTCTGGATATAGCCAAGCGCCTGGAACAGAAAATATTGGCCGCCTATCCTGGAGTAACGGTCAAGATGACCCGCTCCGGAGACAAGTTCGTCGAACTGGAGAACCGCGCGGTCATTGCTAACAAGGCGGGCGCCAACCTTTTCATCTCCATCCACGTGAATTCGGTGGAAAAGGGCACGTCGGCCCACGGATTCTCCATTCACTGCCTGGGGCAGTCGGCCCGAAAAGGCAACGACCTGTATTCCAAGAACCTTGATCTGGTGAGAAGGGAGAACTCCGTGATTATGCTGGAAGACGACTACAAGACCCGATATCAGGGCTTCGACCCCAGCGACCCCCAGTCCTATATAATATTCAGCCTTATGCAGAACGCCCATCTGAGCCAGAGCCTGAGCTTTGCCGAGGATGTGGCCGAGGCTTTTGCCAATGTGGGCCCCATCAAGCACAGCAGGGGAGTCTCGCAGGACCCGTTCTGGGTGCTCTGGCGCACCGCCATGCCAGCCGTTCTCATTGAAGTGGGCTTCATGAGCAATCCTGAAGACCTGGCCACCCTGCGCACGGAAAAGGGCCGTGACGGCATAGCGGAAGGTATCTATCAGGCCTTCGTGGCATTCAAGGGCCGCTACGACGGGGAAAAACCGGCTGTGGTAACTCCTGCTCCCACTCCGGATCCGACTCCTGCACCAACTGCAGCCCCTGAGAAAAAGGAGGAGACTCCTGCACTTGCACCTGCTCCGGTCCAGGAAGGTGCCTTGTACGGAATCCAGATTCTGGCCACGAGCAAAACGATGGATTTGAAGGATCCGTATTTCCTGGGTTATGAGCCTACGGTGGTCCCCGTTGGCAAGATCAAAAAGTATCTGATTTGCACATCGGCCTCCCTTTCGGAAGTAAAGGGAAAATTACCGGAAATCCGCAAAAAAATCAATGATTGTTTCGTGGTGAAAATCGAAAACGGAACCACCACCCCCGTACGTTGATTTTTCTTCATTTAAATTGCCTAAAAAGGCGTTTTTCCTACAATTGTTTAATTTAGAATTTATCAATATAAGATAGTTCTATCCCCGCGCATATAACCCGAATTCTGCTTTCTAAAGGGTTTATAATCAGCCGGTTGGAAAACGGGTAAAAATAGCCCTCCCGAGCAATTAATTTATGGATAAAAAAATTAAAAAACAATAGGGGAGCGCAATTTTTTTACAGATTTTTTTCCCCATATTTGCATTCGAAACAAGCTAACGACAACACTATTTTTACCCAATCCCCTGATGAACAACCAGGAAAGACATATTGCGGTATGGAATAACTGTCTGCAGATCATTCAAAACAACATTGATCCGCAGCAGTTCAATACCTGGTTCAAGCTCATCAGGCCGGTGTCCCTGGAAGGAGCCAAGCTCACCGTAGAGGTACCCTCGGATTTCTTCCGCCAATATATAGAGGACGCCTATAAAGAGCTGCTTCGCCTTACCATCAAGCGCGCCATAGGCACGGACGGTCAGCTGTTCTATCTGGTACGTCCCGTGCAAAACAGGGAAGGAATGGTGTTGCCCTCCAGCCCGGCATCGGCCCCTACCAACAATCCCGTGTCGGTTCCCACTTATCAGCCTGCCGGCAAGCCCAGTCCCTTCGTGTTTCCGGGCCTGCAGCGGCTCAAGATCAACCCGCGCCTGAACCCGGTATACTGCTTCGGCAACCTGGTGGAAGGGGAGTGCAACAAACTGGGCGTGAACGCTGCGGAAAGCATTTCGCAGGCGCCCGGCAAAACCCCGTTCAACCCGCTCTTCCTCTACGGCGGTCCGGGTCTGGGCAAAACGCACATCGCACAGGCTGTTGGCATTGAAATCAAAGAACGTTTCCCGGACAAGGTGGTCCTGTATGTCACCGGACATGAGTTCAAGACCCAGTACATGGATGCCGTTCAGAACAACCGCATTGTAGATTTCATTGCTTTCTATCAGAGAATGGACGTCCTCATTGTGGACGACATCCAGGATTTGGCCGGAAAGGGCTCCCAGAACGCGTTCTTCAATGTGTTCAACCACCTTCACCAGAACGGCAAACAACTCATTTTCACCAGCGACCGTCCTCCGGTAGACCTCCAGAACTTCGAAGACCGCCTGATGTCCCGCTTCAAGTGGGGCCTGTCCGTAGAGCTTCTGAAGCCGGATTATGCCACCCGTCTGGAAATGCTGCGCTCCCGCGCCCTGCGCGAAGGCGTAAGGCTAAGTGAGGATGTTCTCACTTACCTGGCTTCCCGCGTCAAAACCAACTTCCGCGAACTGGAAGGCACCCTCACCTCGCTGGTGGCCTACGCCACGCTGGGCCACAGGGACATTGACGTGGAACTGGCCCAGTCCGTAAGCGGAAAGATTGTTGGAGAACAGGAGAAGGAGATTTCCACGGACCTCATTATCTCCAGCGTGTGCGAGTACTTCAACATCACGCGCGAAATGCTCCTGTCGGCCACCCGCAAGCGTCAGATTGTGCAGGCCCGCCAGATTGCCATGTACGAATGCCGCAACCTTATCCAGAACTGCTCGCTAAGTACCATTGGCTCAGAGCTGGGAGGCAAAGACCACGCTACGGTGCTCCATGCCTGCAACACCGTTCAGGACCTCATGGCTACGGACAAGCTCTTCCGGCAATGGGTGGAGGACATTGAGAACATGATTGTGGTTCCCGTAGAAAACTAAGAGGGTGACCAAAAAGTCAAATTGACTTAGGTCACTCTCTTTTTTATGTATGGATGAGGAGTCGGAGGAAGGGATGCCCTCCCGGGGGACTCCGTTCCGCTTCGCTCCACTCCGGCCCCTCCCATTGTCTTCTGCGTTC
>JAFZWC010000017.1 GCA_017617475.1 Bacteroidales bacterium
CTTTCGACACTGGCCTCAGGAAGGTCAAGTGCTATGTGAAGGGCCCCGGCTCCGGCCGTGAGAGCGCCATCCGCACCATCAACAACGCGGGCATCGTCGTGACCGAAATCATCGACGTAACCCCTATGCCGCACAATGGTTGCCGTCCTAAGGGCCGCCGTAAAGTTTAATTTTTAAAGAAGAAGAACTATGGCAAGATATACTGGTCCTACCACCCGCATCGCCCGTAAGTTCGGCGAGCCCATCTATGGCCCTGACAAGACCTTTGAAAAGAGAAATACGCCTCCGGGACAGCATGGCCTGGCCGCCAAGCGCAAAAAGCAGAAAGAGTACGGCACCCAGCTCAAGGAGAAGCAGAAAGTCAAGTACATGTACGGTGTGCTGGAGCGTCAGTTCCGCAACACCTACGCCCGTGCTGCCCGCATGAAGGGTCAGACCGGTGAGAACCTGGTCCTCCTGCTCGAGTCCCGTCTGGACAACCTGGTGTACCGCCTGGGCTTCGCTCCCACCCGTCCCGCTGCCCGTCAGCTGGTCCTGCACCGTCACATCACCCTGGATGGCGTTGTCTGCAACGTTCCGTCCTGCCAGGTGAAGCCCGGTCAGGTGATCGCCGTCCGCGAGCGCTCCAAGAGCCTGGAGGTTATTCAGGCCAGCATCGCTTCCGCCGCCAAGTATTCCTGGCTGGAGGCCGACGCTGCCAACCTCACCGGTAAGTTCCTGAACGTCCCCGCCCGCGAGGAAGTTCCCGAGAACATCAACGAGCAGCTCATCGTTGACCTCTACTCCAAGTAACAGATTTAACACCACAATCATTATGGCAATCTTAGCATTTCAGAAACCGGACAAGGTGATCATGCTCGAAGGCACCGAGACCGTTGGACGTTTCGAGTTCAGACCTCTTGAGCCTGGCTACGGACAGACCATCGGCAACGCCCTCCGTCGCATTCTCCTCGCCTCATTGGAAGGTTTCGCCATCTCCCAGATTCAGATCGAGGGTGTCCAGAACGAGTTCCAGACCATCCCCGGCGTGATGGAGGGAATGCAGGATATCATCCTGAACCTGAAGCAGGTCCGCTTCCGCAGGATGGTAGACACTGTAGACTCTGAGGTGGCGAATATCACTGTCAGCGGCAAGCAGGAGTTTACCGCTGAGGACATCTCCAAAGGATTGTCTTCTTTCAAGGTGTTGAATCCCGAGCTGCACATCTGCTCGCTGGAGCCCTCCGTCAAAATCACTATTTCCCTGACTGTCACCAAGGGCCGCGGCTTTGTCCCGGCAGAGGAAGAGCGGGATGAGAATACGCCCATCGGCACCATTCCCGTGGACGCTATCTACACCCCCATCCGTAAAGTCAACTGGACCGTGGAGAACTACCGCGTGGAACAGAAGACCGACTACGAGAAACTCAACCTTGAGATTGTCACCGACGGTTCCATTTCCCCGGAGGCCGCCCTGCAGGATGCAGCCAACATCCTCATCTACCATTTCAAGCTCTTCACGGACGACAAGAAGATCGCCATCGAATCTTCAGTAGAGGCCGACAGCAAAGAACTTGACGAGGAGTCCCTGAGGATGCGTCATCTTCTCCTTACCAAACTTTCAGACATGGGTTTGAGCGTCCGCGCATTCAACTGCCTGAAAGCCGCCGACATCGATACCTTCGCAGACCTTGTGTCCTACAACCGCGCAGAGCTCATGAAGTTCCGCAACTTCGGCCGCAAGTCCCTGAATGAGATTGACCTCCTGGTAGAGAAGATGAAGCTTTCCTTCGGCATGGATGTCACCAAGTACAATATTGAACCTAAGAAAAAGATCGTTTAACAATGAGACACAATAGAGCAGTCAATCATCTTGGTCGTAAGAGCGGTCACCGCAAGGCTATGCTCGCCAACATGGCATCCTCCCTCATCCTGAAGAAGAGGATCACCACCACCGAAGCCAAGGCTAAGGCCCTGAAGCCGTACGTGGAACCCCTTATCACCAAGTCCAAGGAAGATTCCACCCACTCCCGCCGCGTTGTCTTCAGCTACCTGAAGGACAAAGAGGCCACGGCCGAACTCTTCCGCACGGTCGCTCCCAAGGTGGCCGACCGTCCCGGCGGATATCTCCGTATCCTCCACACCGGTTTCCGCACCGGTGACGCCGCAGAGATGGTGCTGGTAGAACTGGTGGACTTCAACGAGCTGGCCCTCGCTTCCGGAAAGAAAGAGGCCAAGAAGACCACCCGCCGCAGCCGCGCCAAGAAGGCCGAAGCCGCTGCCCCCGCAGCAGAAGAAGCCGCTCCCGCAGCCGAGGCACCCGCAGCCGAATAATCGCGCCTGCAACCTTGCAAAAAAGCCCGACCTGATTTCCAGGCCGGGCTTTTTGGACTTTCGGGCAAAATTTGTTATATTCGCCTTGTGAGAATTCAATGCTAACACTATGAAACAGATGCTCTCCCTTGCTGCGGTGCTGCTTCTGGCAGTCAGTTGCGGCCTTCATACAGACAGCTATCAGGACAACCTGGTAATGCCCCTTTCAGAGGGCAGTCAGGACTCGCTGTTCTTCTCGGTCAGCGTAGAGTATGTGGTTGACGGGTTGCGGGCGCAAGCCAAGGAGAATATCAATTCTGCCATCACGCTGCAGGCCTTTGACCTGGAAGGGGGGAATGCCGGCTCAATTGAAGAGGCCGCCATTGCGTACCGTGAGAATCTGATAGACGAGTATCTCACAGAGAACGGCGCTCCGGAGCAACCGGGCGGCATTCTCACCTGGGAGGACAGGATGGGCGGTCTTTTCACGGGGAGTTATAAGAACTGGCTCAATTATCAGTTAACCTATTACAGTTTCCGTGGCGGCGCGCATGGTATTCAGACCATGAGCATGGTGGTCTTTGACAAAACTACCGGCGCGGTACTTTCCCAGGAAGACCTGTTTGCACCTGGCTTCGAAGCTCCTGTTGCGGCTTTGCTGCAAAAGAACGTTATGGATACGCTTATGGCAGAGGACCCGGAACTGGCCGGTCTGCTGGAAGTGGAACAGGTGGCCCCCAACGGGAATTTCTCCGTGAGTGCAGCCGGAGTGCAATGGGTTTACCAACCCTATGAGGTGGGGCCTTACGCCCTGGGCATTGTCACGGGGACGCTTTCCTGGGATCAGTTGAAACCTTATCTGAAATAAGCCATGGACTGGATTGTTACAGAAATTGACGGGAAGGTTGCCTCCATTGCAGGCGACTACCGTCACCTGCCTGGCATTGCCGCCGCAGTGGCCGCGCTGCCGGCCAGGGAAACCGGCACTGTGGGCACCCGCAAGATTTCCACGCCGGAGTTACTGGAATTTGCCCAGTTCCTCACCTGGGAAGATCTCAGGCTCTTTGGTACGCCTTTCCAGCTCAAGGTCTGGAAAACGCTCTTTGACCTGCCCCGCAAACTGTACAGTTACACGGAACTGGCCGCCCTGGCAGAGAATCCGGGCGGTGTCCGGGCCGTAGCCCACGCTGCCGCCCTCAATCCCGTTGCTTACGTGATTCCCTGCCATCTGGTCATTCCCAAGGAGTCTCTGGACAAAGCCCATGAAATCCGTACCCAGGCAGAAAAAACCCTCTTCAAAGGCAGCGACCTCTATCTCCTGGACAGCCTTGATGTAGGCGCCTACGCATACGGCCCGGACGTTAAACGGGAACTCATCAAACTCCAGTTAACCCAATAGTTTTTTTCTGCCGGAAGGATAAGGCGCCGCTCCAACGTTCAGGTGCCCTGGCGCCCCCCGGAGAAGAGGGCCTTGACGGCTACTCCTCCGGCATAGCACTTATTGCTACGCATCTCCTTGCTCCGAGCACGGATTGCGCCCTCCTGGTGCTCGAGCGCGTCATTTTGCTGCCTTCGAGCACAAAACCGGCCATATTGGTGCTCGGGTGTCGCAGGTGACAGGGGAAAACGTTGCAGGTGGCGGGGGAAGCCGTCGCAGGTCCCCAAAAATTGCCAGATCTGCGACGCCAGAAGCACTGAGTGACCGAAAAGCGTCGCACATCAGCCAAAAAACGGGGACCTGCGACGTCGGGGACCTGCCACATAACCAAAAAGCACCTCAGCGCAATGCTGAAGTGCTTCGATTTGAGCGGAAAACGAGACTCGAACTCGCGACCCCGACCTTGGCAAGGTCGTGCTCTACCAACTGAGCTATTTCCGCAGTGTTGTCAATGATCCGTTGTTTAACGGGAATGCAAAGGTACAACGATTTTTTGAACTTCCAAACTTTTTGTCAAAAAATTTACTATCTTTGTTACACGAAACAACTTTAAACTTATTTATAACATGAAAAAATTTGCAACCATTCTTCTTTGCGGCGCCATCCTGGCAGGCTGCGGTATGTCCAATCTTGGTAAGGGTGCACTCATCGGCACGGGTGCCGGAGCTGCTCTGGGCGCTGGCGTCGGCTACCTGATTGGAGGTAACGGTCAGGGTGCTGCCATTGGCGCAGCCATTGGAACTGCTGTGGGTGCCGGTACCGGCGCTATCATCGGCAATGCCATGGACAAGAAAGCCAAGGAACTGGCAGAGTTGGAGAACGCCCAGGTAGAGACCATCACGGACGTGAACGGCCTCACCGCCATCAAGGTCACCTTTGACAGCGGCATCCTCTTCGACTTCAACAAATCCGGCCTTAAGCAGGAAGCCAAGGACCAGCTGGATAAGTTCGCAGAAGAAATGGCCGACATGCCCCATACCAACTTCACCATCTACGGCCACACGGACAACGTAGGTACAGAGGCCGCCAACCAGAAGGTCTCCGACCAGCGTGCCTCCAGCGTAGCAACCTACCTCCAGAAGAAGGGCATCAAGAAGGACCGCATCCACGCAGAGGGTCTCTCCTTCAACTTCCCCGTGGCCGACAATGAGACCGAAGCCGGTCGCGCCCAGAACCGCCGTGTAGAAATCTACGTTTCCGCCGACGAAGAAATGGTGAAAGAGGCCGAAGCCGCCGCCAAATAGTCGGGGTCGCGAGTTCGAGTCTCGTTTTCCGCTCCAATCGAAGCAGCAGCCTTCAGGTTGCTGCTTTTGTTTTGTTGTCATCCCGAGCGAGGTCGAGGGATCACTGCGTAGCAGCCTTTTCATTTCGGGGCTCGGGGCAAAGCCCCGCACTATCAATGTGTGCGCCCCTATTCTTTATAGGGCAGGTGGTGAGGGTGTTATTCTGGTGATGAGGAAGAAGTGTGGGCTATGCCCCTTATAAGGGCTCGATCATTTTGGAACCCCGCTTCCAAAATGATGAGCAGGCAAGCCGTTAGGCGCGGCAGGGCCGCAGGCCAGGCACACAGGCTGAATCGAAGGGATAATTCAACACGAGCACCTAGCCAGGACC
>JAFZWC010000018.1 GCA_017617475.1 Bacteroidales bacterium
CTCGGCACTTTTCATGGAAGGGTCCCCGATCATGCCGGTGGCGCCGCCCACCAGGGCGTAGGGCTTGTGGCCACAGCTCTGGAAGTGTTTGAGAATCATCACGCTCACCAGATGGCCGATGTGCAGGGAATCGGCGGTAGGGTCAATGCCAACGTAAGCCGCCTTGGGACCTTCCATCAGTTTTTCCTCGGTCCCGGGCATTATGTCTTGAATCATTCCGCGCCAGCGGAGTTCTTCCACAAAATTCTTCATACAACTGTCAATTTTAGAATTGCAAAGATACGAAAAAAAAGCGATTATACAGTTTTAACGTAGTGGCATTGAAGCACCTCATCAGCCGGGGTGTGCCAGTTGTGCATACCGCCGCCCAGACAGTTCTTCCACTGTTTGCAGTTTGCACACGGACCTTTCCGGGCCCAGTCTCTGTTGCGGAAAGGCTGGAAGCGTTGTACCCAGGCCTCGTAGAAGTTATCCTCATAGATGTTTCCCTGCGAGAACAGGTCCCTGTCGATGTTGGGACAGGCGCAGATGCGGCCGTCGATGAGGACGGAGGCGATGTTCACGCCGGCATGACAGAAATAACGGACATCGCGCACCTTTTCTTCATATCGGCCCAGATAACCTTCACAGCTGAAGGTGGTTTTCATGGGACTATCTTCCTCCCGCCTGGCCTGGATGAAATCCATGAGGCCGACGAATTCGTCATCGGACAGGTGCATCTCCGGGTCATTTGCCGCACGGCCGATGGGAATGACGGTGAACAGGCGCCATTGGCCGATGCCGGTGTCCGTGAGGATGCGGTGGATTTCCGGCAATTCCGCCAGGTTACGCTTGTTGACGCAGGTCACCACATCGGCATTGAAAAGCGTCTCTCCAGCGGCCAGCCCAATGGCTCTCAACGCCCTGGAATAGCTGCCGGGGATACCGCGCATCCAGTCGTGGGACGCCTCCAGCCCGTCCAGGCTGATGGTGAGGGCGCCCAGTCCGGCATCTCGGAGGCGCCGATGCA
Organism: Bacteroidales bacterium; assembly: GCA_017617475.1. Next base: position 1,010 of record JAFZWC010000018.1, read on the forward strand.
TATCGGCATCATAGAACCAGCCGTTGGAGACCATGCTCCAGCCGAAACCCCGGCGGAAGATTTCCCTCCCCACCGTCTCGATATCCGGCCTCATCAGGGGTTCTCCTCCGGTGAGCACTACGGTAAAAGGTCGGGGCCGATGCTCCCGGGGAATGGTATCCAGCGCACCCAGGAAGTCCTCCAGCGGCATGTCCTTTTCCCTGCTCAGGACAGAGCAGTCGCTCCCGCAGTGGCGGCAGCGAAGGTTGCAGCGTGTGGTACATTCCCAAAACAGGTAGTTGAGTTCATGCACCTTGATTTCGTTGTCCCGGAAAAGACGGAATAAAAAAGGGTTCACGACAGGTATTTTTTACAAAGATAATCCACTGCTTCCAATTTCTTGCATTCTCCCGTGCAAGTTTTCCCAACATCGTGGATTATAAGACTGAAATTACCTATCTTTGCGATATGAAATGGCTGCATCATCTTCTCAAGGGCTTTTCGCTTACAGGAGCCCTCTTTGTGTTCCAGGCCTGTTACGGGACTCCGTACTCCCCGCTCTATGATGAAAGAGGGGAAGAGGCGCCCATGTCTTTTTCCGTCGTTTCCCGCTCCACGGGCGAACCGCTCAAAGGAATCAAGATTCTGAGCAAGCCCTGGAGTACATATCAAGGCCAGCAGGAGGAAGTCGGTGTAACGGGAGAAGACGGCAAATGCCGGGTCATCCTTCACTATGACAGGAATGTAGTGGGGCCCGTTGTCAGTTTCATGGATCCGGAAAACCAATTCCAGGCCAAGGACACCACGTTGGCCGACCTTCAGGAGCGTGAGGTTGTCATCAAGCTCTACAATAAACTGTAGGCCGATGAAATCCCGATTTCTCACAGCTGCGGCCACGCTGCTTATCTGCGTCGTTTCCTGGGCACAGGAGCCGTCGGTCTACCAAAAAAGCTGGTCCTTGGAAGTGGGTACCGGTATCGCGCCTCTCTATATGACTATGGTTCCCGGGAGGAGTACGGAAAGTGCCCTGGCTCAAAAAGGGCAGATGATTACCAACAAAAGAGGGAACGCGCCCATGGTTACCCTGACGGGAATCTTAAGAGTGAGCCGTCGAAGCGAATTCACCGCAACGGCCCAGCTCAACTGGCGCCATTATCAGCTTAAAGAATATCCCGTTTTTGGGACAGACCCCTATGGCAATCCCCGGTATGATGTGAGCAAAGAAGGGACGCCGGCGGGCAGTGCCACCGCCTTTGCCCCGGCCCTCACGCTCCGTTATCGCTTCCTGTACACACCCGACAAGATAGTTAAACTGTATTCCGGAGCCGGTGTGGGTGTTGTCTATGATGTCTCCAGCCGGACAGCTGCCGTTTTGCCGGACATTACCCTGCTGGGACTTCGTTCCGGAGGAGAACACCTCTATTTCTTTGTAGAATTGGCATTGGGCAACGTGGCCACCCTGGCCTATGGCGGCCTGGGCTGGAAGTTTTTGTAGATAAGGATAACACTATGAAGATTCGCTGGCAATATGTATTAGGCGGTCTGTTGGCCCTTTTGGGGTTCAACAGTTGTAAACAGATTGGTTTAGGGCGCGTTGAATACGGACAGCCCAATGCCAATTTCAAACTGATTGGCGATGTGACGGATGCTGCCGGAAAACCGGTGGAAGGAATCCGTGTGGTTACCCTTCCCAGGGGAGAAGACCAACCCTCCTGGGTAAATGACACCACTTATTCCGATGCCAAGGGGCATTTTGAGGTGGAACGGATGCGGTACGACTGGCCCGATGAGTTCGAGAAAGGAGCCGTCAAACTGGAAGATCTTAAAGGTCATTACAATACCCGTGTGCTAAAAAGGGCCGATCTTTCCGTTGAGCAGACCAAGAAAGGGAGTGGCTCCTGGTACGAGGGTGATTATACCATCACGGCCAATACCCAGTTGGAGAAGGCCGAATAGGAATGGAAAAGCTTTCCTTCAAGCGCCGTCTGGCGCTGGATATTGTAAAAAAGTTGCAGGACGATGTGATTGAAAAGCATCCGCTCCGGCAACTTTTTTGGGAATGCACCCTCCGCTGCAACCTCCGGTGCCGCCACTGCGGAAGCGACTGCAAGGCCACGGCGCTGGCCAAGGATATGCCCAAAGAGGACTTTGGAAAGGTCCTGGACAGCGTGGCTGCCCATATGGACCCCCACAAAGTCATGATCAACATCACTGGCGGGGAGCCTTTGATGAGGCCGGACCTGGACGAATGCGGCCGCATGATCTATGAGAAAGGTTTCCCCTGGGGGATGGTCACCAACGGGTATCTTTTAACGCAGGAGCGGTATGCCCTCCTGCTTGGCAGCGGCCTCCGGGCCATGACCATCAGCCTGGACGGGCTAGAAAAAGACCACGACTGGATGCGGGGACGCGCAGGCTCCTTTGCGCGGGCGGCCGACGCCATCAGGATGGTCATTGATTCGGGAGAGATAGAATTCGATGTGGTTACCTGTGTGAACCGCCGCAACTATCCCCACCTGACCGAAATCCGGGATTTCCTCATCGGCCTGGGCCTGAAGGAATGGCGACTTTTCACCGTTTTTCCGGTAGGACGCGCCGCCGAAGACCCGGAATTGCAACTGACGAAGGAGGAGCACCGCGGCCTGCTGGATTTCATCCGTGCCACACGTAAGGAAAGCGTCATCATGGCCTCCTTCGGCTGCGAAGGCTTTTTGGGCAATTACGAGGGAGAGGTCCGCAGCCAGTTTTATATGTGCCAGGCCGGGGTAACGGTGGGTTCTGTCCTGGCCGACGGATCTATCTCGGCCTGTCCCAGCATAAGGGCCGATTACACCCAGGGCAACATCTACCGGGACGATTTCATGGATGTCTGGGAGCACCGCTTCGGCCCCTACCGGGACCGTTCATGGATGAAAAAGGACGCCTGCGCCTCCTGTAAGTTCTGGAAATACTGCCGCGGAGGCGGCATGCACCTGAGAGACGCCCAAGGGCACCTCATCCTTTGCCACCTGGACCGGCTGTAACGCTTTTCAATTAAGCTCGTACTCCGTTGGATCGAAGCCTTCCAGGGCTTCTTTCCTTTCCGTGCAGGTGCCGCACTTGCCGCAGTGCTTCTCCCCTCCCTTGTAACAGGAATAGGTTTTGGAATAGTCGATGCCCAGGGCCCGGCCCCGCAGCGCGATGTCCCGCTTGGTGATGTTGCAGTAAGGGGAAAGTACCTTTACACCATTATAGGTGCCGGCTTTCACGGCCGCGGCAAAGGCGTCGATGAATTCCGGGCGGCAGTCCGGATAGATGGCATGGTCCCCGCTGTGGTTGGCCAGCAGGATGGCGTCCAGGTCCCGGCTTTCGGCCAGGCCCGCCGCCACTGCCAGCATGATGCCGTTGCGGAAAGGCACCACGGTGCTTTTCATGTTTTCATCGGCATAGGAGCCCTCGGGA
>JAFZWC010000019.1 GCA_017617475.1 Bacteroidales bacterium
CAGGTTCACCGCCAGGAAGGTGCACATGGCCAGGGCAAAGGTGACGGCAATGTTGCCGGTGATGTTGGCCCCGCCCGGGAAGAACGGGACAATGCCCAGCAGGTTGTTCACGAAGATGAAGAAAAAGGCGGTGAGCAGGTACGGCGAATAGCGTTTGTAATCCTTGCCGATACAAGGTTTGATGATGTCGTCTTCCACCATCATCACCAGCATTTCCAGCAGGCCGCTGAACCCGCCGGGGGCTTCCTCACGGGCGTCGTGCTTGCGGTACCACCTTACGCCCAGCAGCACCAGCAGCACCAGCACCAGGCTGTTGAACATGACGCCCGCCACGTTCTTGGTGATGGAAATGTCCAGCGGGCGCACGTCTCCCTGAGCCGTGTGCTCCATCACTTTGTCCTTGTGAGACTCAGCGTCGTGCAGAATGTAAAATCCCTCATATTCGTGCCCATGGGCCAGTCTGGCCGATGAAAACACATGCCAGCCCGTCTCCTTGCTGTGCACAATCACCAGCAGCGGAATGCTGATGTGCTTCCCGTTCACCGTAGTGATGTGCCAGTCGTACGCGTCCATCACATGGCCGTAGAGGTACTCGTCCATGTCGAAGGAATTGCCGCCCTCCGGGGCATCCCCCTCCGTCGCAGAAATGATGGCCGATGCTCCGGAGGGGGATTCGGCCCCTTCGGACGGCTGGCAAAACATCATCAGTGATATGAGGAAGGTCAGGATCATACTTCCACGCAGACGGTAACGGTGTTGTCACTCACTTCGGCGAAGCCTTCGCGGATGGGGAAGAACTCCTCCTTGCCGTCGGCCACATAGCGGATGTTGCCGGCCACCAGGGCGGTGACCAGGTCGGCATGGCCCTGGAGCACGGTGAACGGCGCTTTGAGGCCCGGCAGAGTGACTAACTCCACCGTCCTTTTCACCAAAGTCCCTTCCGGACTCAGAATATGGAGTTTTATGCTCATTTGGCGGCAGCCAGGATGGCCTCACCCTTGGCAATGGCATCCTCGATGGTACCCACGTTCAGGAAGGCCTGTTCCGGGAGGTAGTCCACCTCTCCGTCCAGAATCATATTGAATCCCTTGATGGTGTCCTCGATGGAAACCATCACGCCGGGAACGCCCGTAAACTGTTCGGCCACAAAGAACGGCTGGGACAGGAAACGCTGCACGCGGCGGGCGCGGTTGACCGTGGTCTTGTCTTCGTCGGAGAGTTCGTCCATGCCCAGGATGGCGATGATGTCCTGCAGCTCCTGGTTGCGCTGGAGAATCTGTTTCACGCGCTGGGCGGTGTTGTAGTGCTCCTTGCCCACAATGTTCGGGTCCAGGATGCGGGAAGTGGATTCCAGCGGATCCACGGCCGGGTAGATGCCCAAGGCCGTAATCTTACGGCTAAGCACCGTGGTGGCATCCAGGTGGGAGAACGTGGTGGCCGGAGCGGGGTCCGTCAGGTCATCGGCCGGCACATATACGGCCTGCACCGAAGTGATGGAGCCGTTCTTGGTAGAGGTGATGCGCTCCTGCATCTTACCCATTTCGGTGGCCAGGGTGGGCTGGTAACCCACGGCCGAAGGCATACGGCCCAACAGGGCGCTAACCTCGGAACCCGCCTGGGTGAAACGGAAGATATTGTCGATGAAGAAGAGGATGTCACGCGGACCGGCGCCGGTGTCGCTGTCTCGGAAGCTTTCGGCCAGGGTAAGGCCGCTCAGGGCCACGCTGGCACGGGCTCCCGGAGGTTCGTTCATCTGGCCGAAGACCATGGACACCTGGCTCTTTTCCAGTTCCTTGTGGTCTACCAGGGAGAGGTCCCATTTACCCTCTTCCATGGCTTTGTTGAAAGCCTCTCCGTAACGGATGACGTTGGATTCAATCATTTCCCGCAGGAGATCGTTGCCCTCGCGGGTACGCTCACCCACGCCGGCGAACACGGAGAAACCGTTGTGTGCCTTGGCAATGTTGTTGATGAGCTCCTTGATGAGCACCGTCTTGCCCACGCCGGCGCCGCCGAACAGGCCGATCTTTCCGCCCTTGAGGTAGGGCTCCAGAAGGTCGATGACCTTGATGCCGGTGAACAGCACTTCCTGGCTGGTGGTGAGATCTTCGAACTTGGGCGGCTCGCGGTGGATGGGAAGGGCGTTTCCCCTGTCCAGCTCGGCCATACCGTCTATGGACTCGCCGGTGACATTCATCACGCGGCCACGGATTTGCGTACCCACGGGCATGGTCACGGGCTGGAAGGTATTCACCACCTCCAGGCCTCTGCTGAGACCGTCCGTCGAATCCAGCGCCACGGCGCGAACCGTGTCCTCACCAATGTGCTGCTGCACTTCCAGGACTACCTCGCGACCGTCGGGACGGGCCACTTTGAGGGCATCGTTGATACGGGGGAGTTCATTCTCGGCTTCGCGGGCCGATATGTTAAAATGCACATCTACGACCGGTCCTACGACCTGAGCGATGTGTCCTACTGCTTGGGGCATACACTACAAAATTTCAGTATCTGCAAAGATACAATTTTCTTCGCAGATACTGAAATTTTCGTGCCCCGGACGCTGTGTCAGCGACCTTTGGGACAATCCTTTGGCCCAATGGGTCAGTGATTATTTGGCCACGTAAGATTTATAGGTGTCGCGGTACACGGTAGTGACACCGTTCTCGGTAATGGTCTCGGTAAGGACCAGCCGGGTGAGACCGGTTTCTTCAATATGGAAAACACGGTGGGTACCATTGGTCTGGGTGAGTGTGACAACGTCGTCCTCAACGTACCAGCGGCCCGTCATGGTGGTGGAACCACCCAGAGAAGCCTCTGTCCATACATACTCGTCGCCGGAGTGGAACTCTACATAAACAACCTTTTCCGTGGGATAAACCGTCTCAGTGTGGCCACCGGTGGTGATGTCCGTACGGACGAGCTCCCAGCTGCCCAGCAGGGCAAAGGTGTTGGAAGCCGTCTTGGTGCAAGATACAGCCACTAATACTGCCAGTAAGACAAGGGCTGCGCGGATAGCTTTTTTCATAAGATTCTTTTAAGGTTAATGGATCTGCTAACTAATTTGCCTGCAAAGATAAAACAAATTGTCCATTATTCTGTTACATACTTGAAAAAAGCCTCAATTTCCGGCTTGGTTATCGGCCTTGGTGGCATGGCGGTCCCTCCGTGAGCACCAGAGGCTTTCCTTGCTCACCAAGCCCTTTCAACGGCCTGTTCGTGAGCACCAGAGGGGTCCAGTGCTCACCTAGCTCTTCTATCGACCCTTCTGTGAGCAACAAGGGCTCTCCGTGTTTACCGCACCTTCAGGCAAACATACTACGTGTGTCGAACCTGCTTATTTCTCTAAAAGAGAATCGGCCTTCCAGGGCCTCACAAAGCCATTCCCAAAACTAAACGTTTAAACCTTTTTTACACCGGTGGTTTTCCGTTTCTTTGCAGAAAAAGGCCTATGAGTTATTGGGAAAAGGAGAAAGAATGTGAGCTGCGCTTTCTGGACGGCGGCCCCTTCTTCATTGTAACAACAGAGAATCTTCCATGGCTGCTGTTCACATGCGACCAGGACTTTATGAATGGCACTAACATGGTTGCGGTAGCCCTTGCCGGATTGGGCATCCGTATGTTGAACGAAGTTGAAATGAATAACCATCTGCATTTTGTGATGGAAGGACCGGAAAAAATGGTTACACTATTCACGGACCGCTTGAGAAAAGCCATGTCAAGATACCAGCTGGCCAAAGGAAATCCATCCCTGGCCAAATGGGTCATTCGGGTAAAACCCATCCTTAATTTGCGTAATCTCCGGAATGCTATCCTCTATGTTTCCCGGAATCCTTATGTTGCGGGAAGAAACTGTACGCCGCCCGGATATAAATGGAGCAGTGCACAACTGATGTTTAATGACAACCTGGCATATTACAATGCCGGAACACCCTTCAGTCAATTGACATTCAGAGAGAAACGGGCTATAACACGGCAAAGGGACATTGTGCTACCGCAAGAGTACCGTGTCTTGGATGGTACTATACTTCGTTCCTGTTTTGTAGATTACAAGCGGGCCGAGTGTTTCTTCGAGTCGGCCCATCAGTATTTTCACCAATTATCCCGCAGAGTAGAGGCCGATGCCGAAACGGCCCGTTGGATAGGCGAAACTATTCTGCTCCCTAACGAAGATGTATTCAGGATTGTCGCCGATTGGTACAAAGTGCAAACCGTAAAACTCCTTACTCCAGACCAACGTTTGGCCGCCGCGCGACGGATGAAGGCCGAACTGATGAGCAATAACAAACAGATTGCGCAAGTACTCTCCCTACCTTTGAACCAGATAAACCAGTTGTTCCCAGTGGCAAAAGACGACTGACGCCTATTTGCTGCTTTTGCGCCGGTTGTGCTCTACGCAAAGCAGCTGGCAATTCTCGGCCACCGTTTTGCCGCCTTCCACCCAAGGGGTAATGTGGTCGGCCTCCATTTCCTCAATCTCCCAGTGGGTCTTCTCCCGGTGCTCCTTCACGCAGTGGGGACAGATGCCGCCCTGGCGCTCATACACCTCCCGCTTCACGGCATCGTCAAAGGTCCGCAGGTTCAGGAACTTCTCATTGCCGGTAAGGACATACTGGTAGATGCCTGACTTCTTTTGTACTTCGGGATCCTGCATCAGCGCTGCCACCCTTGCCTCCAGGGCAGCGGTGTCCAGTGGCTTCTTGCCGAATTCGTTGTAGATTTCACCCCACGGCAGGCCCTTCATCTCCTTGCGGTAGGTGGGGAAAATGGTCTTCACCCAATTGATGACACTGGTGTAGTACAGCCAGAGTTCATTGCAGTTGGGATCGTGCTGATGGTCGGCCATATACTGCTCGATGTTCCCGCCGGAGATCCACTTGAGCACCAACTCCAGCAAGCCTTGCCGGTTCACCTCCACACGGACGTATTTATCGCCCAGACCGATGCCGGCGCAGTTGCTCTTGGAGAAATGCCGCTTGGCATCGGTGAGCCAGGCCCCAGTATAAACAGCGTTGCGCAGTTCCTGATCCGACAGCTTCTCTCCGGCGATGTTCACAATCTTGAACCAGTCTAGCTTCTCAGAGTCCGTGCCCTCGCAGAAATAAACCATCAGCTTGTAGTCCAGGATCTGCGCCTGCTGGTCATCAGTGAGAGTATGGAAATACTTTTCGCCGATGGAGAAATCGTTGTTGAGGTATTGACAGATGGAGATTGTCCGCTGTTGGCCGTCCAGAACCTCGAAGTTCCCGTCCTCCTTTTTCACCCAGTACATGATGTTTAGAGGGAATCCATGCCGGACTGTATTGATAACCTCGTCCCGCTGCTTCCCGGTATAGACGAATTCCCGCTGGTATTTGGGCCGGACATCCAGCCGGCCACCGTAGGCAACTACGCCCTCTTCCTGGCTGTCCACATAGCCCTCGAAGAGGTCCCGGATGGTGATTTCGTGAAGTTCTATGTTCATTTCTTTCTTCTAATTGCTATTCTTGTATAGAGCTCTTTCCCATTTAAGATGGGCTTTGCTAAATCGTATTCGTTGTCACAACCATGATTGAATACGCCGACAATTTCAAACTGCTCAGGACAATACTTATACATGAATGTTATAGGAACTCCCATCAGGCCATCGTAATCACAAGGTATATCGGTAGTCTTATCAACGTTAATGGCGTCGTAATTGTCGTATTTGGGATACTCGTTCGGCGTATATTGCTTATAAAGAATAACTTGTTCGTGCCGTCTAGGTATTTCAAGGTTAGTATACCAGGTTACACTGGGAACTCTAATCATCCCTTCACGATGATCTGCATCAGATGCCGTATCCTCGTACTTGGTTATGAAGTGGGCGCAGTTTCTTTTGAATCCATAACCCATCCATATCTTATCCTGCATGACCAGTGGGAAAATCTCCTTATACTTGATGGCGTTCTGGTTTCCGATAATAAGAAACTTCTTATCGTATTTGATGAGCTGAGCAACATATTCCCGAAACAGACTGAACGGCGGATTCGTACAGACAATATCTGCCTGTTTGAGTAATTCTATGCACTCTTCACTACGGAAATCGCCGTCTCCTTTCAGAGAAAGAACTTCCATTTCAGAGGGGTTAGGTACTTTATTCCCGTTTTTGTCACCTTCGTAGATAATATAGACAGCCTGTTCGCAGGTGTTCATTGAAAACAAGTCCGGCTCGTTATTCTTGTAACAGGTGGCGATAAGCCTTTTCAACCCCAGAATCTCGAAGTTGAGGGCGAAATACTTGAAGAAGTTGCTGACCCGAGGGTCATCGCAATTGCACAATACGGTCTTGCCTTTGAAATGAGCTCTATAATGCCTTAACTCGTTCTCAATGTCGCAGAGCTGAGTATAGAACTCATCTTCACGGGCTTTCTTGGCCGTCTGCAACTGATTGTTCGAGTTGGCCATAAGCTGCGCTTTCGTATGTTTTCCAACAGCGAAAGCGACTTACGCGGAGGCCTGCCAAGACACAAAAAAAGCGTGGACGATCATAATCCACACTCAAGGTCTTGGCAAACCCATCAACGGAAAAGTCACATCCACGCAAAGCGCGGACGTTCACTGACTTATCCGGAGTTGATTTATAAAACTGCCAAGTTTTGAGTGTTCCGAATAAATAGCAAACGCTATTTGAAAATATGTCTACAATGCTCTTACTGGAGATTGTAACGGCAAATCTACAAAAAAATCTTTACAGCCGCAAAGGGTTTGGGACAGAAGGAGGTAAGGGGGCACGGGGACATCGGCCCCCTGTTTGGTCCCCGTGCCCCTTTGCCTCCTTCTTCTCGTGAGCACCCGAGGCTTCCCGTGCTCACCGAGCTCCTTTTTCAGCCCCTTCGTAAGCACCAGGGGCTCCATATGCTCACAGAGATTGGTTTACTGGCGGAAGAGACTGCGGCTGCAGCTTTTTTTGTATATTTGCATACATGACATTATTCCTAACCGGCAGTCCCACCCGTTTCGGCGAACCGTCGTTCACCACGGACAACGGCTTTCTGGCCGAGGTCAAGGCCGCTTTGGCGGCAGTCACCGGTCCGGACCGGAACCCCCGGGTGCTGCTGGTGAGCGCCGCCCCAGACGACAAGGGTTTCACGGATTCGGTGAAGAAAGGGATGAGCCAATGCATCCACGCATCCGGCATCAAGACAGCCTCCATCGTCATGCTGGAGCGCCGGAACGCCGGGCAGGCGGCCGAGTTGGTGAAGAAGGCCGACTGGATAGTGATGTGCGGCGGGCATGTCCCCACGCAGAACCGCTTCATCCACGAAATCGGCCTTAAAGAGCTGCTGAAGGGCTTTGATGGTGTGGTGCTGGGTTGCAGTGCCGGAAGCATGAACTGCGCCGAAGACGTCTACTCCCACCCCGAAATGCCCGGCGAGGCGGTGGACCCGGGATACAAACGCTGGCTTAAGGGGCTGGGCCTGACGGACATCAACCTGATTCCGCATTTCGAGCAGGTCCGATATGCCCAGGTGGACGGTCTGCGGCTGTTTGAAGACATTGCTTTCCCCGACAGTTGGGGACACCGCTTTTTCACCTTCCGGGACGGAGGGTATGTGATTCAGAAACAGGGCCATCCGGCGGAACTTCGCGGAGAAGCCTTTGAAATAACCCGGGGCGCCATGCGCCGCGTATCGGACGAAAACAAATCCTATAGCTTTATGAACTTAATCTTCATTTCTCCCCATTTCCCGCAAACTTACTGGCAGTTTTGCGCCGGCCTCAAGGCCAATGGAGTCAACGTGCTGGGCATTGCCGACACCAATTACGAAAACCTGTCCTGGGAGCTCAAGCAAAGCCTTACGGATTACTACAAGGTGCACGACCTGGAAAACTACGACGAGATGTACCGCGCCGTAGCCTTCTTTGCGCACCGGTATGGAAAGATAGACTGGATTGAATCCAACAACGAGTACTGGCTGGAACAGGACGCCCGCCTGCGCACGGACTTCAACGTAACCACCGGCATCCGGAACGACCATATTGCCGCCATCAAGAACAAGAGCGAGATGAAGAAGTATTACGCTCTGGGCGGCATTCCCACGGCCCGCCAGATCAAGGGGGCCGAGGGCTTCAAGGCCGTGAAGGCCTTCACCAAGAAGACCGGTTATCCCATCATTGCCAAACCGGACAACGGCATGGGCGCCTCCGGCACCTTCAAGCTCCAGAGCGACAAAGACCTGGAAGCCTGGTTCAAGGACCACGAGAACAACTACGGCCAGTTTGTGATTGAAGAGTTCATCACCGGCCTTCTGGTTAGCTACGACGCCATTTTCAACGCCCAGGGTGAACCTATCTTCGAGAACAACACCGTTTTCCCCACGCCCATCATGGAAATTGTACACGGCAACCTGGAGACGTGTTACTGGACCAACAAGGTGGTTCCGGCCAAGCTGGCCGCTGTGGGCCGCCGCACGGTGAAAGCCTTCGGCATCAAGAGCCGCTTCGTGCACCTGGAGTTCTTCCAGCTGGACCGCGACCGCGAGGGCCTGGGCAAGAAGGGAGACTATGTGGGCCTGGAAGTGAACATGCGCCCGCCGGGAGGCTACACCCCCGACATGATGAACTTCGCCCACTCTACCTCCGTGTTCCAGATATGGGCCGATATGGTGGCCTTCAACGAGGCCCGCAAGCAGCAGGGTGAACAGTACTACTGCGCCTACGCCGGCCGCCGCGACGGCCACACGTACAAGCACAGCCACCAGGACATCCTGGACAAGTACGGCGCCGTGCTGTCCATGTGCGAACGCGTTCCTGCCGCATTGGCCGACGACCTCTGCGACCAGGCCTACATAGTCCGGCTAAAGAACAAGAAGGACATAGACATCTTCTTCGATTTCGTTACCGCCAAATGAATTGATTCCGTGAGCAGAAAAGGCCTTCGGTGCTCACGGACAGGCCGATAAAAGAGCTTGGTGAGCATACAGAACCTCAGGTGCTCACGGAGACAAAAAAAGCCGGTCCCGCAACGGGACCGGCTTTATTCTTGAGATCCTTCGACTTCGCTCAGGATGACAGAGGGTAATTAGTCGGCGAGGGAGAAGCGCTTGAAGGCAACTACCTTGGCCTCGGGATCCACAGCCTTGAGGGCGGCGGCCACGGAAGCCTTGTCGTCGGACAGCTGGTATTCCTGCTCCATGAGGGTGTTCTCCTTCAGGAACTTCTGGATACGGCCGTTCACGATACCGGCGATCATCTGCACCTTGGAGGCGAGGGAGGCAAGCGTCTCGGCACCTACCTTGGCGATGATGTCGCGGGCCTGCTGAGCCTGCTCGGGAGTGAGCCAGCCCTTGGCGGTGTTGGATTCGATGTGGTCTTCGCTATCCACGTGGGCGGGATTGATGCCGACCTTCTTGAGGGCGTTATCAACGGCCTTCTGGACCTGCTCGTCCTTGGTCTTCTGCTCGGCGATGGTCTTCTCGGACTCGATAACCTCGGCGGGAACAGAAGCGGCGTCAACGGCCACGGGGTTCATGGAAGCCACCTGCATGGCGATGCCACGGGCAATCTCGTTGGGAACCACCTTGTTGAAAGCCACGATGGCGCCCAGCTTACCGTTGAAGTGGACGTACTCGCTCACGAAGGGAGCCTCGAGGGCGCCGTAGTAAGCCAGAACGTGCTTCTCACCGGTCTTACCGGCCTGGTTGGTGATGTTCTCGTCCAGGGTGTAACCGTCTGCGGCCTTGGCAGCCTTGAGGGCCTCGAGGTCGGCAGGGAACTCGGCGATAGCGGTATCGGCGATGGAAGCGGCGAGAGCCTTGAAGTCGGGCGTGGCGGCCACGAAGTCGGTTTCGCAACCGAGGCATACGAGGACAGCCTTACCGCCGTTGATGCGGCTCAGAACAGCACCCTGGGTAGTCTCGTTCTCACCACGCTTGGCAAGAGTGGATTTACCTTTTTCACGAAGGATTTCAACGGCACGCTTGAAGTCGCCTGCGGCTTCTTCGAGGGCCTTCTTGCAGTCCATCATGCCGGCGCTGGTCATGTCACGCAGCTTCTTGATATCTGCTAATGCGATAGCCATAGTTTCTTTTGCTTTAAACGGTTAATTACTCTTCGGTAGCTTTGGGAGCCTCTTCAGCCTTGGGGGCTTCTTCGGCAGTCTCGGCCTCGGCCTTGGCGGCGGTGCGGCGGGGACGGAGCTTCTTGGCGGGAACCTCGGCGGCAGCCTCTTCGGCTACGGGAGCGGCCTCACCTTCCTTCTCCTTCTCCAGCTTGCGCTCTTCCAGGCCTTCGTTGATGGCCTTGCACATCACATCCATGATGAGCTCGATGGACTTCGTAGCGTCGTCGTTCGCCGGAATCACATAATCAATCGGGGTAGGATCGCAACATGTGTCAACCATAGCGATAACCGGGATATTCAGACGGACAGCCTCCTTAACGGCGTTGGCTTCCTTCTGAACGTCGACCACGAAGAGGGCGCTGGGCAGACGGGACATGTCGCGGATAGAACCGAGGTTCTTCTCCA
>JAFZWC010000020.1 GCA_017617475.1 Bacteroidales bacterium
CCACGCTGGAGATGCCGGAAGGCGCCTTGAAAGCGGCCAGGAAGCCGCTGCCGTCATACAGCGCATTCCAGCTGCCGGCCGTGCAATTCATGCTGTAGACGCTCTGGGCGGCCGAATAGCCGCTCTCCAGGCCGCCGTATGCGACCACGGTGGCGCCTTCGTTGATGTAGAGCTTGTAGCCTTCTTCCGTATTGGCGTCCAGGGCTACTTCCGGAGAGCCCTTGGTGCAGACTGCGAGTACATAGCCGCCGGAAAGCTTCATATCGTGATTCGCGTCGATGGCATCGTTCCCGGAAGAATAGGCATAGACATAACCGCCGGTGATGTTCATCTCCGCCTGGCAGTTGATGGCGTCGTCACTGGCCGAACAGGCATAGACTTCGCCGCCGGAAATGGTGAGATTGCCTTTGCTCTCAATGGCTTCCGCCTTGGAGCAGGTCACTTCCACATAACCGCCGCTGATGTTCAGGTTGCCGGCGTAGCCCGTAACGCGGTTGCCGGACTTGGTAGACCAGCCAATCTTGATGCCCTTGGCCGACTCGTCGTTGGTCTCGGCGCCGCTGGTCTTGATGATGAGCGTACCGCCGCTCACATAGGAGTTGGCCACCGCGTGGGTTTTGCTGTCGTAGTCGTAACTGCCGGCCTGGACGCCTTTGCCGCCGCCGGCCGTGTTGGTGATGCTCACCCGGCCGCCCGTCATGGCAAAGTAATTGTCCGCCTTGATGCCGGCCGAACCTTTGTATTCCTTGTCTTCGTCGTCATAGGCCACCTTGCCGCTTACGTTGATGGTGTGTGTGCCGTCTTCCACCAGCACATAGTTCTCGGAGGAAATGCCCTTCTTCTTGGCGGCGGCGGATTCAATCTCCACCGTGCCGCCGGAGAGGCGCACATAGTCCTTTCCGCGGAGGCAGTGGCCGGCCGAGGCCGACGTAGAAAGCTGAATGACAGGCCCTTCCATTACCCGGATATAGTCGTCCGAGGCAATGCAGGACTTCTCCTGGCTGTTGTTGGCCTTGACGGAGAGGCTGCCTGATCCGCTGAAAACCAGCTGTCCTTCCGAGAAGAAGACGGCTTTCTGGTCTTCGTCGCCGGTGGTTGTATAGGCCGCCGAAGCGCCGTCGGAGAGGCTGCTCACGCCTTCCAGGATGACGTACGTGCGTTTTCCGCTCTGGTTGTCGATGGCGGCGCCGGAAGGATTGGTGAGCGAGAGGTTGCTCAGGAGGAGCGCCTGTTTCTTTTCGCTGTAGAGCTTGAAGGAACCGTCGGAAGCCGTGCCGGAAAGCCGGTAGAGCACCGGTTCGGTTCCTTTGTAGGTAATGGAGACATGGTTTCCGCTCTTGGAAACCGAAAAGTCTGCGGACACATCTTCATAACCGCTCACCCCGGCGCGGCTCACCGAGGCGCCACCGGGGGCAAAGGCGACGGAGACCTCAAGGGTGAAATCGGCACTGTTGAACGTGTCGTCTGAAACTTCTTCCACCGCGGGGTTCTCCGTTGGGGAGGCGGGGGAAGCGGAATCGTCGGACGAGAAGATATCGTCCTTGACGCAGCCACTGGCGGCAACTACTACGGCCAACGGAAGCAGGAGGGCTGTAAAACTTCGCATGGTTGAAAAGGTTTTAGGTAAAAATACACGATGCAGGGGCATTACGCATATTTCGTGCCGTTTCGTTTTGCCGACGAAAAAGTTTTACAAATCTTCTTCCTCCTCCTCCTTGACCGGGCGGGCAAAGAGGGGCAGGACGTCATAGAAGATGCTGTAGGAACTGAAGTAGAGGGCGATGATTCCGAGCGCGGCCCACCAGGGGAGCGTGAGGCCGAATACCAGGGCCCAGAGAAGGAGCACCAGCGGGGTGAGGACCATCTTGCACAGGAAGCGCACGGAATTGGCGAACGCCTTGTCCTTCAGTTTCCTCACGATAATCTCTGCCGGCAGCCAGATGGGGAGGCTCAGCAGAGCGGCGGCCGGGAAAAGGGGCAGGAGCAGCCAGCGCCGCCAGGCGGCGGGCCGCCGGGGAGGGTCCGGGTAAACCAGTGCCTGCATGCGCATGTCCAGGATTTCCCGGATGGCCTGGAAACGCTCCGGTTCGGAGAGCTCCGCATGGCTTTCCAGGAAAGCGTTGACGTCTACGGGCTGGCCGAAGGTGAGCTCGCAGCTGCTCCGGTACAGGAAGAAATGCCCGTAATTGATGCCGACCGGAACCAGATAGGTCTTCCGGCTGGCGGCACTGGCGAAAGCCAGGCGGGCGAATCCTTTCCGGATGGGCTGCAGCACCCGTCCGGGATGGTGCGTCCCCTCCGGGAAAAGGCAGAATGGCACGCCGTGGGCCAGGGTATCGTCAATTTCGGAAAAAGTCTGGTAGTTGTCCGTGACGTTGCGGAGGCCGTCCCGCGCCCGGGTCATGGGCAGGATCTTGAGGAAGCGGAGGGCCCGGTTGGCCGCCGGTTTGCGGAAAATGTCCGCCCGGGCGCCGAACACCGTGGGGGCGTGACGCGTACGCAGGAGCACCAGCGCGTCCATGAGCGTATTGGTATGGTTGGGGGTAAGGATGACCGCCCCGTCCGAGGGGATGGCACCCGTGACTCGCATGCGCTCATAACTGAACCAGGTACAAGCGTCTACATAGTAGCGGAGGCTGGAATAAAGCCGGTCTGGGGCCCAGATTTTAGGCATTGCGCTTGGAACGGTTGAAGATGGTGGCTACGGTGAGGCCGGAGATGATGTGCCAGATGCCCCACCAGGCGGTGATGACCAGCATTCCGCCGTGAGGAGGGAAGTTGGCAAAGATGGACGTGCCCAGCAGCAGCACCAGTCCCAGGCCGGAATTCTGGATGCCCGTCTCGATGGTGAGGGTGCGGCGGTCCCGGAACGGCACTTTGCCGATGGTACCTACGCTGTAGCCGATGCCCAGGGCCAGCAGGTTGTGGATGAGCACCACAATAAAGATGTACTTCACGCTTACCAGGAAAGCGTCTATGTTGCTGCTGAAGGAAAGAACTACCAAGGCCAGGAAAATGATGATGGAGAGCCACTGGAGGGGCTTTTTAAGGGCGTCGGCCACCTTGGGCAGGAACTGGCTGGTGAGAATGCCCAGCACCAGCGGAATGCCCAGCAGGATGAAGATGGTCTTGAATACATCCATCAGCGGAATCACCAGCCGGGGGATATCGGCCGTGACGGCGGCGCTGTTCAGGTACAGGGTGCCCCAGAGCCAGAAGTTGAAGGGAGTAAGGAATACAGCCAGCGCCGTGGAAATGGCCGTGAGGCTCACGGAGAGCTCGATATTGGCCTTGCCCAGGGAACTCATGAAATTGGAGATGTTTCCACCGGGGCAGGCGGCCACCAGGATCATGCCCAGGCCCATCATGGGCGAAATCCAGCCGGTGAGCAGGATGGCCAGGCCGCAGGTGAAGGCCGGCAGCAGGACCAGCTGGCACAGCATACCCAGCAGCACGGACTTGGGCTTGCGGAACACGTCCACAAAAATATGGGGTTTGATGCCCAGGGCCACGCCGTACATCACGAAGGCCAGGATGATGTTGATGGTGTTCATTCCACCGGCATTCAGGTTAACCTGGATGCTGTCGATGGTCTGCATTACTTCTTGTGTCATAGTGGTTATAGGTTTTAGTTATTAATCGTGGATGGTAAGGCCGTCATATGCGGGCTGGATGCTATCCGGCAATTCCTGGCAGAAGCGGCTGTGGGTGGGGAAGGCGTGGCTCAGATGCGTGAGCCAGGTATGTTTGGCGCCGATCTTCCGGGCCAGCTCGATGGCCTGCTCCAGGGAAAAATGGGAGTGGTGGGGGTAATAGCCCACCGTGTTCAGGGTAAGGTGCTCCAGGCCCTGCAGCTTGGGGAATTCGGTCTCCGGGAGCGTACTCATGTCGGTGATATAGGCGATGTTTCCCACGCGAAAGCCCAATACGGGCAGCGTGTCGTGGTAGCCGCGGATGGGGATGATGTTGGGCCGATCGTGCGGCGCTTCCAGGATGGCGTTGTCCGATGGCTGGAGGCTGCCGTCGGGTTGCCGATAGAAATAGCCCACGTCGTGCACCCACTCCAGGTCTCCCGTGCCGGCGAGGGAATCCACGCGGAACGGGCGGTCGTCAATCAGGTGCACATGCCACTCCGGCGCACCGGGGTATTTATGCTGGGCGAAAGCGTAGGCGTAGTCGTTTTGCAAGGACTTGAGAACCAGCGGCTCGCAGTAAATCTCGGCGGCTTTCTTGTCGATATAATTAAAGGAACGGACGTCGTCCAGCCCGCCCGTATGGTCTTTATGGGCGTGAGTGATGAGAATGGCATCCAGATGACGGATGTCGTTGGCCAGCATCTGGGAACGGAAGTCCGGTCCGGCGTCCACCAGGATGTTGAGACCGTCGTGCCGGATGAAGGCCGATGCCCGGTAGCGTTTATCCCTGGGGTCGGCCGATTTGCACACGGGGCACTGGCAGGCGATGATGGGCACCCCCTGCGACGTTCCGGTTCCTAGAAATGTCAGCTCGGTCATAACTCAATCTCCTCCAAAGTGTTTACCCGCGCGGGGTCAAAAGCCCTTTCCACCCGGATGTAATTGCCGGTATAGCCGCCCATGAGGCCGTTTTTGACGGAAGATTCCCACAGGACGGTTTCCTGGACACCCTTGTTGGCTGCAACGAAGTCGGCATGCAGCTGAGCGCATAATTCTTCCAGCCGGGCCACCCTTTGGGTCTTGACGCTATCCTGCACCTGATCCTTCCACTCCGCAGCCCGGGTCCCGGGACGGCGGGAGTAGGGGAATACGTGGATGAAGGCCGGCCGGATGCGCTCCTTGAGGAAGTTGTAGGTCTCCTGGAACAGTTCCTCGGTCTCTCCGGGCAGGCCGACAATGACGTCGATGCCGAAGAACACCTTGGCCTCTCCGGGGCGTTCCATCGCCTGGCGGATGTAGTCGATGCGGGAAGCGAAGAGGGCGGTGTCGTAACGCCGGCCCACGCGCCTGAGAAGCGTGTCGCTGCCGCTTTGCAGCGGAATGTGGAAGTGCCGCTGGAACTTGGTTCCGGAAGCAATCCAGTCCACAATCTCCGGCGTGATCAAATTGGGTTCTATGGACGAAATCCTGTATCTTTCAATACCTTCCACCTCATTCAATGCCTTGAGCAAATCCAGGAAGCTCTCTCCGGTAGTCCTTCCAAAGTCTCCGGTATTCACGCCCGTCAGCACCACTTCCTTCACGCCCTGCGCCGCTATTTCCCGAGCCATCTTCACGCACTCGCAGATGGGGATGTTCCGGCTCCGGCCCCTGGCAAACGGCACCGTGCAATATGCGCAGAAATTGTCGCATCCGTCCTGTACCTTCAAGAACGACCTTGTCCGTTCTCCCGTAGAGTAAGCACCGACGACGGTGGAGATTCTCTCTCCAGAATCGTCGCTTCGCGACCCCTCCCATACGCCGTGCTCTTCGAGCACTGGCTGTGGGCCCCTCCCTCTTACGGGACCGAGGGTGGTCACGGATTCTGGAGAGAG
>JAFZWC010000021.1 GCA_017617475.1 Bacteroidales bacterium
CGGAGGCGCAGAAGAGGTCTTTGCGGATATCGGCCGGATTGAGCTCGATGTCGAACTCGCCGGCTTCGGGGAACACGGCTACGGAAGCGGCCGATGTCTGGATGCGGCCCTGCGTTTCCGTCTGGGGCACGCGCTGCACGCGGTGCACGCCGGACTCATACTTCATGACGCCGTACACACCGTCGGTGCTGGAGGAAAGCTTGAACACAATCTGCTTGTAGCCGCCGGCGGTTCCGGGAGCCTGGTCGCTGATTTCCAGCTTCCAGCCGCGGCGCTCGGCAAAGTGCTGATACATGCGGAAAAGGTCGCCGGCGAAGATGGCGGCTTCGTCACCGCCGGTGCCGCCGCGGATTTCCACCATGGCGTTCTTGCTGTCATCGGGATCGGCCGGAATCAGGAGAAGCTTGATGTTCTGCTCCATCTCCGGAAGCTTGGGTTCGATGGTTGCCACCTCGTCCCTCGCCATTTCCTTGAGGTCCTCATCCTTTTCGTTCATGAGGATATCCTTGGCCTGCGCCAGTTCATCCACCAGTCTCTTGTATTCCAGACCGGCGGCAATGATGGGCTGCAGTTCCTTGTAGTCCTTGTTGAGCTGGACAAACTTCTTCATGTCCGCAATCACTGCGGGGTCGGCCAGTTGCTCTTCCAGCTTCTTGTATTTGTCCTGGAGGCTCAGCACCTTCTCCAGGAGGGTATTCTCTGCCATAGCAATTGTGTTTTAGCCTGCAAAGATAATAAAAAATCAGGACTTTCCATTGAGCTTGCGCCACTCGCGGTACTCGGCCGTGGCGGTGAAGAAGACGTCGCCGCTGGAATTGAGGGCCGTTTCCACGGAATCCTGCACCACGCCGATGATGAAGCCCACGGCCACCGCCTGCATGGCGATGTCGTTGCCGATGCCCAGGAAAGAACAGGCCATGGGGATGAGCAGGAGCGAACCTCCGGCCACTCCGGAAGCACCGCAGGCGCCCAGCGTAGCCACCACACCCAGGAACACGGCGCTTGCGAAACTCACCTCGATTCCCAGTGTGTGGGCCACGGCCAGCGTCATCACCGTAATGGTAACGGCGGCGCCGTTCATATTGATGGTGGCGCCCAGCGGGATGCTCACGGAATAGAAATCCTTATCCAGTTCCAGCTTCTTGCAAAGGGCCATGTTAATGGGGATATTGGCGGCCGACGAACGGGTGAAGAAGGCCTGGAGGCCGCTCTCCTTCAGACAGGTCCACAGCAGCGGATACGGATTCTTTCCGGTGGCCAGGAAGGACCACAAGGGATTGAGGATGGTGGTATTGAAGAGCATGCAGCCCACCAGCACCAGGATCAGACGGCCATACGTGGTAAAAATCTCCAGCCCACTTTCCGACACGGCCGAGAACACCAGGCCCATGATGCCGAAGGGGGCGAACTGGATGATCCAGCGGACAATGAGGGAAATCACATCGGCCAGGTCGGCCACTACCTGGATGGTAGCGCCTGAAGCCACCAGCTTGAGTCCCAGGCCGATGAGGATGGACCAGAAGAGTATGCCGATGTAATTGGCCGTAGACAGGGAGGTCACGGGGTTGGCGACCATGTTGGTGAGCAAGTTACTGAACACGTCCGAAAGGGCGGCCGGTGCGCTGGCTTCCGCCACGTCCTGCAACTGGAATGTGACCGGGAACAGGAAACTGCCCGCCACCGCCACCAGCGCCGCAGAGAGCGTACTGATGATATACAGGGCTATCACCGTCCCGAAGCGGGATCCCAGCCCGCCGTTGGCCTTGGCCAGGGAGGAAATGACCAGGATGCCCACCAGGATGGGGGCAATGGCCTTGAGGGCGCTCACAAAGAGCTTTCCGAAGACGGCTATCCACGTCCAGCCCGGCACCAGCAGCGCCAGAACGGCGCCAATGACAAGGCCGATAAAGATGCGGAGAATCAAGCTGGAATCGGCCCATTTCTTCAGGAGGGCGGGGAACGGGTTTTTCATATTGGCGGTTTTAATTATCGGCCGAAGCGTTCGTAGGCGGCGCGTTCCAGGGCTTCCCGGTGGTCGGGATGGGCAATGCTGGTGAGCAGTTTGGCGCGCTCCTGCAGGGATTTTCCGTACAGGTTCACGGCGCCGAATTCGGTCACTACCCACTGGACATCGGCCCTGGGCGTAACCACACCGGCACCGGGCTTGAGAACGGGCACAATCTTGGGCATGCCCTTGGTGGTGCGGGAAGCCATGGCGATGATGGCCTTTCCGCCCTTGGAGAGCTTGGCACCACGCACGAAGTCCAGCTGGCCGCCCGTACCGGAATAGATGCGGGTGCCGATGGAATCGGCGCACACCTGACCGGTCAGGTCAATCTCGATGGCTGAATTGATGGACACCATGCCGGGGTTGCGGGCTATGTTCCAGGGGTCGTTGGTATAGGCTATCTCCTTCATGAGCACGGCGGGATTGCGGTCCACGAAGTCGTATACTTTCTGGGAACCCAGCAGGAAGGAGGCCACCACTTTGCCGGTATCAATCACCTTGCAGGAGTTGTCAATAACGCCTTTCTGGATGAGCTGCAGGGCTCCGTCGGAGAACATTTCCGTATGAAGGCCCAGGTGTTTGTGGTCACGGAGGCAGGCACAGATGGCGTTGGGCATGGCGCCTATGCCCATCTGAAGGCAAGCGCCGTCGGGCACCAGTTCCGCACAGTGACGGCCGATGGCCTGGTCCGTTTCGGAAGGCTGGGCATATTCCTTGGTAATGAGGGGCGTATCTCCTTTGACCAATGCCGTGAAACGCTCCAGGGGAACCAGGTCTCCATAGGCGAAGGGCACGTTGGGATTGACCACGGCAATACGCTCGCGGGCCACTTCCAGGGCAGCTACGGAGCAGTCTACCGAGGTGCCCAGCGACACCATGCCGTCCACGGGCTCCGACACCTGCACCAACGCCACGTCGCACCGGAGCGCGCCGTTGCGGTACATGGCCTGGGTTTCATAGAGATTGACGGGGAGATAATCGGCCAGGCCCTTTCCTACGTTTTCCCTTACATTGGGGCCGATGAAAAAGCCCTGGTCCAGGAAGGCGCCGCCCTCGGCATAGGGAGCCGGGCCTTCGGTATGGAAATGGTGAAAATGTACGTCTTCCAGTTCGCCGGCCCTCTCACACAAAGCCTGGATGAGGATGTGCGGCACGCTGGCAATGCTGGAAAGGTGGATGTGGTCACCGCTGCGTATCACACGGACGGCTTCCTGGGCTGTGATGAAGTTTGTCTTGTTCATTTCGGGGACAAATATAGCATAAAATGTTGTATCTTTGCGTCTCCAAAACAATTTCTATGCACACCAGAGAGGAAAAAACCGAAGCCTTCGGCCGATTGCTGGACATCATGGACGCCTTGCGCGAGAAATGCCCCTGGAACGCCGCCCAAACCATGGAATCCATAAGGCCGATGTCGGAGGAGGAAGTATACGAACTCTCCGACACCATCCTGGAAGGCGACCGCCAGGGAACGGCCAAGGAGATTGGCGACCTGCTGTACCACATGGTCTTCTACGCCCGGATCGGTGAGGAAGAAGGCGCATTCGACATTGCCGATTCCATCAACAAGGTGTGCGACAAGATGGTGTTCCGCCACCCGCACGTCTTCGGCCCCGAAGCCGGCAAGGCCACTTCGGCCAAAGAGATTGCCGATACCTGGGAACTGGTGAAAGCCAAGGAAAAGGACGGCAACAAAACCGTGATGGGCGGCATCCCCAAGGCCATGCCCGCCATCCTCAAGGCCCTGTCCATGCAGGAGAAGGCCCGAGGCTGCGGTTTTGACTGGGAAAAGAAAGAGGACGTCTGGGACAAGGTGCAGGAAGAAGTGGGCGAAGTCACGGAAGCCACCCTCTCGGCCAGTCCGGAACAGCTGGAAATGGAATTCGGCGACCTCCTGTTTGCCGTGATCAACGCCGCCCGCCTCTATGGCGTGGACCCGGAAGCCGCCCTGGGCCGCTCCAGCGAAAAGTTCCGCCGCCGCTTCAACTACGTAGAGGCCGAAACCCTCCGCAGCGGCCGCCAGCTCAAGGACATGACCCTGGCCCAGATGGACGCCCTCTGGGACGAGGCTAAGGCCAAGGGGCTGTAGGCTATTGTTTTATTCATCGGCATTGTCTATTTTTGTAGAAAAGACGCTGCCGTATGAGTCAACATAAGGGCATCTTTTCTTTTTTTGCCTCCCTGTATCGGGACGGTTTCCGCAACATGACCTGGGGAAAGCCCCTGGTTTGGCTCATCCTGCTCAAGCTCGTCATCCTTTTCGGCATACTCCGCATCTTTTTCTTCAAGCCGGCCATGCGCGGGCTCTCGGATGAGGAGAAGAGCGAAAAGGTGGGCTCTGTATTGACTCAACCCCATAACACAGATACACTGAAACTAATAACCGAATAAGCTATGGACGTAGTCATCTGGTCGCGAATCCAGTTCGCGATGACAGCCGCTTACCATTGGCTGTTTGTCCCCCTCACCCTGGGCCTGGCCCTGGTGATGGCGGTGATGGAAACCCTCTACGTGGTCAAGAAGGACGAGTTCTGGAAAAAGACCGCCCAGTTCTGGATCAAGCTCTTTGCCATCAACTTTGCCGTGGGCATCGCTACCGGCATTATCCTGGAATTTGAATTCGGCACCAACTGGAGCAATTACTCCTGGATGGTGGGAGACATGTTCGGTGCGCCGCTGGCCATAGAAGGCATTCTGGCCTTCTTCATGGAGGCTACCTTCTTCGCCGTCATGTTCTTCGGCTGGAACAAGGTGTCGCCCAAATTCCACCTCGCTTCCACCTGGCTCACTGGCATAGGCGCCACCATAAGTGCCTACTGGATTCTGGTGGCCAACGGTTGGATGCAAAACCCCGTGGGCACCACCTTCAACCCGGAAACCGTTCGCAGCGAGATGGCCTCCGCGGCCGCTTTCTGGGAAGTGATTTCCAATCCCGTGGCGGTGAGCAAATTCTGCCACTCCGTTACCAGCGGCTGGGTTACCGGCGGCATCTTCGTGGTGGGCGTCAGCGCCTGGTACCTGCTCAAGAAGCGGCATGTTGAATTCGCTAAGAAGAGCATGCTGGTGGGTGCCATCGTGGGCCTGGTGGGCTCCGGTGCCGTAATGCTCTCCGGCGACTCCTCCGGCGTACACGCGGCCGAATTCCAGCCCATGAAACTGGCGGCGGCCGAGGGCCTGGAGGACGGCGGCAACGGTGCGGCATTCACCATTGTCCCCGGCATCCGGGTGCCGCACATGCTGTCGCTGCTGGCTACGCATGACTGGAACGGCTTCGTGCCCGGCATCAACGACATCCTGAACGGCTACACGGACAATGAGGGGAACGAGATTCCTTCCGTGGCCGAAAAGATAGCCATGGGACGGGAGGCGCTGGTTGCGCTGGCCTGGTA
This sequence comes from Bacteroidales bacterium, assembly GCA_017617475.1. The sequence goes on from JAFZWC010000021.1 coordinate 5,398, forward strand.
CAGGGAGACCGATGACCCGTCGGAGAAAGCCGAAGCCCGGTATGCGCTGGAAGAGAACGTCCAGTACATGGGCTACGGCCATCTGGAGAAGCCGGAAGACGTGATTCCTCCGGTGGGCGTGGTATTCTGGGCCTTCCGCTTCATGATTGGCCTGGGTATGCTCATCGCCCTGGTACTGCTGCTTGCGCTCATTGCCGTATGGAAGGACAAGCTGGGCGCCTGGAAGTGGCTGCTCTGGGCCGCCATCATCTGCATCCCGCTGGCCTACATTACCGGCCAGTGCGGCTGGATCGTGGCCGAGGTCGGCCGTCAGCCCTGGACCATCCAGGGCCTGCTGCCGGTGAACGTGGCCATCTCTTCCCTGAGCGCCGGCGCCGTGATCACCACCTTCTTCGTGTTCCTGGCCGTGTTCGCCCTGTTCCTGGCCATAGAAATCCGCATTATGGTCCGCGCCATCGGCAAGGGCCCCGAAGTTGAACCCGAAAACATCTAAGCCATGACTTACGAATTCTTACAGAACTACTGGTGGGTCCTGATTGCCCTGCTGGGCGGTCTGCTGGTGGCCCTGATGTTTGTGCAGGGCGCCAACCTGCATCTGGGAAACCGCGTTCTGAGTGACACCCAGAAGCGCATGATCCTCAATTCCACCGGCCGCAAATGGGAACTCACGTTCACCACGCTGGTTACCTTCGGCGGCGCTTTCTTCGCCTCTTTCCCGCTCTTCTACAGCACCAGTTTCGGCGGTGCCTATTGGGTATGGGTCCTGCTCCTGATTACCTTCGTGTTCCAGGCCGTGGCCTACGAGTTCCAGAACAAGAAGGGTAATCTTCTGGGTGTAAAGGGCTTCCGCGTTGCCCTTATGGTCAACGGCATCCTGGCCCCCTTCCTGGTGGGAACGGCTGTGGGAACCTTCTTCACAGGTTCCGATTTCACGGTGAGCAAGGTAGCCATCACTAATCCTTCGGCCCCTGTCATCAGTACCTGGGGCAATGGCTGGCACGGTCTGGAGGCCCTGGGCCAGTACCATGCCGTGCTGCTGGGCTGCACCGTCATGTTCCTGGCCGCCATCCTGGGTTCCCTGTATATTCTGAATAATGTAGACGACGAACATATCCAGGCCCAGATGCGCCGCAGCGTCAAGTTGTCCATCGGCCCGTTCCTGTTCTTCTTCCTGAGCTGGGCGGTTATTCTGATGGTGCGCCAGGGCTTTGCCGTCTCGCCGGACGGTGTGGTTTCCCTGGAGCCGTTCAAATACTGGCACAACCTCCTGGCCATGCCGGTGGTGCTGTGCATGCTTCTGGTGGGCGTTGTGCTGGTGCTTTATAGCCTGTACCTGGGTGCGTTCAGCCAGTCCCGCAAGGGAATCTGGTTCGCCATGCCTGGTACGGTGCTGGTGGTGATGAGCGTGTTCTTCCTGGCCGGCTTCAACGGCACGGCCTATTATCCGTCCTGCACGGACCTCCAGAGTTCCCTGTATCTGGACAACAGCTGCTCCAGCTACTTCACGCTACAGGTCATGTCCTGCGTCTCGCTCCTGATTCCGTTTGTAGTGGCGTACATAGCCTACGCCTGGCACCAGATGGATAAGAAGAAGATTACGGCCGAAGAGATAGAAGGCACCCCGGATAAGTACTAAGCGTGGGTACAAGTCGTTGATAATCTGATATATAAGTAATTACCCCCGGGCTTTTTTAGCCTGGGGGTAATTGTATAAAAAGCTATAGCTCAGCGGTTTGCGCCCACGGCTACTTAATCAAGTTACCCAGAATGCTGCGGGTAAGCTCTTTGGTGAGGGTGTTGGTGGCGCTGCGCGTGGCCTTCTTTACCACTTTCTCGCCGGTGGAAGTCTTGGAGGTGGTCTTCTTGCCGGTAATCTTGCCCGTAACGGCGTCGGCCGCGGCGGCGGCAGCTACGCCGGTGACGGCGGTGATCACAGACTTGAGCACCTTGGCGCCGATGCCGTTAGATTTCTTCTTGGCGGCCTCCTTGGCAGCCTTTTCGGCCTCCTTGGCGGCTTTGGCGTCTTCCTTGGCCTGGATGGCGGCCTGGCGTTCGGCCTCGGCGGCGGCTTCAATCTCGGCCTTCTGGCGCTCGGCCTCCTGGGTGGCGGCGGTGATGAGTTCGTAGGCGCTTTCGCGGTCAATGGCGTGGTCATAGCGGCCGTAGAGGCGGCTGCGCTTGATGATATCGGCCCTCTGGTCTTCCGAAATGGCGCCGATCTGGCTTAACGGGAACAGGATCTTGGCGCGTTCCACCATGGCCGGGGTGCCCTTCTCGTCCAGGAAGGAGACCAGAGCTTCGCCGGTACCCAGCTCCAGGAGCGTGTCGTAAGTCTTGAAGGCAGGGTTGGCGCGGAAGGTATCGGCCGCTACGCGCACGGCCTTCTGGTCCTGCGGCGTGTAGGCACGGAGGGCATGCTGCACGCGGTTGCCCAGCTGGCCCAGGATGTTGGACGGGATGTCCGTGGGGCTCTGGGTGATGAAATAGATGCCCACGCCCTTGGAACGGATGAGGCGGATCACCTGCTCAATCTTGTCCGTAAGGGCCTTGGAAGTGCCTTCGAAGAGCATGTGGGCCTCGTCGAAGAAGAACACCAGCTTGGGAAGATCCATCTCCCCTACCTCGGGCAGGGTGGCGTATAGCTCGGAGAGCAGCCACAGCAGGAAGGTGGAATAAAGCTTGGGCTGGAGCATGAGCTTATCGGCCGCCAGCACGTTCATGATGCCCTTTCCGCCTTCACACTGAAGCAGGTCGTAGATATCGAAGTCGGGCTCGCCGAAGAACTTCTCCGCTCCCTGGTTTTCAAGGGCCAGCAGCGCGCGCTGGATGGCGCCCACCGAGGCCGATGTCACATTGCCGTACTGCGTGGTATATTCCGCAGCGTTCTGCCCCACAAAGTTGAGCATGGCACGGAGGTCCTTGAGGTCGATGAGCAGTAGACCGTTGTCGTCGGCAATCTTGAAGACGATATTGAGGACGCCGGTCTGGGTCTCGTTCAAGTCCATCAGGCGGCCCAGCATGTCCGGTCCCATACGGGAAATGGTGGAACGCATGGGGTGGCCCTGCTCCCCGTACACGTCAAAAAAGCGTACCGGGCAGCTCTGGAACTGAGGGTCGGAAATGCCGAACTCCGGCAGGCGCTTCTCAATGAAGCCCGAGAGTTTACCCACCTGGGAGATACCGCTGAGGTCTCCCTTCATATCGGCCATGAAACAAGGTACGCCAGCCTGGCAGAAAGTCTCTGCCAGCACTTGCAGGGTAACGGTTTTACCGGTACCGGTGGCACCGGCGATGAGTCCGTGGCGGCAAGCCATCTTCCCCGTAAGGGAAATGGGGCCATTGGCAGAATGGGCAACGTACAGCCCTCTTTCTTTGTCTAGCATATCTTTATGTTATTAATTACTGGTGAGGATGAATAGGTGCCCTATTCATCTACGTTTCCAAATATAAAACAAAATGGCCGAAATAGCAAAAGTACCCAGGCCTATCCAGGGGGCGGTGACGGCGGGCAGGCGGAAGCCCACCTTGTCTACCAGGATGAAAGTGACGCAAACCGCCGTCATGAAAAGGGCGGGAAGCAGGGAAACCAGATACCACAGGCCACCTTTCTTCCGCACCAGATAAATGGTTATGGTCCAGAGCGTGAACACGGCCAGCGTCTGGTTGCTCCAGCCGAAGTAACGCCAGATGGTGTTGAAGCCGTTGGCGTCGGCTATATTATACCATAACAATAACGCAGAACTCACGAACAGCGGCACGGCAATGTACAGGCGCTTGACCAGGCTCTTCTGTTCCAGCTTCAGGAAATCGGCAATGATGAGCCGGGCGCTGCGGAAAGCCGTATCACCGGAAGTGATGGGGGCAGCCACCACACCCAGCAGGGCCAGGACGCCACCCAGGGCACCCAGCCAGTTCCTGGAGACGGCCGTAACGATGGCGGGAGCCGCAGCACCGGCCGATGCACCCACCTCTGCGGCGCCTCCGTCATAGAAGAACCAGGAAGCCACCGCAGCCCACACAAGAGCCACCAGGCCTTCCGTTATCATGGAGCCGTAGAAGATGGGACGGCCCAGTTTCTCGTTCTTGATGCAGCGGGCCATAAGCGGGCTCTGCGTAGCGTGGAAGCCGGAAATGGCGCCACAGGCTATGGTAATGAACAGACAGGGGAAGATGGGCTGGTTGGCAATGCCGGTTTTCTCCGTCCAGCCGCCCAGGCCATTCCAAAGCTCCGGCAAGGAAGGCCATTTGACAAAGAGGCACACCTTGAGCCCCGCCGCCATAAACAGCAACGCCACGGCAAAGAAGGGATAAATCTTGCCGATGATCTTGTCGATGGGAAGGAGCGTGGCAATTATATAATAGAAGAAGATGACGCCCACCCAGATCATTACGGCCATTCGGCCGCCGTCTCCGGCGATGTCACCCAGAATGAGGGCCGGGGAATACACGAATACGGCGCCCACCATGAGCAACAGCAGCACCGAGAACACCAGCATCACGTTTTTGGTGGTTTTTCCCAGATAGGTACCCACCAGTTCCGGCAGGCCGACTCCGCCGTGGCGGACAGAAAGCATTCCGCTGAAATAGTCGTGCACGGCGCCGGCGAAGATGCAGCCGAAGACAATCCAAAGGTAGCTGGCCGGGCCGAACTTGGCGCCCATGATGGCTCCGAAGATGGGCCCCGTTCCCGCAATGTTGAGGAACTGGATCATGTACACCTTCCAGGTGGGCATGGGAATGAAGTCCACGCCGTCATTCTTTTCCACAGCCGGTGTTTTACGGGAGGCATCGGGGCCGAAAACCCGTTCTACAAACCTGCCGTAAAGGAGATAACCCAGAATAAGGGCAATAATGCTGATAATAAATGATATCATAGATTTCTCGACTTCGCTCGAAATGACAAAAAAGTGCTCAGAATGACAAAAAGGTGCTCAGAATGACAATACTACTCAAAGAAGGAGAAATGAACCCTTCCGTAATGCTTTTCTTTCTTGAAATGCGGATGCCGGGTGAAGGAATGCTCGTCCCCGTGCTCCAGGATGAAGTAGCAGCCGGGATGAAGCAGGTCCAGGGAGAAGATTTGGTCCGGAAGGGTTTCCAGGCCTTCCAGGGCATAGGGAGGGTCGGCGAAGATGATGTCGAACTTCTCGCGGCAGATGGGCAGGAAGTCAAAGACATTGTCCCGTACCATGGTCACATTGGACAGGCCCAGGCGGTCCGCCTCGGTTTTGATGAAACTGGCATTCTCGCGGGCCATTTCCACACAATAGACGCGGGAGGCCCCGCGGGAGGCGAACTCAAAGGCAATGGAGCCGGTACCTCCGAAAAGGTCCAGCACCTTGAGGTCTTCGAACTCGTATTCGTTGTCCAGGATATTGAACAGGCCTTCCTTGGCAAAGTCCGTGGTGGGACGCGCCTTGTATCCTGCCGGTGGCAGAATCACTTTTCCCTTCAGTTTTCCGCCAATGATGCGCATGCCGTTATAATTGCACTACGCCCTTGAAATAGCGGTACAGGGACATGCTGGCCTCGCTGGTGAGTGGCGTGCGGAAGCAGACCGTGGATACTTCCGGATTCAGCTGCAGTTGCTTGAGGCCCAGGAACAGAAAATACTGGGCGGTGGTGAAGTCCGGAGCCTGGAACACGTTGGCCAGGCGGAGGCTCTTTCCCTGGGCTATCACCAGATGCAGATAACCGTCGGCCCAGGAGGCCACAATCTTGTTGTATTCCGAGAGGGTTTCCAACTGCCTCAGCAGATAGTACATCTCCGGCAGCACACGGACGGGCTCTCCCGATACGGGCAGAACCGTCTGGGCCATCACTTTGGAAAGGGTTTCGCCGATGGAATTGCTGAAGATGAGCACCGAGGCCTGGGAAGGGACGGGAACGGTTTCTACGAAATCGGCCTCTCCCAGGGTGCAGACTTCCTCCAATGCGGCCCGGGCATGGGAAGGGTCGTAGAAGACTTCGGGCACCAGGCAGAACTTGGGGGTAAGCAGCGAGACGGCCACCTTTTCGTAACGGCGCTGGAACTCCGGCGTGGTGAAGAGGGTTTCCGCACCCAGCCAGCCGGACATGCGGACTTCGCCTTCCGTCTGCACCTTAAAAGAATATCCACTCAAGGAAACTTGAATGGATATCCCTGTAAATGATGTGTTGGAGCTTTCCATACAGGAAGATTACTCCCAGTTACCTGCGTTGTTGTTAGGAGCGGTTACGCTGCCCACCTGCAGGCCTTCGAACTTGTTCTGGTCCTTGCGCTCGGCGTCCAGGTTGATGCGGAGCTGATTGTCCAGACCTTTGCACAGAGCCTTGTAAGGCATGCGGGCCTCGAACAGGGGAACATGAACACCGGAAACGAGCTTGATGGTGGATTCCATCTCAGTCTTGACGCCACCGGAGAACGGGATGTAGGCCAGGGAATCGATGTGGAAATCCGGACGGTTGGTGAAGAGGGTATCCTTCACGGGCACCTGGGTGGTAACGGAATAAACCACGGGAGTTCCCTTCTTATAGGCATCCTGCAGAAGGACGAGCATCTGTTCGGGTTTGAGCTTCTTGTTGGCCTTCTTGATGGCTTCGGTGTTGGCGACGGCCAGGGAATCGTCCATGGAGCCGATCTGCATCACGATGGCCATTTTGCCGCTTTCATAGAACATCTTGAGGGAGTCCATGGTGGGGCTGAAACGGCCGGTCTCACTCTTGAAGGCTACCTGAAGGGTGCGGATGTCTTTCAGACGCTGGATGGCCACCTGAGAACGGGCGGCAACCTCCTTGTTGAATTTGACCGGCTTTTGGACGCTCTTGACCGTAAGCCAGACAAGAAGGACGATAAGGGCTGCCAGGGCGCACTCAAGTGCGATTTTGACTGATTTGTTCATTATTCTAGTGTTTTATAAATATCCTAAACTTCCGACAAAGTTAAAAAAATGATTTCTCAAAAGCAATAATCTTTTGTAAATTTGCCATCGCAAATTAGTCCTGTTCATGGTTATCCTTACAGAAGAGAAGATTACGGCTCTGAAAGCGCTGCTGGAAACCGCCTCCAAGGTGGTTGTACTGGGCCATACCCATCCCGACGGCGACGCCCTGGGCTCCACCGCCGGCCTCTGTCTCTTCCTTAAACAGGTCATGGGCAAGGAGGTGAGCTGCCTGTTCAGCGACACCCCGCCGGACAATCTGCTCTTCCTGCTGGCCGAAGACATCCCGTACTGTTTTGCCGACAAGCAGCCCCGCAAGGCCGTCCAGGCCATAGAAAAGGCCGATCTGATAGTCCTGCTGGACGCCAACGCCTTCAACCGCACCGAAGCCCTGATGCAGCCGCTTCAGGAGGCATCGGCCCGCAAGCTGCTCATAGACCATCACCTGAACCCGGACACTTCCAGTTTTGACCTGGTCTTCTCCACGCCGGACATTTCCTCCACGTCGGAGCTCCTATACTGGATTCTCAAAGCGCTGGGCTGGACCCCCGCCCCGGGCGTGGGCAACAGCCTCCTGGCCGGCATGACGACGGACACCAACAATTTCGCCAACTCGGTGTATCCTTCCACTTTCCAGATGGCATCGGAACTGGTCGCCGCGGGAGTGGACCGGGACGCCGTCCTTCAGAAACTGTACTGGTGCTACCGGGAAAACCGGGTGCGCCTCATGGGATACATGCAAAGCAAACGGCTGACCATCCTTCCCAACGGCGCCGCCTATATGATTCTCTCCCGGAGCATCCAGAAGAAATACGACCTTCGCGAGGGCGAATCCGAAGGCCTCGTGAACGTGCCGCTGGCCATCAGGGACGTAAGGCTGAGCGTACTGGTGAAAGAAGAAGGCCCCCTGTGGCGCGTGAGCATCCGCTCCAAGCGGGGAACATCGGCCCAGAACCTGGCGCAGCGCTTCTTCCACGGCGGCGGCCACGAGAATGCCTCCGGGGGAAAGATTCTCCCCGGCAAGGATTTTGCCCGGGCCGAAGGTATCGGCCCCTATCTGGAAAGGGTTTTAAACGAGTACCTCTCATGAAGCGAAGCACCGTCATCCTCCTGGTCCTCCTCCTGGCAGCCTGCACCAAGCAGTCGCTGCAGACCACCTATGACAAGCAGACCACCAACATCGAGAGCTTCATATCGGCCCAGATGAGCAAGGATGCCCACGCCACTCTGGTACGCAGCGAAGGGGCCTACCGTCTGAACCTGCACGACACGCTGGACGCCACCCTTCATCGCAAAGACTCGCTGGCATGGGGCGGGCAGGTAGTGCTTTATTACGGCTGTTTCACCCTCACCAGCGCCAGCATTTCCACGGCCAACCTGGTAGCCACCAACCTCCGGGAACTGGCCCAGCAGGCCAAATGGAACCTGACCGACGAATCCCGCTACAAGCTGGACACACTTACGCTGGACAACTCCCTGCTGCCCGGACTGGCGGCCGGACTGGCGGGCGTACAGCCTCTGGATGAGGGGTATATCCTCTTTACCGGAAAATATGGCTACGGCGCCTCCCAGAAAGGCACGATTCCTGCAAGAAGTGCCCTGGCCTATTACTTTTGGATAGAAAATATTAACAATGAAAACTAGATATCTCCTTTTAGCGGCCTTGAGCCTGACCCTCCTGGGATGCACCCGGGACAACACACCCACCTCCGGGGAAATAGCCCGCGATTACCTGGCCCTGTGGATGGACAAGTACCACCCCGGCATATCGGCCAATTCCGACGGCCTTTATATCCTGAAGGACGAGCCCGGCACCGGAGACCTGTGGGACGCGGAACAGAGTTATTCTTACGTGGAAGTTACGGTCCGCACCCTTAACGGCACCATCTCTTCCACCTCCGACTCCACTTTGTGCAAACAGCTGGGCACCTATGCCAAAGGCAATTATTACGGTCCCCGCTTCCAGGCCACAGGCGAAGGCAGCAGTTACGCCGGTTTCGACGCCATGCTCAAGGGAATGCGCTCCGGCGGAACCCGTGAGGCCGTAATCCCCGCCTGGATGCTCACCACCAGCCGTTTCGACACCCAGCAGAAATACCTGGATGCCGCCACCTCTTCCACTTCCCTCATTTATGGGGTAACCCTGAGGGGCCAGACCAACGACGTCACCGAGACCGAGAAGGACAGCCTCTACCGTTATGTCCAGCGCAAATACGGTAACGTGTTATCCTCTTCCTACAAGAGCGATACAGACCCCGACGGCACTTTCTATTTCATCAGCGACACTTCCGCTTTCGTGAACAGCGACATCAAGCCCCGCGGAGACACCGACGAAGCCACCCTTAACTATACCGGCCGGCTCCTCAACGGACAGGTATTCGACACCACCATTGAAAAAGTGGCCAAGGACGCCGGACTGTACAGCAGCAGCAAGAGCTACTCCCCCGTTTCCATCACTTTCGCCAAGGAGTGGAACAGCATTTCCATGGGGAGCAGTTCTTCGCTTATTGACGGCTTCAAGGGCGGCCTCTCCAAAATGAGATATCCGGGCCAGAAGGCCGTCATCGTTTTCACATCCTCGCACGGTTATTCCACCAACGGCAGCGGCGATACCATCCCTGCCTGGTCACCCCTGGAGTTTGCGCTGGAGCTGGTTTCCGTAACAAGCCTGGAATAGGATATGGGCGGGAACGCAGTCCCTACAGAACTGGGCACCAAGCCCATTGGCGCCCTCATCAAGCAGTACGCCGTACCTGGCATCATAGCCATGACGGCGTCTTCGCTGTATAATATGGTGGACAGCATCTACATCGGCCATATTGCCGATGTGGGTTCCCTCTCCATCGCCGGCCTGGCCATCACCTTCCCCCTCATGAACATCTCCACAGCCTTCGGCACGCTGGTGGGGGTGGGCGCCGCCACCATGATTTCCGTGCTCCTGGGCCAGAAGAACTATGCGGTAGCCCGGAAGGTCCTGTGCAACGAGGTAACCCTCAACATCCTCACGGGCCTCATTTTTACCCTGGTCACCCTCCTGTGGATGGATCCCATCCTGCGCTTCTTCGGGGCGTCCGACGCCACCCTCCCCTTTGCCCGGAGGTACATGACCATCATTGCCATCGGCAACGCCGTCACGCATCTGTACTTCGGCCTCAACTCCGTGGTGCGGTCGTCAGGCAATCCCAAACTGGCCATGGGGCTCACGCTTTTCACGGTGTTCTCCAACGCCATACTGGACCCTATCTTCATCTTTGCACTGGATATGGGCGTCCAGGGTGCCGCCATCGCCACCGTCCTGTGCCAGTTCATGTCCCTGTGCTACACCTTGTGGTATTTCCTGAACCAGGACCGTTTCCTGCACCTTCCCCGTTCCCTCAAGCTCTTCCGCGTGGACTGGAAGATTGCCAAGGATTCCCTGGCCATCGGCCTGGGACCCTTCCTCATGAACCTGGCCAGCTGCATTGTGGTGCTGTTCATTAACCAGCAGCTGGTGAAATGGGGCGGAGACCTGGCTGTGGGCGCTTACGGAATAGTGAACCGCATCACCTTCCTGTTTGTCATGATTGTGTTCGGCTTCAACCAGGGCATGCAGCCCATAGCCGGTTACAACTATGGCGCCCGGCAGTACGGCCGCGTACGGGAAGTATACCTGAAAACGGCCGGCTGGGCCACGCTGATCACCTTCGTGGGCTTCGTGGTCTCCGAATTCCTGGCCACCCCTACCGTTCAGATTTTCACCAACGACCCCGTGCTGGTGGACAAGGCCGCCAGGGGGCTTCAAAAGATGAATGTAGTGTTCCCCATCGTGGGCTTCCAGATGGTGACCACCAACCTCTTCCAGTGCCTGGGCATGGTGCGCAAATCCATTTTCCTGTCCCTTTCCCGGCAACTCCTTTTCCTGTTACCCTGCATCTACATCCTGCCTCCGCTGCTGGAGTCCGAAGTGGGTGTGTGGTACAGTTTCCCCATCTCCGACACCATTGCCGCCATCCTCACGGCCATACTGGCGGCGGGCCTGCTCAAGAAACTGGGCAAGCTCAAGGACGGAGACGACCCCAGTATCCTGGGAAGCCAGATTTAGAGATTCTTCACTTCGTTCAGAATGACAAACAATACCATCATCAATGTGGGCCGGAGCTTCGGCAGCGGAGGCGGATTCGTAGGGAAGTCCATCGGCCGCAAACTGGGCATCCCGGTTTTTGACAACGAACTCATTTCCAAGGCCGCCGAAGAGAGCGGTTACTCCAAAACCCTCTTTGCCAAAGGGGAGGAAAAGAGCCTGTTCTCCGTGTCCAGCTTCTTTGCCTCCGGCCGCCTGAGCTACCTGGACAACGGCTACGTGAACGACAATATGCTCTTCAACATCCAGAGCGAGGTCATCCGCAGCATTGCCGACAAGGGCGACGCCGTCATCATCGGCCGGTGTGCAGACTACATTCTGCGGGACCGCCCCTGCCTGAACGTATTTGTGGACGGACCGGAGGAATACCGCATCCGCCGGCTCATGGAGAACGAGCACCTCACGGCCGCCGAAGCCGAGAAGCTCATGCGCCGCAAGGACCGCACCCGCGAGACTTATTACAACTACTACACCTTCGGAGCCTGGGGACAGGCCTCCAACTACCATCTGTGCGTGGACAGCTCCGTCCTGGGCATAGAGGGTACGGCCGATCTCATCATTGACTTCGGCCGCCGTGCCGGTCTGGTCAAGTGAAGCACACCCGGCTCATATACGGCCTCCTGACCCTCGCCATCCTGGTGGGGGCCAGTTTTTGGTTGCGCCTGCGCGGCCAGGGAGAAGAGGCCGTAGCCTTCATGGAGACCGAAGCCGAGCCCGAGATTCCCGTCGACTGGGTGGACAACCTCAACGAATCCATAGTCAACGACCTTTCCCACCTCCCCGCCATGGACCAGGTGGTGGACAGTTTCATGAACTTCTGGTCCCTTAAGGGCGCTGCGCTGGCCGTCGTCCGCAACGACTCCCTCCTCTATGCCCGCGGGTATGGCCGGGCCGACGCCTCCTACCCCATGACCCCGGGCACCACCATGCGCCTGGCCTCCGTTTCCAAGCTCCTGACCGCCATCGGCATCATGCGCCTGCAGGAGCAGGGAAAAGTGTTTCTGGAGACGCCGGTCTTCGGCCCTTTCGGCGTTTTGAACGAATATGACCGCTACATCAAGGACGACAACTACTACCTGATGACGGTGCAACACCTGTTGCGCCACCAGGGCGGCTTTACATCCAGGGGCGGGGATGTGATGTTCTCTACCCTCAAGTTCATGCAGCGCCACGGACTGTCCCAACCGCCCACTTCGGACTATCTAGTGCAGAAGGAAGTGGCCCGGCCGCTGGAATTCGAGCCCGGCACCTCCCAGGAGTATTCCAACTTCGGCTACCTGTTGCTTTCCCTTATCATTGAAAAGGTGTCCGGAATGCCCTACGAGGAATTCATGCAGAAAGAGGTCTTCGAGCCCGCCGGCTGCCATGGCTTCCGCCTGGGCGGCGACTACCTGGAAGACCGCCTGCCCGGGGAAACCCGCTATTTCGTCCAGGCCGACGACAAGCCCACCGCCTCCTTTGACGGCAAATACGCCTCTGTCCCCCGCTGCTACGGAGGCAACTATATTTCCGGCCTTTACGGCGCCGGCGGCTGGATTGGCTCGGTGGTGGAACTGGCCAGGCTGGTGTGTTCCATTGACGGCACAGGCCCGGTCCCGGACCTGCTAGACCCCTTCAGCATCCGCCAGATGACGGTGTGGATGGACGACGACACCTACGGCCTGGGCTGGCTGGACTGCCGCCCCGAAGGCGAATGGACGCGCACCGGCTCCTTCGCCGGCACATCGGCCCTTATTAAGAAGTATGCCGACGGCGAAACCTGGATCTTCGTCACCAACACCTCCACCTGGCGGGGCTCCCGTTTCTCCCGCAACACCGGCGCCCTCTGCTTCAACCTCCGCTCCCGCTTCGACTCCCAACTGCCCACCCGCGATCTGTTCCGGACGAATTAATCCTGCCACTTCACCCCGAAGCGGTAGATGGTGGTGGAGCTGTAAGTCTCTTCGGGTTTCACTATGATGGAGGGGAACTCCGGATGGTTCACGGCGTCGGGCCAGCCCTGTGCCTCCAGGGCCAGGGAACTGCGGAAGATGAGCGGTTTTCCGTTCTTGCCGGGTTCGCTTCCGTCAAAGAAATTGCCGCTGTAGAACTGCAGGCCCGGCTGGTCCGTAATCACTTCCACCGTACGCCCGCTCACGGGATCCTGCACCTTGCACACGGACCGCATTCCCTCGCCGTCCAGGCACCAGTTGTGGTCGTAGCCACGGCCGAAGCGGAGCTGTTGGTTCTCTTCCCCTATGAAGGCGCCAATGGGATGCGCCGTCCGAAAATCGAAAGGAGTCCCTTCCACGGGGGCAATCTCGCCGGTGGGGATGCTCAGGGAATCTACCGGGGTATAGGCCGATGCCAGGATGCTCATCACATAGTCTTCCACCGTGCCTTCGCCCTCGCCACGGAGGCAGAAGAAGGGATGGTGGGTGATGTTGAAGGGCGTGATTTTGTTGGAGTTGGCCTCAATCTCCACCTTGAAATCCGGGCCGGAAACCGAATACGTGAGCGTAATGGTGCGGTTGCCGGGGAAACCGTCCTGCCCGTTGGAGCATTCCAGGCTCAGGGTAAGGGAAGAGGGGGTGGAGGATTTCACCGTCCAGGGACGCATGTCAATGCCTTTGAAGCCGCCATGTAAGGTATTGACGCCGTTGTCATTGGCGTCGGTGTGCCAGGTTTCGCCCTCCACCTGGTAGGTGGCATTTCCTATGCGGTTGGCCACGGGGCCCACGGTGGCTCCCAGGAAACGCTCCCCGGGAGGGGTTACATAGGCCTGCAAATTGTTGTGCCCCACTACAATATCGGCCCAGTTTCCGTGCTTGTCCTGCGTGTACATGGAGACCACGCGGGCGCCGAAGTTGGTGACCTGGACCGTCATATTCTCACTCTTAAGGGTGTACAGATCAATGGGGACGCCCTCCACTTCTCCCTGGAAAGCCGTACGGGGAATCAGAGCGGGGCGGGTGCTGCAGGCCATGGCCATGGCAGCCAGACAAAGGATGAAGAATCGTTTCATATTTCCTTATTCCATTAATTTCTTGTACTTGAATCGTTTGGGTTCAGCATCGGCACCCAGGCGCATCTTGCGGTTCTCTTCGTACTCCTGGTAGTTGCCCTCGAAGAACACTACTTTGCCTTCGCCTTCGTAGGCCAGGATGTGGGTGGCCACGCGGTCCAGGAACCAGCGGTCGTGGCTCACCACCACGGCGCAGCCGGCAAAGCCGTCCAAGCCTTCTTCCAGGGCGCGGATGGTGTTCACGTCCACGTCGTTGGTGGGTTCGTCCAGCAGGAGCACGTTGCCCTCGTCTTTCAAGGTTAACGCCAGGTGCAGGCGGTTGCGTTCGCCTCCGGAGAGCACGCCGCACTTCTTTTCCTGGTCGGCCCCGGAGAAGTTGAATCGGCTCACCCAGGCGCGGGCGTTCACGTCCCGGCCGCCCATGCGCACCCATTCCGAGTTGCCGGCGATGGTCTCGTATACCGTCTTGTCCGGGTCAATGGAACGGTGCTGCTGGTCCACATAGGAAATCTTGACGGTTTCCCCAATCTCTATGGTGCCGCTGTCCGGCTGCTCAATGCCCATGATGAGGCGGAAGAGCGTGGTTTTGCCGGCACCGTTGGGGCCGATGACGCCCACGATGCCTGCCGGGGGTAGCTCGAAGCTCAGGTGCTCGAACAGGAGTTTGTCTCCATAGGCCTTGGAGACGTCCGTGAATCTGATGACCTTGTTGCCCAGATGCGGGCCGTTGGGGATATAGATTTCCAGGTTGGCCTCTTTCTGTTTGGCGTCGGCCGCCGCCAGTTTTTCATAGGCGCCCAGACGGGCCTTCTGCTTGGCCTGGCGGGCCTTGGGAGCCATGCGCACCCATTCCAGTTCTCGTTCCAGGGTTTTGCGGCGTTTGCTTTCGGCCTTCTCTTCCTGCGCCAGACGCTTGGTTTTCTGGTCTAGCCAGGAGGAATAGTTGCCCTTCCAGGGAATGCCCTCGCCGCGGTCCAGTTCCAGGATCCAGCCGGCCACGTTGTCCAGGAAATAGCGGTCGTGCGTGACGGCTATCACCGTGCCCTTGTATTGCTGCAGATGGGCTTCCAGCCACTGGATACTCTCGGTGTCCAGGTGGTTGGTGGGTTCGTCCAGGAGCAGCACGTCCGGCTCCTGCAACAGCAGGCGGCACAGGGCCACGCGGCGGCGCTCACCCCCGGAAAGCTCTTTGACCTTCTGGTCCGAAGGGGGGCACTGCAGGGCGTCCATGGCCCGCTCTAGCTTGGAGTCAATCTCCCAGCCGTTCACGTGGTCAATCTTTTCTGTGAGTTCTCCCTGGCGTTCGATGAGGCGGTTCATCTCGTCTTCGTCCATGGGCTCCATGAACTTGAGGGAGATGTCGTTGTATTCCTGCAGGATATCCATGACTTCCTGCACACCTTCCTGAACCACTTCCAGCACGGTTTTCTCCGGGTCCATCTGCGGTTCCTGCTCCAGGTAGCCCACCGTATAGCCGGGGGCCCAGACCACCTCTCCCTTGTAGGATTTCTCTACGCCGGCGATAATCTTCAGCAAGGTGGATTTACCGGAGCCGTTGAGGCCGATAATGCCAATCTTGGCCCCGTAGAAGAAGCTCAGGTAAATGTCCTTGAGGATGACTTTGTTGTTGTGGGGAAGTACCTTTCCCACTCCGTTCATGGAGAAGATGATCTTTTCGTCGGCCATAGTTTCGGTGTTTGTCTTGCTAAGATAGCGTTTTTTTCCGAAACAAATCCCTCGCGGGGGAACTAATCGTCAAAGCGGATGTGGAGGAAGTGCGTATGGGAATGAGACTGTTTAATTCAAAAATGATTATTGGTTTCGATTCATTCTTTTGTTTTCTTCCCAGTTGCTTTTCGTATCAAGCATATCCAGAAATAGATTCTCATCAGGAGCATGGGCATCCTTTATAGTTTGACGGAAACGCGAACGAAGCGTTCTTAGGCTGCCGATAGACACCCGTTGCATGATGATTTGCACAACAGGGTCAGGAATGCCCGCAAAAAACAGGGCTATTATTCTCCGGTTGTTTCCTCTAATTCCAGGAACCTGGTCCTTCAATTTGTCCATGATTCCCGAGCAATAGATGTTCAAGTTGTTTTCCAGTTCATGAAAGAGATTAGGCGTTTCTTTAAGTTCCAGGGCTATTTTTTTAAACTCTAGTAAAGTATTGGTTTTCTCAAGATCGTTTCCGGCATCATAATACTGGACAGATAGACCGAAAAGTCGGGCAAGTTTCTCCATGAATAGTACTCCTACTAACGTCCCATTCCCCTTTCGTATTTCTTGTTGTGAGACGGCTAATAGCGCCATTTGCTCCTTCAGCTGTGCTTCTAGTTTTTTCTTCCTGATATGAATAAGCAGAAAAATGACAAGAAACATCAAGGATAAAAAAATGTAAACAGTAACATACGCAAGGCGCTGCCTTTGTATTCGGTTTTCCCGAATGGTATTCTCGTGTTGATAATAGTCTTTTTGAGCTACGGACAGCGAATGCTGTAGAAGAACTCTTGTTATTGAATCCTGAGCAGCCATGGCTCCAGTAACTTTTTGAAGGGCGCTTTTATAATGACCTTCCAAAGTATCGAGCCGGAATATAATGGAATTAAGTAATGCTAATTCAGATGGCGAACGAGTAACGTTGTAAGCTTTCACCATACATCTCCGGGCCGAATCAATTTGTCCAGTTCGTGCGAGCGCCAACGAATAATATCCGTAGTCACGGACATCAAGAAGATAATCCGGCATTGTTCGGAAAAAAGTCAAGGCCTGTTTAAGTGAATCTCTTTTTATTACATTTATGTAGGACAGTATCTTTAGTGATGAAATGCGGAGTTGCGAATTGTCACAAGTATTCAAAAGACTTCTTAAATAATATTGGCAACTATCTAAATCATGGTTCTTTATATAACCGTCTCCATTATTAAAATAAGTGACAGCAAGCGCATAAATGGCATATTGCGCATATAGAGAGTCTTGATTATCTGAAAAACTGTCGATAGCCTTCCTGAAGTGTCCTCGTGCTTCAATGAAATTATGAGTTGCATTGAAAACATTTCCCATGTTCCTATGGATAAGCCCCAAATGGTGTAAATCATGAAGCGTATTTGCTTCTTGCTTTGCTTTTTCAAAAGAGACGATTGCCGCCGGGTAATTCTTGGCGTTTTCCCTTACAATTCCTTGATAGTAATGGGATCGCATCCGATTATATAAATCACCATGGATTTCATAATAATTGACGGAAAGGGTAATGAGACTGTCATCTAAGACATCAATGTAATTCTTATCCAAGGCAGCGTTGTATAAGAGTTCATAATAAGCCCTATCTTTTTCCCCCGACAGACGGGAAGTGTCAATCTGTTTTAGGGCAGAGAATGCGCTGTCTGGATGTTGATACAACAGTACATCAATCTTGTTCAACTGGTGCTCCACTGAGGAATGGCAAGCTGTCATCAAAAGCCATGACGCATAGAAGAAGTATCGAAAGAATCTCATGCTTCAAGTTTTTTTCAAAAATACATAAAAACACCCCAAAATGCCAAGTGTGTAATCAAAATGTAAAGCTCCTTTTAAAGGTTGTATTGATTATCAGCCGCTTATGATTAAAAACTGTAATGTGGTTTTCTTTCTGTTGTAGGCAAGACTCCCGAAATTTGTAAACAATTCATAAATCACACAAAAGATGAAAAGAAAAGAATCATTGAGAATGACGGCCAGTATAATTACCGGTTTTACCAACTGATGAAACAAGGATTATTATACCCATAGTAAGGACGTATTGTGGGATGTTATGTGTTTTATAATAAATTTGTATCTTTACGCAACCAGAAAACCAGAATGTTCATTGCCTATGCATAAAAGACTCGTTTTACTCTTCACATTATTTGCAGCGCTGCTGGCCTTTTCCTGTACAAAACTGCCCATCTTCGAATTTGATTTGGAGGGTGTTGAGGGAAAATGGCTGGTGACTTCCACTACAGGGAAGATGGCTATAGATTATGGCCACTATGACGATATTGTATTTGCAGTCAACGACACGGTCCGCTTTTTTAAGATTCGTGATAATCTTCACCGATTATTTGTTTCCCGTCCCGACGAAAATAGATATTATGACGAAGACTTGGACCTCCATTATTACATGCGAATAGGTTACTCACCCAACGAAGACAAAAAATCTTTTAACGTGATAGTTAATCGTACACAAACGTTTGAGCTCCTGGAAGCCACAAAGGAGACAATTGTGTTCGGACTCGCAGATAATGGAGCAAAAGCGGTTCTAAAAAAAGAAGAATGAGAAGCCATCGCTCGCTTAGTTTTATTGGGGTTATTATGTCAGTGTTCCTCCTCGCGTCCTGCGTGGAGGACATTGACATGGATACTGGTGAGGAACTGCCGGTTGTGGTGGACTGTATCCTGAAGATGGACACGGTCCAAACGCTTCGGCTCTATCACATGAAGAAACTGAATGCCGAAGGGTATGAACCGGTATCCGAAGCCAGGGTGGAACTGCAGCGGATTCAAAAGAATGGCAGTTTCTTCAAGGTGGCCGAATTCCACCATTCGGAAGGTCTCCTGTGGGAAACCCGCTTTGAGCCCGTTTTCGGCGAGGGTTACAGGCTGTCCATTTCCCTACCCGGGAAGGAGGAATTATTTGCTACCACCTCTTTCCCTGAGGATATGCGCCTGGTCCTTCATCAAAAAGTCCTCCATGACGGCACGCGTTTATATGACAACGCCAAGGACACAACGGTCTTAACCATGATTACGGCCGAAGTAGCCACCGCCAGAATGGTCACGATGGATGATTTCAACCGCGGGGTAATGAAAGGAGTCGCGTTTCCGGAAGACGCCGACTTTCCGGTAAAGGCCTATATTCCCTCAGGAGGCAAAGCCTGCAAGATGTGGCTTTACCCCAGGCGTGATTCCATTGTTGTGTATCCTCCTGATAATTCCATCGAATGGCACCCTCCATTCACATTCTCCGATTTGCCATTCATCCCGTCCCCCAAGCCTTACTGTGACCTTGTTGTCACCGACCACCCTTGTGCAGACAACTTCAACGTGATTCCCGGCAAAGTGACGGATTTGGACCTGGTCCAGGTCCCCGTGAATACCATGACAAAAATCGAAAGGAAATACCACTTTTATAACGGCCATTATTATCCGGTGTTTACGGACGATTATCTTCTCAATTACACCCAGTGGATTCCCGAGATGTGCCCGGACCTCCCGCTCCACAAGGGTTTTGTGAGGATAGACCAGCCGGAAGGGTTTACGAATGGCCTGACGGATGAGGACTTCAAGACAAGCTATCTTTCTACCAGCGGCAGTTTCCTGATTCTTGGGGATTATTCCGATTACCTTACGGGAGTTGAGCCCTTCCTGATAGAAGTGCGCTTCCTGTCGGATGAGTACGACGCATTCCTTCGCGATTTGCATATCCGGAACTTGTCCAGGGACAACTTCATCCTCTCCACCTACGACTCCAACAATATTTACTCCAACATTAATGGAGGCGTAGGAGTATTTGGGGCCGAGAACACCACTTGGGCCGAAGATGCTTGCAATAAAAGCTTTCCTCACTCTCTCATTATTCGTTAAATGATGAAATATGCAAGGATAGCTACGGCACTGATTGCCCTCGCGTTGGCAGGAGCACCCCTCCCGGCCCAGGAGGTGCGCCGGGACACCATCCGGGCCGCCCGGATTACGGCCACCCTGCAGCATCGCGCCGGGACGAGGATGATTAAGTCTTCGGATATCCGGGCGCTCATCACCCCGCTGGGGGACGGGAGCGCCATCAAGCTCATCCAGACGCTGCCCGGTGTGGCTACCGGGGCCGAAGGGTCATCGGCCATCTACGTGCGCGGCGGCAATCTGGGCAGCAATGTGATCACAATAGACGGCGTGCCCCTTTACGGCTCCGGCCACATCCTGGGTTTCTCCACTTCCTATTCGCCAGATATCGTCTCCGATACCCGCTTTATGGTGGGCGGCTTCTCCTCCGAGGAGGGCAACCTCACCTCTTCCCACATCAAAGTGGGCACCCGTGACGGTGATTTCGACAAACTGTCCGGCGGGGTTTCGGCCAGTCCCTTCATCCTGGGGGGACACATCTCCACTCCCATCGTCAAAGACAAGCTGTCCTTCCTGGGCGCAGTCCGGTTCAGCCCAGTGGGATGGGAACTGCAGGCGGTAAAAGGGATGACCCGCGCCATGGACGGGATTTCTGATATCACGGCCCTGGTTGGGGATGCCTATGGAAAATTCAAATGGCAGATAAGTCCCCGACAAAGCCTCTCGCTCTCGGGCTTCTACAGCCTGGACTCGTACGGCTATACGTATGGTTCAACCTCCCGGGACAAGATGGGCTGGAGCAATGCGATTGTCTCCCTGCTTCACGATATTTCCTTTGATTCCCCCTGGAGGGTGGAGACCGGTCTCTCGGCCAACCGCTTTACCAATTACCAGGGCATGAGCAAAACTCTGGAGGGGAAAGACAATGCCGTGGATTTGCAGAGCGGGCTGGAAGAAGCCACTTTGCGGTCTACGGCCTTCTGGGAGGGAGGCTCAGGATGGACCTTCCAGGGAGGCCTGAAAGGCCGGTATGCCTCTTTCAGTCTGGGCTCTTCGGCGCGGTCCAACACGCTGCTGCTCACCGCCCACGCCCAGATAGGGAAATCCCAAGAGGGCCGATACGAGGTGATGGCCGCCGGCAGGGTCAACTTCTTTTCTTCCGGAGCGGGAACATACAAAGGGCATGATTTGAGGGCTTTCGACCCGGAAGTTTCCGTGTCCGGAAAACTGTTCCTGATCAGGGACCTCTTGGGGCTGGAAGCTACCTATGACCGGACCGTGCAGTACTATCATACGCTGGAGGGCATCCCCCTAGGCTGGTCGCTGGACATGCTGGTCCCGTCCGACGCCCAGTTTTCCCCGGAAAAAGCGTCGCAGGTATATGCCGGATTCTTCCTTTCCGGAAAGCAGCACCGGATTACGGCGGGTGCCTATTACAAGAAGATGGACCACCTCATCTTCTTCAAGGACGCCACCCGGCTGTTCAGTTCGGCGGCAGCCGGTTGGAGGGATAACATAAAAACCGGCTCGGGCACATCTAAAGGCGCTGAGATACTCTATGAGTTGGATTTGGAGAGGCTGGATGCCAGAGTGGCCTACACACTTTCGAAGACAGACCGGGTCTTTGCGGAACTCAATGAAGGCGAGGCCTTCCCGGCAAAGTTTGACAGGAGGCACATCCTCAATGCCAGATTGGATTACGTGATCCTTAAGAAGACGAAAACGGAATTGGGTGTCAACACCTTCTTTACCTACCAGTCCGGTCATTGGGCCACCGTACCCGCGGGGCAGTTCAGCGGCTGGATTACCCCGGGTGGCCAGGAGGTTGTCATAAACTACCACACAGGAATTCACAATTGGCAAGCTCCAGCATATATTCGCTGGGATTTGGGTGTGTCCTTTAAATACGGTGAAGGCACACGCCATCCAGGAATGCTCAACGTTGGAATCTATAATGTCCTGAACCGGCACAATGTCTACAGCATCATGTACGACCCCGACAGCCGCAGTTGGAAGAGCCTGTCCCTTTTCCCCATCATGCCTACTGTAAACTGGTCCATGGAGTTCTGATACAGATTTTTTTTGTATCTTTGAACTCTATGGACAAACTTTTCCTCATTGACGGACACGCGCTGGTATTCAAGATGTACTATGCGTTCCTGCGCCGTCCCATGATCAATTCCAAAGGGGCCGACATGTCCATCCTGTTCGGCTTCACCAAATACCTGCTGGAGATGCTGGAAAGGGAAAAGCCCACGCATGTGGCCGTGGCCTTCGACCCCCCGGGCGGCACCTTCCGCAACCAGCTGTATCCGGAGTACAAGGGCACCCGTCCCCCTACCCCGCAACTGGTGATTGATGCCCTGGAGCCCCTCACGGAGCTGGTGCAGGAAATGAACATCCCCGTCCTGACCATCCCCGGCTTCGAGGCCGATGACGTCCTGGGATCGGCCGCCACGCAGTTTGCCTCCGACTCGCTGGACGTATATATGGTTACCCCCGACAAGGACTACGGGCAGCTGATTGGCCCGCACGCCTTCCAGCTGAAGCCCGGCAAGAGCGGGGCCGAGGCCGAACTGGTGAACACCGCCACCCTCTGTGAGAAATGGGGAATCTCGGAGCCCGCGCAAGTGATTGACATGCTGGCCATTTGCGGCGACACGGCCGACAACGTGCCCGGCGTGAAGGGCGTGGGCGAAGTGGGCGCCGCCAAGCTCATTGCCAAGTACGGCAGCCTGGAAAACATCTACGCACACCTTTCCGAGCTCACTCCCAAGCAGCAGGAGCTCTTCCGGGAAGCAGAGCCGCACATGGCCCTGTCCAAGACCCTGGTTACCATAAAGACCGACATGGAGCTCCCCGTAACGCTGGAAGACATGCGTTACACCGGGCAGTTCCAGCCCCGGCTGGCCGAACTTTTCAACTATTATGAGTTCAATTCCCTCCGGAAATACCTTCCTTCTGCCATGCCTGCCGGACTGGGGTTGTCACCCATTTCCGTCGCCAAAAAAAAGGCCGATGCTCCGGAAAGGGTGGCAACCCCAGCTCCGGGGATTGACCACATGGCCGGCGGGGCTTCGGCCCTCTTTTTGGCCCCGGCGGGTACAGCATCCCCGATGGCGGATGTATTGAAAGCCGCAAAACAGACCGGCAAGGTCGGGCTGGTATTGGCTGGAAAGAAGTTGTTCATGGCCTCCGACGGCTTAGTGTCGCAAGGAGATACGCTCGGCCCTTCGGGCCTCTGTATGACAAAAGGCACGGACCTCGGTATGACAAAGGGTCTCCTGGAAGACCCGTCCATTGCCAAATACGGGGTGGACCTGAAGAAGATGGCCAACACGCTGGCCGAAGAAGGCATAAGCCTGGAAGGGCAGTGGAACGACATCGAGCTCATGCATTACGTGCTCAATCCCGAGCGCAGCCACGAGCTGGCGGCGCTGTCACAGACGTACCTGGGCGTATCGCTGGAAGAATCGGCCGCGCCCGCCGTCACCGGCTCCCTCTTTGACGAAGTCCCCGAGGAAGACGACTCGCCCCGCTTCAAGGAGGCGGCCGTGCTCGTTCCTCTGGGCGACAAGCTGCGGGAGAACCTCCCCGCCTTTTACGACTCCATGGAAGAACCCCTGGCCAAAGTGCTGGCCCAGATGGAGCGCGACGGGGTAAAAGTGGACATGGAGCAACTGAAGGTCTTTGCCGACGATTTGCGCAAAGAGCTTGTGGAGCGCGAGGCGCGCATCCGGGAAATGGCCGGGGAGCCCACCTTGAACATTTCCTCCCCCAAGCAGGTAGGAGACCTTCTCTTTGACAAACTGAAACTGGATCCCAAGGCCAAGAAGAGCGGCAACAAGAGCCAGTATACCACCGACGAAGCCACGCTGGTGGCCATAGCGGACCGGCATCCCATCGTAAACGAAATCCTGGAATTCCGGGCCGTCAAAAAGCTGCTGTCCACCTACATAGAGCCCTTCCCTTCCTACATTTCGGAAAAGGACGGCCGGGTGCACACCACGTTCAATCAGGCGCTTACGGCCACCGGCCGCCTGTCCAGTTCCAATCCCAACCTGCAGAACATTCCGGTGCGCACGGAGCGGGGCAAGGAGATTCGCAAGGCCTTCGTTCCGGGCATTCCGGACGGACTCATAGTAAGTGCAGACTATTCCCAGATTGAGCTGCGCATCATGGCTCACCTGAGCTGCGACGCCCACCTCACCCAGGCCTTCCGCGACGGGGTGGACGTACATGCCGCCACCGCCGCCAAAATCTTCCGCATTCCGGTAGAGCAGGTGACGCGGGAACAGCGCGGCATGGCCAAGACGGCCAATTTCGGCATTATGTACGGCATCTCCTCCTTCGGCCTGGCCCAGCGGCTGCACCTGAGCCGCAGCGCCGCCAAGGAACTCATCGACGGCTATTTCGGGGCCTTCCCGGCCATCCGCGGCTTCATTGACGACAGCATTGCCTTCGCCCGGGAAAACGGCTACGTGGAAACCCTCTTCGGCCGCCGCCGCTACCTGCCGGACATCAGTGCCCGCAATGCCACGGTACGCGCCCTGGCCGAACGCAACGCCGTCAACGCCCCCATCCAGGGGACATCGGCCGATATCATCAAACTGGCCATGATAGGCGTAGCCCGTCGGCTTAAGGAAAGCGGCCTCAAGAGCCGTATGGTGCTGCAGATTCACGACGAATTGCTGTTCGAGGCTCCGGCAGCGGAGGTACCCCAGCTGCAGGAACTGGTGAAAGATGTGATGGAGAACGTGATCAAGCTGTCGGTTCCGCTCACCGTGGAATGCAGCAGCGGAAACAATTGGTTGGAAGCCCATTAACAGATATGGAGAGCAAAGAAAAAGAGTTGGTGGAAAAAGCTGTGCAGGGAGACCAGATGGCCTTCCGCATGCTGTACCAGATTCACGAAAAAGCCGTCCGCGGACGCGTAAGCGGGTACTTCCATTGGAAGGCCGATGTGGACGACGTGGTGCTGGAAAGCTTCCAGAAAGCCTTCAGCGCCCTGCAGGGTTTTGACACACAGCGGGAGTTCCGCCCCTGGCTGCTCACCATTGCCACCCGTACGGCGCTGGACCACCTGGAGAGCATCAAGCGGGAGACGGAGAAGAAGGAGGGCATCCTGCACAAGGCGGGGGCCGACAGTCCCGAAGGCAGCACTCCCCTCACGGACTTCACTCCGGAAGAGGAGATTATCAACGACGAGGTGCACGAGCGGCTCATGGGGTTCATTGACGAGCTCCCCTCGCTGTACAAAGACGTCATGATCAAGTACATGATAGAAGAACTGGAATACGAAGAGATTGCCAAGGAACTGGACCTGGAACTGAACACGGTGCGAACGCGCATCCGCCGGGGCAAACAGCACCTGGCCCAGATGATGCAAAGGGGGGAAGTGGAATGACAGCCCGGGAGTTCTTAGATTTCATCCAGGCCGACTTCTCCCTGTCGGCCCGCCAGGAAGACCGCTTTCTGGCTCTGGATTCCCTGTACCGCGAGTGGAACGCCCAGATCAACGTGATCTCACGCAAGGACATTGACGGCCTTTACGACCACCATATCCTGCATTCCATGGCCATTGCCAAGTACCTGGAAACAGTCCCCGGACTGGAGGAAGCTTTTGCCAAAGCCGATATTCTGGACCTGGGAACCGGCGGCGGTTTTCCGGGCATCCCCCTGGCCATCCTATACCCCGAGGCACACTTCACCCTCTGCGATTCCGTGAACAAGAAAACCATTGTGGCCCAGGCGGTTTCGCAGGCGCTGGGGCTGGAAAACGTGCAAGTGGTGAACGCCCGGGCCGAATCCCTGGGCCGCAACTTCGACTTTGTGGTTTCCCGCGCGGTGGCGTCCCTGACCGACTTCTATCCCTGGGTGAAAGGCCGCTTCAACCAGGGCATCCTGTACCTCAAGGGAGGCGACGTGAATGAGGAAATAGCCCAGGTGATGGCCCGCCACAAGATTGCCCGGGGCAAAGTGCACACCTGGCCCGTCTCTTCCTGGCTCAAAGATGAGTACTACGAAGGAAAGCTTGTCATACACATCGAAAAATAATTTTGCAGTTTCATTTAGAATTACTACCTTTGCAGTCCTTACGCGAAAAAGATAAAAAATAGATACCATGAAGAGAACATTTCAACCCTCCCGCCGCAAGCGTGTGAACAAGCATGGCTTCCGCGCTCGCATGGCCTCTGCCAACGGCCGCCGCGTGCTCAGCGCCCGCCGTCGCCACGCCCGCAAAAAGCTCTCTGTCTCCGACGAAGATCGTTGGTAATAGCTTTTGCACCAGACACTTACCGCAGGTTTTCAAACCTGCGGTTTTTGTTTGTCTTTATGCGTATCTTTGCATCATGACCAACGATGCATTGCTCGCCCTTTTCTTCCTGTCGTACCAAGGTTCCGGCGCCCTGGAAGAAGGGTATGACCCGTACGGAACCCCCGAAGAATGCGAAGCCCGGGACCTGCTGGGGTTTGTCCGGCAAGCCCGCGGAACCTGCACGGCTCCGGCCCCGGGCCTGGTCCGCATCACCCGCACCCTGCGGGTTTTCATCGGCCCCGACGAACTCAAGATCCGGCCCATGGCCAAGACGGTGCTCCTGCTGTTCCTGCGCCATCCGGAGGGCATCCTGCTCAAACACATCTCCGACTACAGGGCCGAGATGACGGCCGATTACCGGCGCTGCATGAGAAGCCTGAACCCGGACGACGTGGACCGGCGCATCCAAAGGCTCATGGACATCTTTTCCAACGAACTCAACGTGAACATTTCCCGCGTGAATGCGGCCCTGGCGGCACTGGTGGCCCCGGAAAAAGAACAGCTCTACCGGGTGAGCGGCAGAGCTGGAACTCCCAAGTCCATCCGGTTGGACAGGACTCTGGTTATATGGGAATAACTATTTCTTGATAGGATACAGCCTTAGCAGCAGCAGGATGAGCAGGGCAATGGCCGCCGGGAACAGGGAGAAGAGCAGCCACACCATCTCCTGCACCGAAGCCTCGTTGGTAATGGTAACCACCGTTTCTCCCGTCAGAGGATCCTGGCTGGAGAGAAGCCCGGCCGCACCCAGGAGAAGGGCAACCAGAGCACCGGAGATGGCCGATCCGAACTTCTGCGCCATGGTTCCGGAAGAGAAAATGAGGCCGGTGGAAGAAGTGCCGTTCTTCTCGGTGGCATAGTCGGCCACGTCGGCATACATGGACCAAAGGAGCGGAGAATAGATGCCGATGCCGATGGAAGTGATGATGACGTCGGCAATCATGACCCAGATCCAGGCCGGATCCATGGGGATGAAGAAGAAGGCGATGGAAGAAACGGCGCAGATAATGGCCGCCCACGCAAAGGCCTTGTGCTTGGACCCCACCCACTTGGTGAAACGGGGAGTGAGGCCTCCCACTATCATGCACACCGCCTCACCGAACATCATGAACACCGTATAGTTGATGATGAGGCCGGAAATGGTAACGTCGCCGTGCATGCAATACTCAAACAGATAAGCGGCCACGGCATAGCGGAACCCGTTGAAGAAATTGGTGCAAATGCCGATGAGCGTCAGATAGATCCACGGTTTGTTGCGGACCAGGTCGGCGAAGGGCTTGAACGAGAATTTCTCTGCCCTCACCGGTTCCAGCCTTTCCTTGGTTAGCAGGCCGCAGGCCAGGGTTCCCAACGCGGCCAGGCCACCCAGCACGGCGCCCAGCACGGCATACTGGTGAGCCGGCGTTCCGCCCACCATCTTCTGCAGATACGGGAAAGAGAAGAGCGTGATGAAGCCCATGGCATAGGCTCCCACCATGCGGAACGAGGAAAGCTGGTTACGCTCGTTGCTGTCGTCGGTCATAACCCCCAGCAGGGAACCGTACGGAACATTCACGGCCGTATAGACCACCATCATCAGCAGATACAGGGCATAGGCGTAGACTCTTCTGCCGGCGGGCCCCAGATCGGGCGTATACAGCAGCAGGGCAAAGACAACGCCCAGCGGAATGGCGCCAAAGATGAGCCAGGGCCGATAGGTGCCCCAGCGGGACTTGGTGCGGTCGGCGATGGCGCCCATCATGGGGTCCGTCACCACGTCGAAAAGACGGGCCAGGAGCATCAGGGCTCCGGCGTCGGCCACGGTGAGTCCGAAGATGTTGGTAAAGAAGAAGGGGAAAGCGATGGACATGACCTTCCAGGTAATGCCACCGGCAGCGGCGTCACCCAGACCATAACCAATTTTTTCCGATAATTTTACGGCCATAGTAGTTTAGTGTTAGTCTCACAAATTTAGGAAAAAATCTGTAATACCTGTAAACACATGCGGGTATTGTGGTAGGGGCATTTCCAGAAGCCGGCCTTGGGATTGGCCAAATCCAGGCTTCCGTCGGCCTGCACCGCCCACCACCATTCGCCGTCCCGCCGGTCCACCAGATGGTCCCGGATATAGTTCCAGGCGGCTATGGCCCGGTCGGCGCCGGCAGCGTCGCCATGATACTTCCAGAGCCAGAGGTTGCCCACTACGGTCTCGGCCTGCACCCACCACTGGCGGGAATCGTCAAAACGGCCGTCCTGGAGTTTTTCGTAACGCAGCGAACCGTCGGCCATAAGGCCCTCGTTGCCGGCCTTTCCCATGGCCAGGGCCCAGGGACGCACCCGGTTCACTATATCCAG
Source organism: Bacteroidales bacterium (assembly GCA_017617475.1). The sequence goes on from JAFZWC010000021.1 coordinate 33,672, forward strand.
GTCCTTCAGGGCAAAGGCACATTCCAGCGCCAGCCAGGAGGTCTCGATGTCGTGGCCGTAGGATACCCCGCCCGGCATCACGCTCCAGTCCCGGCGGAAGTACAGCTGCAGGTGCCCATCGGCCGCCTTCACCTTGGTGCCGATGATGTCCAACAGGCGCTCCACGGCCCCTTTCAGTCCTTCGTCCGGCCACACCTGATACAGGTTGGCATAGGCCTCCAGGATGTGCAGGTGGGAGTTCATGGTTTTGTCGGCATTGATGTCATGGGCGCTCAGGGACATGTCTTCCAGCGGAGAGAAATCCCGGGCCAGGGCTTCCATGTAGCCTCCGTTTTCCTTGTCGGCAAAGAAGGTTTCCACCACCTTGTACAGATTGACGGCGTTCTTGAGTACTTCGTCGTCCCGGGTTACCTTGTAGAGTTCGCTAAGGCCATAGATGGCAAAACCCTGCGCATACAGCTGTTTCTTGGTATCCAGGCGCTCCCCTGCCGCATCTACGCTCCAGTACACGCCGCCGTATTTGTGGTCGCAGAAATGCTCCAGGAAATAGTCCCGGGCATGCACGGCCGCCACCAGGTAAGAAGTTTCATGAAGCGCCTGATAAGCCGCCGCAAACGACCAGATGATGCGGGCGTTCAGGATAACACCGCGGGGAGCGTCGTACAGCACGGTGCCGTCCGATGCCACTTCCCCGTAAAAGCCCCCGCGGGGATCCTTCAGTCCCAGCCAGTAAGGCAAGATGCAGGAGGTCAGGTTCTCCCTGACCTCCTGAAGAAACATGTCGGTTCTAGTTTCCATTTCGATCTAATTACAGATCCTTCGTCCCTTCGGTCCTCAGGATGACAAGCGATTTGTCATTCTGAGCGAAGCGAAGAATCTATATGTTCGGCGTTTCCCAGACCTTTGTTTTGGTGCATTTGGTCATGACTCCCAGGCCTCCGCAGGAGATGCGGAAGTCGCCTTCTTCCAGCCGCCACTTGCCGTCGGCGCCCACAAAGGCCAGGCTGGAAGCGGGGATCTCGAAGGTCAGGGTCTGCTTCTCACCGGGCACCAGCTGCACCTTGTCGAAGGCGCGGAGGCGCTTGACCTCGGGGATGATGGAGGCCACCAGGTCGGAGCTGTACACCAGCACGGATTCCTTGCCGGAAATGCTGCCGGTATTGGTCACGTCAACGGACACCTTGAGCACGTCGTCCGGGCCGAACTCGGCCTTGTCCACCTTGAGATTGCTGTATTCGAAGGTGGTGTAGCTGAGGCCGTGACCGAAAGGCCACTGCACGTCCATGATGGCGTCGTAGTTGTAGGAGCCGGCCATGGTCTCGCGGTGCTCGGACACCTTGTAGTCGTAGGTGTGGAGGGCGTTGATGTGCTTGGAATAGGTGAAGGGCAGCTTGCCGGAGAAGTTGCGGTCGCCGGACAGGAGGGTGGCCAGAGCCTCGCCGCCATGGTTGGACGGAAGCATGATGTCCACCACGGCCTTGGCCAGGGGCTCAATATCGCCGATCAGGCGGGGACGGCCCTCATTGAGGATGAGGATGATGGGCTTGCCGGTGGCGGCCAGGGCCTTTACCAGCTGCTTCTGATTGGCCGACAGATTAAGGTCGTCCATATTGCCGGGGGTCTCGCAGTAGGTGTTTTCACCAATGCAGGCCACAATGACATCGGCCTTGTAAGCGGCGGCAACGGCCTTGGAAATGCCGGAAGCATCTTCGTTCTCCCACATCATGGGCGTTTGGTCGTAAACCACGCCGGGTTCGTAGCTCACCTTGCCCGGGAAACGCTTCTGGAGGGCTTCCAGGATGGTGTAGAACTCGGGGACATAGTCATCGGCCGATCCCTGCCAGGTGTAGCTCCAGCCGCCGTTGAGCGTGCGCAGGCTGTTGGCATTGGGGCCGGTGACCAGGATTCTCTCCGTACCCTTGAGGGGCAGGATGCCGTCTTCGTTCTTCAGCAGCACCTCGGACTCCACGGCCGCATCGTAGGACTCGCGGGCGAAGGCGTCGGAGCGGAACATGGGATAATCCTTCTCCCAGGTGGGGTTCTCGAACAGGCCCAGGCGAACCTTCAGGCGCAGGACACGGCGGACGGCGTCGTCAATGCGGGACATGGGGATGTCGCCGCTCTTGGCCAGGTCTACAATCACGTTGCAGCATTCGGGATCGTAAGGATCCATGATCATGTCGATACCGGCGTTGATACCCATCTTCACGGCTTCGTGCTTGTCGGCGGCCACGTGGTCACGGGTATAAAGGTTGTCAATGTCGGCCCAGTCCGTCACAAAGAGGCCGTCCCAGCCCAGCTCTTCCTTCACCCAGCCGCTCAGCAGAATGGCGTTGGCGTGGGTGGGAACGCCGTTGATGGAGGCCGAATTCACCATGGCGGTGAGGGCGCCGGCGCGGAAGCACTCCAGGAACGGGGCGAAGAATTTCTCGCGGAGGTCGTTGGGGGCGATGATGGCCGGGGTGCGGTCCTTACCGGAAGCCGGCACGCCATAACCCATGAAATGCTTGATGGAAACGGCCACGTTGTCCAGGCCGATGTGGTTGGGATCGTCCCCCTGGAGGGCCAGCGTCTCTTCACGGGCCATCTCGGCCTGCAGGTACGCATCTTCTCCGAAGCTTTCCCAGATACGGGGCCAGCGCGGGTCGCGGCCCAGGTCCATCACCGGGGAGAACACCCACGGCACCTGGGCGGCACGGGTCTCGTAAGCCATGGCGTGGCCCATCATCCGCGCATAGGTGCGGTTGAAGGTGGCGGCCAGGTTAATCTCCTGCGGGTAGAAGGAACCGTCGGTAAGGTACGAGGCGCCGTGAATCATGTCCAGCCCGTAGATGCAGGGAATGCCGATGGCTTCCATGGACTTTTCCTGGATATCCTTGACCATCTGTGCTGTGTGCTCGCGGGAATGGGCGTGGTCGTTCATCACATTAAGGATGGAGCCTACCTTATATTGGCCGATGATCTTGTCCAGCTTGGCGGGATCCAGGGCTTCGTTCGTCTGGTCCTGGAGCACCATGATGGAAAGCTGCACCATCTGGCCGGCCTTCTCCTCGAGGGTCATGCCTTTCAATACCTGCTCAACCTTGGCCTCAACGGCCTTGTCGGCAGGTATAACGACTTCTCCCTTCCGGGAGGTACAAGAAAACAAACTAGCTGAAAGCATGGCAAAAACGGGGATTAAATACGTTCTCATATGTTTTAGTGTTGTGCTTTATAGTCCAATTCTGCATGGCATACCGTCGTAATTGATGCATAGGGCATTGATGTTGTCGGGGTCGAAGGGCAGCGGATTGTCCGGATCGATTACCCCTACACAGAAGGTACGGCTCTTGAGCATGCCGGGGAAAGAACCCTTCCGCTCTTCCAGCGTAAGGATGCGGGCGCTGTCGTTCCAATGGATGCCGATGCTGCTGCACTCTCCCTTCTCATAACCATAGGTGAGGCCGTCATCTTCGTAGAAGGTAAAGTAGGCATCCTTGCCGGCATACACCAGGAAGGTAATGTGGTCGGCCGGTTTTTCGTCGCTCCATTCCATGGCGTCGCCCACCGGGATAATGCTGCCTTCGCGCACGTACAGGGGCATACGCTCATAAGGAGCCTCCACCGTCAGACGCTGGCCGCCCTGGATGTATTTTCCGGTATAGAAGTCATACCAGCCGCCCTGCGGGAAGTAAACCTCACGGCTGCGGGCCTTGTATTCATACACGGGACAAGGCATAAGGGCCGGGCCGAACATCCACTGGTCAGAGAGGTCGCGCACCTCGGGATCGTCGGGATAATCCATGGGCAGACCGCGCATGAGGGTGGCGTCGTCAAAGTGGACGGAACCTGCCAGGGAATACAGATAAGGCATCAGGCGGTAGCGCAGCTGCATGTACCAGAGGATGCTGTTGTAAGCGGCCGATCCTTCCGGCGCAATGTTCCAGAGCTCGCGGCGGGGCCACTGGCCATGGGTGCGGAACAGCGGTACAAAGGTGCCGAACTGGTGCCAGCGGGTCTGCAGTTCCTGCCATTCGTCGGCGTTGGCCGAATCGTAGAACTTGCTCATGACGGAGAAACCGCCGATATCCATGCCCCAGAACGGAATGCCGCTCATGGAGTAATTCAGGCCGGCTGCCATCTGGATGCGCATGTCTGTCCAGGACGTGCCGATATCACCGCTCCAGGAAGCCGTGCTGTAACGCTGAAGGCCGGAGAAACCGTTGCGGGTAAGCAGGAAAACGCGCTTGTCGGGGTCCACGCTGCGCTGGCCTTCGTAGATGGCCTGGGCGTTGACCAGGGCATAGGCATTAAGGTATTCGGTAGAAGAACCCAGGGCGTTGGGCGTCAGGAGCCATTTGAAATAGTCCATGGGCAGGCAGTCGCGGAGGTTGGGCTCGGAGGCGTCCATCCACCAGGCGTCTATTTTACGGCCGAACTTGGTGTACAGGCTTTCGTCCATCTGCCGCCAGAACATCTTGCGGCCGCCCGGGGCGTATGCATCGTAGAAGCTCTGCTTGTAGCCCAGCCAGTCCACCAGCGAATCTTCCTCGGCATGCACGTACATGTAGCCGGCGTCCTTCAGTTCCCGGTAGTGCTCCGTATTGGTGTAGAACTTGGGCCACACGGAAATCATGAAGCGGCCGTGCATGGCATGCACGTCGTCCAGCATCTTCTCCGGGTCGGGGAAACGCGTTGCTTCAAAGGCATGGCTTCCCCACTGGTCATCCGGCCAGTACTGCCAGTCCTGGACAATATTGTCCACGGGGATGTGACGGCGGCGCATCTCGGCCAGGGTTCCCACCAGTTCGTCCTGGGTGGTGTACCGTTCGCGGCTCTGCCAGAATCCCAGGGCCCATTTGGGCATGACCTGGGCCTTGCCCGTGAGCTGGCGATATCCCTTGATAACACCGTCGTAGTTGTCTCCGGCAATGAAATAATAGTCGGCCTGGGGCTCGAATTCGCTCCAGAACGTGAGGCGGGATTCCTGTTCAGGCGCTTCCAGCGGAGCTACGCGGAGGCCGATGTAGGAGACGCCTCCGTCCGGCTCCCAGTCTATCCGGATGGGCGTGGGCTTCCCAGCCTCAAGGTGCACGGTGAACTTGTAGCTGTTGGGGTTCCAGGCCGGACGCCAGCGGCGGCTCATCACCTCCACGCCGTCCACGGTAGTGCTCTGGAAACCGGCATAATACTGGATAAAATGGTAATCACCCGTTTCCCGGGCCGTGATGGTTCCTTCGTAAGTAACCTCGGCGCCCTGGAGGGGAATGTCGGGCAGGTTCCGGATGGCCCATTCGTTCTCATAGTACAGGCTGTCTTCCTTCTGCACAACAGGCTCTCCCACAAAGGGTTTGTAGGTTCCCGTGAGCTGCAGGTCAAAGATTTCTCCCAGCTGCCTGTAGGGCTGGGCGCTTCCCCAGCGGCTCATGGAATAGGCGTCGAAGAGCATGCCGTACCCCTTGTTGGACACCACCAGCGGAACGCTGATCTTGGTGTTGTACTGGTACAGTTCCTCGCGCAGGCCCTTGTGGTTGAATTCGCCGGCCTGGTGCTGTCCCAGCCCGTAAAAGGCCTCGTCGGGGGTGGAGGCATAACTCACCGTGGTGCTCCAGGCCTTCTTGCCTTCCACCTCCAGGGGGGCGAAGGAAGAGCGGCCGTCCGAGGCGAGCGGGGTGCCGTCGGCCTTAAAGAATTGGAGAGTTCCGTCGGCCTTGGATACCTCTACCGAAAGGGCCGGCGTAGAAAGCACCACCTTGCCCGCCTCTTTGGACAGCTTGAAATCTTGATAACTCTGCTGTGGCAGCACCACCAGGCTCTGCCTGTCGTGGAACTTCCCGTCCGGAGACACGCTAACACGCACAATCTCGGGGGAAATCACCTGAAGACGCACGGCGGCATTGTCAGTACGGACTACCACTTCCCCGCGTTGGCAGGAAGCCAGGGCCAGAAGGGCCGATACAATCAGAATTGCCTTTTTCACAGTTTCTATTTCTGGTTAAGATCTATCAGTTTGTTCAGGGTTTCCACGGAAAGGCCGGTGCGGAGGCCGTCCGGGGCCGTATTCATGCAGTAATCTACCAGGCGGTCCACCGTGGAGGTGGCTACGTGCATGCGGGTGTCGGAACTGGCGTAATAGATGAACACCTTGCCGTCGGGGTCGCAGATCCAGCCGTTGGAGAAGAGGACGTTCATCACGTCACCCATGTACTCGGGGCCCTCGGGGGCCATGAAGAAGCCGGCGGGGTCGGCTATTACCCTGGAAGGGTCTTCCAGCGAGGTCATGTAAAGGTACAGCACGTAACGCAGACCGCTGGCGCAGCCGCGCACGCCATGGGCCAGGTGCAACCAGCCTTTAGGCGTCTTGATGGGATGCGGGCCCTCGCCGTTTTTCACTTCCTTGATGGTATGGTAGTGACGCAGGTTGATAATCTTTTCTTCCTTGATCACGGCATCCTCCATGCTGTCCACCAGGGCCCAGCCGATGCCGCCGCCGTTGCCGGCGTCAATGAAACCGTCCTGCGGGCGGGTGTAGAGGGCATATTTCCCATCCACGAACTCGGGGTGCAGCACCACGTTGCGCTGCTGGCTGGCGCTGCGCACGTCGGGCAGGCGCTCCCAGTTCACCAAGTCTTTGGTGCGGGCAACACCGGCTGCCGCCGTTGCGGCCGATAGATCTCCCTCGGCGCTGTGGTCCTTGCGCTCTACGCAGAAGATGCCGTAAATCCAGCCGTCCTCGTGAGCGGTGAGGCGCATGTCGTACACGTTGGTGGCGGGTTCGCCCCACTCGGGCATGGTGATGGGACGGGGCCAGAAGGTGAAGTGGTCCACGCCATTGGGGCTTTCGGCCACGGCGAAGAAGCTCTTCCGGTCGGCACCCTCAACGCGCACCACCAGAACGTATTTGCCCTTCCACTTGATGGCACCGGAATTCAGGGTGGCATGGATGCCGAAGCGCTCCATCAGGTAGGGATTGCGCTCCTTATTGAGGTCATACCTCCACTCCAGGGGGGCATGGTCGGCCGTCAGGATGGGATGCTCGTAACGTTCATACACGCCGTTTCCCTCAACGGGGTAATTACTCTTCTCAATCAACTGCTGGTGGCTCACCTTGAGCCACTTCAAACGTTCTTCGTAGTTCATGGTTTAGTTCAAGAATACAATGTTTTCCTGTTCGCTGAAGGCTTTGAAATCGGCCGCCCCGTCAAAACCTTCCCAGGGGGCATAGAAATGGCCGGGCTTGTCCCAGGCATTGCGCCAGGTGAGCACATAGGAGATGGGGAACCTCTCGATGGCCGGGTACAGATACTCCGTCCACCAGGTGGTATCCGGAATGCCTTCCAGACCGGTTTCCGTAAAGCAGATGAGTTTGTCGTGCTCCAGGCCGATGGCGGCCAGGGCGGGCATCATGTCTTCCACCTGCTGGTAGAAGCGGTCTCCGGCAGCTTCCAGTTCTTCGCCCGGAATCACGTGTTCATAAAGGTCGGTACCCAGGATGTCCACGAACTCGTCACCGGGATAGCGGGACATGTAATCTTCCGGCTTGATGGGACCGTTGGGGGAATAGCACCAGAGAATGTTGGTGAGGCCGCGCTCCTTAGTGAAATAGAGCCAGGTGTGCCGATACAGCTCAATGTACTCCTGCGCCGAGCAAAGCCGGGCGCCCCACCAGAACCAGCTGCCCAGGTTCTCGTGCCAGGGGCGGAAGATAACCGCCACGTCTCCCAGGCTTTCGATGAAATCGGCCGCACGCTGGAGCCAGATCATGAAATCGGCCGCCTTCTCCCCGCCGGGAAGGATGGATTTTACCACCTGGTCGGAACTGATGTCCCAGGCATCGCCGCCCGTGAGGGGGTTGCGCGGATGCCAGGAGAAGGTGACAATGCCGCCGCGTTCGATGTGCTTGAGCGCCGCTTTGCGCATAAGGCCGAAGGGGACGCCGTCCAGGTTGCAGGAGTCTCCCAGCTCGATTCCGCCCAGGTCGCAGCCCATGATCATGGGATACTTGCCGGTGACGGCTTTAACATCGGAGCGCTCCAGGGGGTCGTTCTCCCAGTCTTCCACCTTCCAGGCATGGCCGTAGAAGAGGTCGTCCTGGTGGCCGTAGGCTATCTGGTTGCTCTCGGCAAAAGAGAACAGGCGGTGGGCCAGCTGGTCCTTGGGTGTTTCCATGGGTTTCTTGGTTCCGGTGCTGCAGGCGACGAGCGCCAGCGCAGCTATCATCAATGCTTTCTTCATAGGTTAGAACTTCGGGGCTTTGCTGTAAACGAAATCCAGTGTATAACCTTCGTCTTCTGTATTCCAGGCCTTGGATATGACATCCAGGACTGCCTTGCTGTTGCCGATATAGTTTCCGTTGCCATGGTGAATATAGCCATGCTTTTCCTTGCCTGCGCCCTCTCCGTTGTTATCCCAGAGGAAGCAGGGCAGGCTGTAGGTCTTAGCCGCCTTCACCACATACTCCATGTAATAGAGATAGAACTTCCAGGCACGGGTGTCGGACTGGGAACGCATGGAGCAGCCAAACTCGCCGATATAGACCGGCGTACCCTTGGCTATGTAGTTGGTATACAGTTTCCCGAACACGTCTTTCACGTAGTCTTCATCGCTTCCGGCGGCTTTCTTCCCCGCCTCACCGGTGTGGCCCCAGTCGGAATACTGCTTGTCGCCGATGGTATAATCTGAAGGATCGTAGAAGTGTACCGAAACAGCCGTTTTCTTGGCCGGATCATTGGGGATGGTCATATACTGGGTAAAACCCGGGTTGGCGCAGTAACTAGGTACACCCAGCCAGCGGGTGGCGTTGTTGCCGCCGGTGGCCCGGACGGCATCTACAAACACCTGGTTCCATTCATTCAGGATGTCGCACTGTTTCTTGGGATTCTTCTTGAAGTCCTCGCTCCAGCCCCAGCCGCCGTCATTGATTTCGTTAAAGCCTTCCATCATGAGCCAGTCGTCCCCGCAATCCTTGAATTTGTTGGCAATATTGGTCCAGGCTCCCTTGATCTTGTCTTCAATCTGTTTGTTCAGTTCCGCATTACTGGCGGCATTCTTGATATCCTGCCATTGGTAGGTGTTGTTCACACCGTGGTTTTCATCATGGTGCATGTTGATGATAACCTTGAGGCCGGCGTTGTGGGCATAGCCCACCACCTCGTACACGCGGTTAATCCAGGTTTCATCAATCTTGTAGTCCGGTGCGGGACCTATCATCTTGAGCCAGGAAATGGGGATGCGGACGCTGCTGAAGCCCTTGGCCTTCACGCCGTCAAACGTAGCCTGGGTAGCAAGGTAGTCTGCATGCGGCTCCGGCATCCAGCAAGTCTCGTCGGGATAGCCCTCTTTCTCTCCGGCCCATGAGCCGTTGTAATAAGCGTCAAAATGGTTGCCCATGTTCCAGCCCAGGCCGAAGAACGAGGCCAGGCCGTCGGCACCCGGCTCCGGCGGTTCAGGTTTCTCGGCCGCCGCCTGGCTGATGGTAAGGGTGGCCGAAGTGGCGCCCGTGGCCTTGAAAGTAAGGGTGGCCGTGCGGGCTTCATAGTCCGTGTTGGGATCCACCTTTACCTGGATGGTTACGGTGTAATTCTGAAGCGTGCCGTTGGTGATCGAGACCCAAGTGGGCTTCTCTACCTGAGGGACAAAGGGAGTCTTGGCCGTTATCTCGTAAGTGCCGCCTTCGGCCGGTACGGTAGTAGGAATGGTAGAACCACTCAGTGTAATAGCCTTGGGAGCCGGCGTAGGGGTGGGCGTAGGGGTGGGATCCTCCTTGTGTCCGCAGGAACAAAGCATGGAGATCAGCAACGTCAAGGGCAAAAAACAGTATTTCAGGTACCTCATATGCGTCTGCATCAAAATGTTTGGAACCCGGAGGGAGGGTCAGCCCCCTCCGGATTAAAAGAACTGCCTATTTCTTCAGGCAAATTTGGGTGATGGTATAGCCGGTTCCGCAAATCACCAGGCCGCCATTGTTGATGAGGAAGTCCACATCTTCGGCCGTGAGTTCCACCTCGTGACCACCATCCTGGAGCGGAAGGTTGCCGTCGGGGGCCAGGCCGGCCAGGCTGGGAATGGAAGCCCAGCTGCCGTTGCCGATGCGGATGCATCCATCGGGATCGTCAATGGAGTAGTGGAGGCACAGGACAGTACCGGCTTCCACAGTGGTCCAGTCATAACCGCCCCAAGAGAGATCGGTCACAGCGCCGCCACTCCAGGTGACGGTGGAATTGCCTTCCCAGATGGCCGTCTCCACAGGGCCAGCGGAAGAAGTGGTCACCAGGACCACCTCAGTGATGGTCCAGTTCGCACCGCAGATTACGAGACCGCCATTGTTGACGAGCTCGGCAAGGTCGGCGGCGGTGAGTTCAAACTCATAACTGGTGAGACCGGCAATCGGGAGGTTTCCGTCCGTTGCAAGGCCTGCAAGACTCGGGAGAGCCTGCCAGCTGCCGTTACCGAAGCGCATGACGGCATCGTCGGCATTGGCAGTGAAGGATACGGCGAGTTTGGTTCCGGCCTCAACGGTGCTCCAGTCGAAACCGCCCCAAGAGAGAGCGCCCATGGAGCCGTCCCAGTTGCCGACGGTCGTGCTGCCTTCCCAGATGGTGGTGCGCTTTTCGGCTGCGCCAAAGTGAATCATGGAAATGCCCTTGATATAGGCGCCTTCACCATTGATCACGAAGGAGTAGCCCCAGCCTTCACCCGTCTTGGTGAGCTGAGCATAGATGTCATCGGTTACCTCGAAGGAGAAGAAGGTGTCGCCGGAGGCGGCGTTGTTGGCGGAAACAGTGTTCTCACCACCCAGGACATCCAGGTTGATGGCATCCCAGTGACCGGCCTGCAGCTTGTACTGCCACCAGTCGTTGTAGGTTTCGTAGTACACACGCACCAGGTCACCTACCTGCAGTCCAGCCTGTACGAAACCGTCCTCGGGACCGGCCTCCAGGTTGGCGCCCCAAGCGGCGAGGTCGTGCTTGCCCTGCCAGATGTAGGTCTCCGTGAACGGAGCGGTGATCTCGAAGGGAACGGGCCAGGTGAGTTCGGTTCCGTCTACCAGGACCAGATCCAGGCGATAGACACCAGGGCCGATCTTGTCCGGAATGCCGAAGGACATGGACTCGTCGGTACGCACGCCGAAGCTGGTCACCTTCTTACCCTTGATGAACACCTGCTCAATCTGCATCAGGTTTTTACCCTTGATGGAGATATTGTTGCCCAGGCCGAAGGAAGGAGTAGCGAACTCGATGGACACGGCCATATCGTAAGAAACGGGGAGCTCGAAGGTACTGGTCTCGTAACCGGCGGCCGACACGAGCGTAATAGCGCTGGTGTAAGCCTGCTCGGGGATGGTTACTTTCACAATGGCGTTACCCAGTTCATCATCTTCCAGCTCGAAATCGCAATCGATGAAGCCCTGCTTCTCGTCACCCATCTTCACGGATTCAACCAGGTCGAGGTCATAACCTTCGATGGTGACGACGGTCTCTCCGGCCACATACTCATCGAAGTGTTCCCAGGCCAGGATGTCCGGCTTCACCACCTCGATATCCTCGCTGTAAGCCTGCTTGCCGGATTCCAGGGTAACGGTCACGGGGCCGTCCTTGGCGTCCACGGGCTGGATGGCGACGATCTTGCCGTCGGAAAGGTACCAGGAGCCTTCCTCGGAGTTAGTGAATTCCACCTTGGTAACCAGATCCAGGTCTTCACCGGAGATTTCCACCTCGCAGCCGGCCTTGAAGCGCTTGTCCTCGGCCAGGGAGACGACGGCGAGATCCGTTACGCTGACGGTCTCAATCTCACCGGCAACGAATTCCTTGCCGGCGAAAGAAGTGAGCACGATGTTGCCGTCGGTAGCCTTGGGAGGCAGATTGAAGCTGATGCCCTTGCCATCCTCGGCCAGGTTGAATTCCACCTCGGCCACCTGCGGCAGGGCTACGTTCTGGATCATGTCCAGGTGCTCGCCGGTTACGGTGATGACGTCACCGCTCTTGTAGGTAGCCTTTTCGGCCTCATCCACAGTAGGATCACCCACCTCCAGGTCGGTCTGGGTGTAAATGTGGTTGGGAATGGTGGAGTCATCTTCCAGCTCATTCACATCGGAGAGGATGACGGGACCGGAGATAGCGCTTGCAGGAACCGTCACCTTGAGCTCGTGACGGCTCTGGCTTACGAATTCCGTAGCCACGGCGTTCTCGTCGCCCGTGAAGATGACTTCCTTGACATCGTTGAGGTATTCGCCCGTGAAGGTGATCACGGAACCGGAGAGAACCTCGGCGGGAGTAAAGGACTCAATCGAGATGGGCTCGGTAAAGGTAAGGTCGAAACGGGTGGAAGCCTTGCGGCCGTCACTGCCGACCACGGTCACTTTACCCACCTCGGGGCCTTCCATGGGAACCATCACGCGAATTTCGCTCTGGGCGCCCGATTTGACCACCGTAATGTCGGAGACGGTTATGCCGCCGCCGAACTGAACAGAAGTGGCATTCTCCAGACCGCCGCCCACGAGGCGGAGTTCACCGCCGCGCATGACCGGGTTAGGAGCGATGGCTGCCAGGGAGAAGCCGTTGAACTGGTCGGTATCCAGCTCCGACTTCTTACAGCCGGCAAAAGCGGCCAGTACGAAGCCCAGTACGGCAAGAAGGGAATATTTCAGTATCTTTTTCATATTCTTTTCTCCTTAAGATTATTTGTAAGGGACAGCACGGATGTTGTCAATCTTCATGATGGGCTGGCAGTCCGTACCGGTCACACCACCAGACCATACGAAGATGGTAAGGGAAGTGAAGGATTCGGGTTTGATGTCCACCGAGTTGGCAGTACCGTCGGACTTCTTGTTGAACTCGGTATAAGGTACCGTAACGGTAATCCACTGGTCTCCGGTATCGTAGGAACCACTGTCTTTCCAGGGGATCCAAAGAGCACGGGGAGCCTGGGGCACACCGTCACCGCTGATGAACTTGTTGTTGGCGCCGGCAGTAACTTTGCCATAGATATCCAACACTCCTTCTCCACCACCGGTAATCACATCCACACCACCAATGATAAGCTGCATGGCACCAGCCTTCCAAGGATTGGAAGAAGGGATGTAGAGCTCGAACTTGAGGGCCATGGTGTTCCAGGCAGAGAAATCGGCGAAGTCAGTCAGACGAGGGCTGTCTGCATAAGTAACAGGATCGTCCCAGTCTCCGGGCCAGTACTCGAAGGAGAAATTGGCATCGTTCCAGCCACCTTCCGCATCCAGGGTCACGTTGGGATCGCCGAAACGGAGGAAGTTGCCGCTGATGGCGGTATCGTCGGTTTCAATCACGGCGCTGTGCCAGCCATGGGGAGCAGGGGCTACGGTATTGTCAAAGTTGAAGAGCATACCGCGGCTGTCCTTGTACTGGAAGATGGACTGAGCCGTACCGGAAGCAGTGGTCACCTTGATCTTACCGGGCTGGGAACCTTCGGGTACCACCACCTCAAACGAGGAGCCCGTAGAAGCAGCCACCTCAACCTCGGCGGCGCCGGGGAACTGGACGGTAAGCGGAGGGAAGAGATAAGAACCGCTGATGGTTACCTTCTCACCGGCCTTAGCCCATTCGTTGCTCATGGAGAGCACCTTGGGGGCCGGAGGCAGCACCTTGAAGTCGTAAAGGACAACAGAACTGTCGCGGGTAATGAGGTGCATCTTGTCGTCCTGAACGGTAGGCAGGGACTTGGGGACGGCCACCACCAGGGTATGAGCGGTCATGTAGCTGGTGTTGAGCACCGCCGGCTGATCGTTGAAGTAGATATCGTGAATGCTGGTAAGGTTCTCACCCACGATGCAGATGGTTTCTTCCATGGCGGCCTGGCTGATGATTACATCCTTGTCGGCATAGCGGACAAAGTGCACGGTAGGGACACCGGAGGTCTCTTTGTAACGGTCCGGATAGTCGATGGACGTACAGGAAGAGAGGAAGGCCAGACCCACGAGAATACCAATATATTTATTCATTGCTTTCATGGATTCAGGAATTAAAAGTCATAGCTGAAGGTTTCGCGTACGTCTACGTGGATGGGATCTACGGTAGAACCTACGTTGGGGTTCATCACCACGTCTTCCGTGGGGAAAGGAATGGTGAACATGGAAGGCTTCACGTCGGTAAGTTCTTCGGTGGTATTGTAGACAATCGAGCTCTTGTCCCAAGCGTGGGCGCCGGGGCCGAAATAACTGCCGTCATCGGCCACCACATAGTCCTTGTAGACTCCGCTGATACCATCCCAGTGGGAACGGCGCTGAGCCAGGAGCTCGGCGATGCAGGCATCCATGTCATAGTAGGAACGGCGGACAAAATCGTACCAGCGGTCTCCTTCGAGGGCCAGTTCCAGACGGCGCTCCTTCCATACATCGTCGAAGGTGACGGAAGTGAGGGGCCTGGCGTGTGCACGCTCGCGCACCTTGTTCACATAGGTGAGGGCGTTGCCGGCATCTCCGGTGAGGACGCAAGCCTCTGCGTAAACCAGATAGATATCGGACAGGCGGAGGATATGGGTGGGCAGCTGATAGCACATCTTGTCGGCGGTCACGCCCACAGCGGCCAGGTGGTCGGTTCCGCAGCCATAAATATGCTTGGCATACACGGCACCGGACTGGCAGCACCACTGCTTGTTGGAACCGTTCTTCTCCAGACCGGTGGGATAGTAATCGTCGTCGAAGTAGAAACGATACAGGTCCAGACCGCCTTTATCCTGCCAGTACTGGGGATAAAAGTCGCCGAACATCATCATCGTTGCCTGGCGACGGTCGTCATTGTCCACGCGGAGGGCGGGATCTTCGATGGCGGAAACGCCGAAAGCATCCTGCAGGTCTACGCTGGGGCCTTTCCAGTCACCCCAGGTGTTGCCGAACTCGTCGATACCCGACATGCTCACGTCGCTCTGGATGGAGTTCTGAGCGGTCCAGATACCGGTTGCGGACACCCACTGCCAGGAGAACAGGTTCTCACCGGTCTGCTGGAAGATGCTGGGCTGCATGCGGAACACATCGGCATAGTTGGGAGTCAGGCTGCGGCCGGAGTTCTGGATCACATCCAGGGCATACTGCTTGGCCTTATCCAGGTCGGCATTGTTCAGGGAACCGCTTACGCCGGCCTTGGTGAGGTACACCTTGGAAAGGAGGCCTTCGGCGGCATAGTAGTCAATGCGGTTGTATTTGTTGAGATTGGGATCCTTGGGGAGGAGCTCCATGGCTTTCTCCAGGGTCATCACGATGTACTCGTACACATCGGCCTTCTCCACCTTGTACTGGTCGTTGTAGGTGGCTTCCTTGATCACCTCGGTATTGTCGTGGATGATGGGAACGTCACCGAAAGTACGCACCAGCATGAAGTAGGCCATGGCCTTCCAGGCCAGGGCTTCGCCGATGGCCTTGTTCCTGACGGCCTCGCTGGCCGTACCCTTGGAATTGCGGATGTTGTTGATGACGGTATTGCACTGAGCGTTCACGGCCCACAGGGAATAGGACATATTCTGCAGGTCCTGGTCGGTACCGTTCACCGTGAGGGTGGAATAGGCGTTGTTGCCCTGGTACACGTTACCGCACATGGTTTCGGAACCATATATGTAGAAGCGGATGATGTCGTACCACGGGGAGTTATACAGGTAGTTCACAGACTGCTCCACCTGCAGGTCATTCTGATAGTAGTTGGCAGTGGTGTAACTGTCCTCGGCCGGACGGTCCAGGAACTTGGAGCAGGATGCGCTCATCATAACCACAGCAACAGCGGTAAGGATATATTTGAATGTATTTTTCATCTTGCTGTCCTCCATTTTAGAAAGTGATGTTAACGCCGAAGGAACAAGTCATAGGGGAAGGATAACGTCCATTATCCACACCGAAGGTCAGACCGCTGGAGTCCTGGGTGGAAGCACCCACTTCCGGATCGTAACCCATGTATTTGGTAAAGGTGTAGAGGTTCTGGATGTTGCAGTAGAGGCGGATGTTCTCGATCTTGACTTTCTGGAGAACGCTCTTGGGGAATGTGTAACCCAGCGTAATGTTCTTGATACGCAGGTAGGAACCGTCTTCCACGTAACGGTCGCTCAGGCGGTCGTTGTCGTTGGGGTCGGCGATGGTGGGACGGGGGGTCTTGGTGTCGGCGTTGACCACGCGCACGTTGGTCACGTCATTCAGCCAGTCCTTGGAAGGGTCGATGGCGGCCAGCTTGGCACGGTCGGCGATGCTGGTGTGCTGGTTGGTCCAGACGCTGTTCATGTGCACCAGACCGTTATAGCCCTGGCCCATCAGGTTGTAGTTGAGCACCTTGTTACCCACGGAACCGGCCAGGAAGATGCTCAAGTCCACGTTCTTGTAACGGAAACTGTTGGTCCAGCCGAAGGTGAACTTGGGAAGCGGGGAACCGATGTTGGTGCGGTCCAGTTCGTTGATCACGCCATCCTTGTTCACATCCTCGAACTTGAGGTCACCGGGCCATACGGTGGTGTTGCGGTTGAACACGCCGTCGGCGGGGAACTTCTCGGCCTTGGGGGAATTCATGATGTCCTCGAAGTCCTTGTAAACGCCCACGACCTTGTAACCGTAGAAGTTATAGAGGGACTGGCCGATCTCGGTGACGGACACGATATCGCTCCACTGGCCGTAGCCCACGAGTTGTGCGTTGGTACTGCCGTCCAGAGCAACCAGCTTGTTCTGGTTGAAGGAGATCTGGAAGTTGGAATCCCAGCCGAAGTCCTTCTTGTCGATGGGGTGCGTATCCAGGGTGATTTCCAGACCGCGGTTGCGGATGGTACCGTAGTTACCCTTAGGGGCATAAAGACGGGAAGAAAGGTTACCCAGCGTACCCATATAGGAAGGAAGGGTCATGGACATGAGCATGTCGGAAGACACCTTCTGGTACATGTCGATGGTGAGGTTGAGGCGGTTCTGGAAGAAACTCAGGTCGATACCCAGGTTGGTCTGCACCTGCTTCTCCCAGTGGATACCGGTGTTGGAAATGTTGGCGGGACGCTGGCTGTCACCCAGGGCGGAGGGCATCTTGCTCATGCCGGACTCCCAGGCACCGGAGCCGATGTTGGCGTTACCGGTCTGGCCCCAGCCCAGGCGGATCTTACCGTCGTTCAGGATGTCCTTGTTGGTGTAGAACTTCTCATTGGTGAAACGCCAGCTGCCGGCTACGGAGTGGAAGCCTGCCCAACGGTTATCCGGACCGAAGTTGGAAGAACCGTCGTAACGGAAGGTGTAGGTGAGCAGGTAGCGGTTGTCGTAGTTGTAGGTCTCACGGGTAAAGAAGGAGGCCATGGCGGAAGAACCGAAACCGGAATTCACCTTGGGCGTGCCGGTGGCAAGGCCCAGGTTGTGGATTTCGTCGGACGGGAGGTCCGTATTGGCACCTCTCATATAGTCCCAACGGGATTCCCAGGCTTCCTGACCCACCATGGCGGTGAGACTGTGCTTGCCGAAGGTGTTGGCGTAGGTGAGGTAGTTCTTCACGGACCAGTAGGTACTGTTGTTCTGCTGGCGGCTGATGGAGTTGCTACCCTGCTGGAAGGTACCCAGGGAAATCTTGGGTTTGTAGGTCTCGGCCACGGAACTGCTGATATCGAAGCCCACCTCACTGCGGAACACGAAGTGCTTGACGGGCGTGAGTTCGGCGTAGACGTTACCGGTGAGTTTCTGACGCTTCAGGGTATTCTCGTTGTACATGGCCAGGGCCACCGGGTTCTTGGTGGTATAGCCTTCGCGTACCACGGTGGAGTAGTTGCCGTCGATATCGTAGACGGGGATATCGGGCAGGGAAGACAGGGAGTAGAAGATTACACCTTCATTACCGTCTGCCAGTTTCAGGTCATCGTGGGTGAGGGCGTAGGTAGCATTGACACCCAGTTTGAACCATTCCTTGAGCTGGGCATCCAGATTGGTGCGGAAGCTCAGACGGTCGAAGTTGGAACCGATGATGGTACCCTGCTGGTTCATGTAGGAACCGGACACATAGTACTGCACCTTCTCGGAACCGCCGGTGGCGCTTACCTGGTGCTGGTGCTGGAGGGCGGTGCGGAACACCTCGTCCTGCCAGTTGGTACCTTTTCCCAGAATGGAAGGATCGGCATAAAGGGCGTTGGCGTTAACTTCACCCAGGTCTACCATGTCGTTATAGAACTCGGCAAACTCGCGGAGGTTCATCATCTTGATGCGGCTGGTCTGGCGGGACACGGCGAACATGCCATCGTAGGAGAACTTGGCGTCGCCGGCCTTACCGTGCTTGGTGGTGATGAGCACCACACCGTTGGCACCCTGGGCACCGTAGATGGCCGTAGCCGAAGCATCCTTGAGGATTTCCATGCTCACGATATCGGCCGGGTTGATGGTGGACAGCGGGGAAATGGTGGAAACACGGCCATTACCGAGGGCATCACCCAGACCGAAGTCGGAACCGGAATTGCCGCCGCCCTGAACGATGACGCCATCAATGACGTACAGAGGTTCGGCGTTGGCGTTCACGGTAGCCTGGCCACGGACGCGGATGGAGGAGCTGGAACCAGGGGCACCGGAGGTCTGCACGGCGGTAACACCGGCGGCGCGGCCCTGCAGGGACTGGTCCAGGTTGGTGATGATGGAACCCTTCAGGTCTTCCTCCTTCATGGAGACGGAAGCACCGGAAAGGTCACTCCTTTTCATGGTACCGTAACCCACGACGACGACTTCGTCGAGGAATTCGGCATCCTCTTTCAAGAGCACGTTGATGACAGACTGGCTGCCCACAACGATTTCCTGAGCTGCATAACCGATGGAAGAGAACACGAGCGTAGCGCCGGGCTTCACCGTGATCACGTAGTTTCCATCCAGGTCTGTGATGACACCATTGTTGGTGCCCTTCTCCATGACACTGACTCCGATCGCCGGTCCCTGGTCGTCAGAAACCTTACCCGTCACCTTGTTCTGTGCAAACAGGGCGGCAGAGGCGAGGAGCGCCAGCATGAAGGTCACAAATTTTTGTTTCATGCTACTAGATTTGATGGTTAATTAATAATTATTGGTTTAGATTTGATATTGCTTCTTCAATGACGTCCACAGTAAAGTCCGTCACATATACGCCATTGAGTCCCTGGGCCTCCTGGGCCGGGTCTCCGGCATAAGGGTCTCCGTGTTCCCACTGCTCGTGAGCAGGGGTGGCAAAACCGCTCCAGCCCCAGAAATTGGCGCCCTGGAGCATACCGCCCACCTGAGAGAACACATAAGCATAATAGGTATCGCGTGCGCGCGTAGCGGCGTCCATGGAAGGAGAGAAACCGTCGCGCGGGAACCCGAATTCTTCCAGCACCACCGGCATTCCCAGCTTGCAAGCCAGCTCATGATGAAGACCAATGTATTCGCCCGTCTTTTCCATGGCACTCGGAAGGTCCTCCTCCAGGCTGTCGGCCTTGGCCCAACTCCAGTTGTAGGGCCAGATGTGAATGGTCATGTAATCCACGCCGGGGATGGTGTTCACACGCTCCAGAAGTTCCTGACTCATTTCACAGCCCCAGAGGCCTTCGTTGCCGGTAGAGAGCAGATGGTTGGGATCCAGTTCCTTGATGATGCGGGCGCTTTCTGTGAGCCAGCCGATGAAACCGTCCTGGATTTCCTTCTCCGAAGAGAAACAGCGGGGCTCATTGCCGATTTGCCAGGCAAAGATAGCGGGGTCTTCCTTATAAGGCTTGCCCGTCAGAGAATTGGTACGGCCCACGATGGCGCGTACGTGGTTATAGAAAAGTTCCTGGGCTTCCTTGGAAGTCTGAAACTTACGCATCTGCTGCATGAAGGGCCAGTAGCCGTCCAGCACGGGAATGAGGGCCTTTTCGCCGGTAGCCCACTCCAGGTACTGGCCGTAACCGCCGCTCCATTCCCAGGAGTTATTCAGATAAAGGACAGCCTGCATATCCCGCTTTCCCAGTTCCACCAGGAAACGGTCCAGCCCCTTGAGAAGAGTTTCGTCATATACGCCCGGTTCTTTTTCCAAGGTGGGCTCCACGCGGGAAAAAACGCCGTCGGCCCCCTGTGCGCCCACCAGCACGCGAAGGTTGGTGAGGCCAAGGGCCTTCAGGGTATCCAGTTCCATGGTAAGGCGTTCAAAATCACCGCCTTCCCCATCGGAGGCCAGAATGGGTCCATACCAGAAATTTGTGCCGATATAGGTATACGGCTTACCGTCGCGCACGAACTGTCCGTCCTGCACGGTAACAAAAGAAGGAGCCTGGGAACAACTGATGGCAAAGAGGGCAGTACACACCCATCCCGCCAGTTTTGGTGTTATTTTCATTATGTTGGCCGACATAAAATATTGTACAGTGCAAAATTACACCTTATCTGCCAGCACAAAAAATGAAAATTTGTCTAATTATGATACTTTTTTAACAACAGGGATTCTTCGCTCGCTCAGAATGACAGGGAAACACCTACACGTATACCCGGTTCTTGGTAAACAACGCGCGGAAATCGCGCGGGGTGTAACCGCGGCGGGCCTTGAAGATCCGGTTGAAATTGGAAAGGTTGTTGAAACCGCAGGCGTAGCAGACTTCGGAAATGCTGGTGGTGGTGTCTACCAGCAGACGAGCTGCATTCCCCAGACGGACGTCGATGATATAATCTGACAAAGTGCGGGTGGTATGCTGCCTGAAGAAACGGCTAAAGGCGCTGGGGGCCATCCCCACAAGGGCGGCCAGGTCTTCCAGGCGCAGGTCTTCCGCATAATGGTTTGCTATATATTCCTTTACCTTGGCCACGCGGCGGCTCTCCCTGTCGGCCCTGACATCCGCGAAGGAGGACGAGGCCAGTGTGCGGGCATCCCGGTCCCGGGACAGTTCGTACAGGATCTTGAGCATGGCAAGGAACTGCTCGAATCCCTCGTTCATGGTGGCCAGGCTGTCCAGGATATTATACACGCGCATGATGGCCGTCATGGAAAAAGCAACCCCCAGGCGGGCCTTCTCAAACATCTTCCTGATGGAGGCAAACTGTGTGCGGCCCAGCAAGCGCTCATCCAACAGCGTAGATGAGAACTGGATGGTGATCTCCCTCACGTCCGGTTCCGTGCAGTTACCCTGCTGCCAGGCGTGTTCCAGGCCATCTCCGGTAACCAGAACCAGGTCGTAATGGCCGATTTCCTCAATGCTGTCCCCTACCACACGGTGCACGCCGCGTCCATGCTCCACAAAGTTGAGCTCATATTCCTGATGGGAGTGGATGGGGTAAAGAAACTCACTCTTATGACGCTCTACAATATAGAAGCAGTCTTTTTCGGTAATGGGCGGCGTTTCTCGTAAAACTTTTGACATAAATGATACTTTTGTAATACACTGCAGTCTGAGGGGAAACAAAATGCAGGTGATAGGGAGTATTGCGGTTAAAGGACAAAGATAGTAAAAAAAACGCTTGCCTCTATCCTCGCCCCTCATATTGAATATTCCAGAATAAAAGCGTATCTTGGCGCCCGCAATGAAAACTAGCACCAACCTCCATCCTTTTTGCCCTGCCGAAGGCGCGGTAGCTGAATATCATATTCAGATCCGCGTGTCGGATGCTTCATTGGCCTTTGAAAGCCAGCTGGAGGAGGTTTTGCGGGCCTATGCCGACGCCGTCCAGGGAAAAACCGTCCATTTCCGCCGTTTTTTCCTGAGCGACGCCGCCAATCAGGCCTCCATGCTGGAAAAGGGGCTTTCCCAGTTCCCGCCCGTACCCACTTCCACGGTGCAGCAGGCCCCGCTGGACGGCACCCGCATTGCCGCATGGGTTTATTGCACCTCGCCGATGGATTGCCCCGGAGGCATCCCCACGCACAATGGCTACTCCCACCACTGGACCGGTTCCCTGGTGGGCCCGGAAGGTGATTCCTACGTCCAGATGTCCGGAATCTTCGGCCAGCTGGAGAATCAATTGGCCGCCCGGGGGCTCCACGTTGCCAACCATACCGTCCGTACCTGGATCTTTGTCCGGGACGTGGACGTGAACTATGCCGGCGTCGTGGCCGGCCGGAGAGACTTCTTCGGCCGTATAGGCCTCACGCCTACTACGCATTTCATTGCCAGCACGGGCATCGAAGGCCGGCATCCGGAATGGAAGAACAAGGTGGAGATGGATGCCTACAGCGTCGGTGGCCTGCAGGAGGGACAGATCGGCTATCTGTATGCCCTGGACCATCTGAGTCCCACCTATGATTATGGGGTCACTTTCGAGCGCGGCGCCACGGTCACTTACGGAGACCGCCGCCAGGTGTACATCAGCGGAACCGCCAGCATAGACGCCCACGGGAGAGTGCTGTATCCCGGAGACGCCGCCGCCCAGGCAAAACGCATGCTGGAAAACATCGGAGCCCTGCTTGGGGAAGCCGGCGCTTCTTTCGGAGACATTGCCATGGCCGTGGTCTATCTTCGCGACCCGGCCGATTATCCCGGCGTGAAAGCCGTCATAGAATCGGCCTACCCTTCCCTGCAGGCGCTATATGTACACGCGCCCGTATGCAGGCCTGCCTGGCTGGTAGAAATGGAATGTCTGGCCCTCACTGCGGCCGGTAACAAGAATTATCCCGACGCCTAATACGCCGCCGTCTGACGGGAAATGTTCAGCTGCTGGATTTTGTACGTCTCCTGACCGGAAGACGTGGCATAGATAGTAACCTGGAAGAGTTCGCCTCCGGCGTTAAGCTGGCCGATAAGATACTTCTTGTTGGTTTCTGAAGCCCTGTGGGTTACCTCGAAGGAACGGGGCGTATTGGAAGCGAAAAAGTTGCGGAGAATCTCACGGGCCTGCTTCTTGGAACAGTTGCGGGAAGTGGACAGGACGGTTACGTCAAGATTGTCTGCAAACCAACTGGACAGGGAAGCTTCGTCCCCTGCGGCCAGGTATTTGGTGATGGAGGAGAACACGGAAAACTCTCCCTGCGGCTGCTGGGTACTGCGGGAATTGCCGCTGGAGACCAGGAACGACTGGGCCCCTGCACCCAAGCTGACCAGCAGAGCGGCAGCCACCGTAACGGTATGGAGTAGTTTGTTCATCTGACTGTTTTCTTGCAAATTCCGCGCCGAATCGTTACATTTGTACTGGTATGGAGATCAAACTCATCACGGTGGGAAAGACCGACGTCCAGTGGGTCAGGGAAGGCCTGGATCTGTACGGATCCCGGATCAAACACTATGTCCCTTTTTCCGTGGTGGAGATCCCTGAACTCAAGAAAGTATCGGCCCTTTCCCAGGCCCAGATCAAAGAGAAGGAGGGCGAACTCATCCTCAAGCTGGTGGGGCCGCAGGACCTTCTGGTGCTGCTGGACGAGCACGGCCACGAATACCGCTCCCTGGAATTCGCCGACCACCTGCAGAAGCTCATGGCCCGCGGGGCCAAAAGCCTGGTGTTTGTGATAGGCGGCGCCTACGGCTTCTCCGATGCCGTATATAACCGCTCCTACGAGCGTATCTCCCTCTCCCGCATGACTTTCTCCCACCAGATGGTTCGCACGATTTTTGCGGAACAGCTGTACCGGGCTTTCACCATCCTCAAGGGAGAGCCTTATCACCATGAATAGGAAACGAATCATAGGGCAGTGGTGGGCTGTGGCACTTATGGTGGCCGCCGTCATTACCTATGTGATATCGGCCCTGGTGGGTACCGGAAGGTCGGATGTCACATCGGCCGCCCGGGAGATGAGCCGCAAGGTGGAAGCCCGCATGAACCTGCTGGACGCCTACATCGGGCAGGCGCTGGAGGGAGATTCCATGGCCTGGATGGACCTGCAGGGCCTTCCGGAAGACATGGTGGTTTACCGGTATGTTGACGATTCCCTCCAGAGCTGGGCCAACCAGTTTCCCCTCCGCAACGACGATATCCACCTGCGCACGCTGGTACAGCGGCTGGGAGACACCCGCAGCTCGCTGTCCTCGCCGTTGGGGGACGCATCCACCCTGCCCACATTCGTCAATTATGGTTCCAAGTGGTATCTGGTGAAAGCCGTCGAAGAGGACCAGAGCAAGATAGTGGCCGGTCTGGAGATTGTGAACGAAATCAGTTCGGCCACCCAGAGCGGGGTCAACCGCCATTTCCGCGTCAATGAAAGATACAGCGTCCGTCCTTTGTCGGCAGGCGTGGGCGCCCCCGTCTGCGTGAACGGAGAACCGCTGTTCCTGCTCACCGACGAAACCCTGGCCGAGCCGTCCGGCTCCCACACCGCCCTGCTGTGGCTGGCCATCGGCCTCCTGTTTGCCGGGCTCATCGTGATGCTGAGCGTCCATCCCACCCTCCCCTGGCTGACGGGCGTAATCCTGTGCCAGGCAGCCGTACTGGTGTGGCTGTACTTCAACGGAGCTCACTTGTTCCAGAACACCCAGCTCTTCTCTCCCCTCCTGTATGCCGACGGACCCCTCCTCTATTCGCTGGGCGCCGTGGTCCTGGTAAACCTGGGAATCAACCTGGTGGTCATGGACCTGTTCCTGGTGCGGTGGACCCTTCTCAAACAGGTCCGGCGCATCCATTCCCGTGCCTTGCAGTGGGTGCTGGCGGGGCTGTTGTGTCTGCTGTTCCTGGCCATAGCCGCCTACCTGCACCTCACCTTCCGAAGCATCCTCATCAACTCCAGCATCAACCTGGAGCTGTATAAAGTGTTCCTGCTCAACGGCTATACGGCCGTGGTGTACATATCGTTCCTGGCGCTGTCCCTCACCCTGCCGGTGCTGCTCCAGATGCTGTCTCCTTTCGCCCGCGCCCTGCTGGGAATCCGCTACGACATCTTTACCCCCCTGGGCCGCCTTCTGTATGCCATTTGCATAGGCATCTACTTTGTGGTGGTCTCCTCCACCCTGGGCTTCAGCAAGGAACAGCGGCGCATTGACGTATGGGCCGCCCGCCTGGCCATGGACCGCGACATAGCCCTGGAAATCCAGCTCCGCAGCGTGGAAAACGCCATAGCCGGCGACCCTATGATAGGCGCCCTGTCCGTCCTGGACGGCAGTGCCGACATTATCCGCAGCCGCCTCGCCAGCGCCTTCATGAGCCGCATCTCCCAGGATTACGACATCACGGTGGTCCTCCCCGGGGCCGATGTAAGCATGGGTAGCCTGTTCCAGGAACGCGTCCGCAACGGAACCCGCCTGGGAGACAATTCCCACTTCTTTTACAACAGCATGGGAGGAGGCCGAACCTCGTACTCCGGTCTGTTCTCCTATTATGTAGAAAATTATGGTTCCCGCCTGGTGCTCATCAGCGTGGAATCCAAGCATAACCGCGAAGACAGGGGCTATCTGAGCCTCCTGGGCATCTCGGACCCGGGCCGCGTGTCCCTGCCGTCCGTCTACTCCTGGGCCAAGTACAACACCGACAAACTGGTACAGTACAAGGGCTCCTATGCCTTCCCCACCGTCTATTCCGGCCGTCTCCGCCAACTGGCCGAACAGCATTCCAAAGGTCATGTGGAACTGGAAGGCTGGACCCACTTCGTGCGTAACGTCTCCGACGACGAAGTGGTAATCATTTCCCGCCACCAGACGGAATGGCTGTATTATGTGGTAGAGGCCTTCCTCTTCTCCATCCTGGCCTTCGGCCTCCTCACCTGGATCTCCTGGAGAAAACGCAATTCCGGCGGCCGACGCTACTTCCAGAACCGGATAAGCCTGGTGGTCTATTTCTCCCTGCTGGTTACCCTGGTGGCCATGGCCGTGTTCAGCGTCTGGTTCGTATACAAGCGCAACAACTCGGACATGAACAGCGTCATGACGGCCCGCATCAACACCCTGCAGGGCATGCTGCAGGAGCATCTGCGCCTGGTGGAGAATACGGAACAGCTTTCCACCACCCAGAACCTGGCCGCCGTGGAAGGCGTGGGCAACAACCTCCGCTGCGACATCACCCTCTTTGACGTGGCCGGCCGCGTGGTCATGAGCACCACCCCCGAAGTGTACGACCGCATGATCCTGGGGCATCGTCTGGACAACGAAGCTTTCTACAACATCATATACGCCCACAAGCGTTATTACATGCAGAAGGAGCGCGTAAGCCGCCGCAGTTACTATGCCCTGTACGCCCCCGTGTTCAACAGCAAGGGCGACATGGTGGCCATAGTGTCTTCCCCCTTCACAGACCTGTCCCAGGACTTTGAAAGCGAAGTTATCCTGCACGTAGCCACGGTTATCACCATCTTCCTGCTGCTCCTGCTAATCTCCCGCTTCATCACCTTCCTCATGGTGAGCCGTCTGTTCCGTCCCCTCACGGCCCTCAGCCGCAAGATGACGGTGAGCGACGTGGACCACCTGGAGCCCCTGGTGTACGGCGGAGACGACGAGATTACCCCTTTGGTAGAGGCCTACAACCGCATGGTCCAGGTGCTGGGAGAAAGCTCCCGCCGCCTGGCGCAGGTGGAAAGGGACAAGGCCTGGACCGACATGGCCCGCCGCGTAGCGCACGACCTCAAGAACCCGCTCACGCCCATCAAGCTCCAGCTCCAGATGCTCATGCGCATGAAGGAGTCCGGCAACCCCGCCTGGCAGGACCGTTTTGACGAGGTAGCCTCCACCGTCCTGTATCACGTAGACCTCCTGGCCGATTCCGCCGACCAGTTCTCCACCTTCGCCAAGATGTACGACCAGAAGGCCGAAAGGATAGACCTGGATGCCCTGGTGCGCCAGGAAGTGGACCTCTTCGACTCCCGGGACGACGTGCAGATAGAATACTTCGGCCTGGAAGGCGCTTTTGTGCAGGCCCCGCGCCCGCAGCTCACCCGCGTGGTGGTGAACCTCATCACCAACGCCATCCAGGCGGTGGAAGACATCGAACCTCCGCGCCGCCTGCTGGTATCCGTGCGCAACGCCGCCGAAGACGGGTTCTACAACATTGTTGTGGAAGACAACGGCCCCGGCGTATCCGAACAGAACCAGGACAAGATCTTCACCCCCGACTTCACCACCAAGACCAGCGGTTCCGGCCTGGGACTGGCCATCTGCAAACGTATCGTGGAGCACTGTGGCGGCACCATCGCCTACTCCCGCTCCTTCGCCCTGGGCGGCGCCTGCTTCACCATCACCATTCCTAAAGCCTAGCTCGTAAGGGAGAGCCTACAAAAGGCGTAGACGCCCATGTCTCGTGAATGGGAGGGGCCCGCCGCGAAGCGGTGGGAGGGATAGCGCCGCAGGCGCGTACCTTTTGTAGGCTCTCCCTGGAGGGCAGGCTAAAAGAAAATTTGCAGAAAAAGTGACAAATCATTAATTTTGCGTGATTTTTCGATTAATAATTAACTAATAATACTTTTTATGGCTACAACTGCTGATCTGAAGAACGGAATGTACATTATGTTCAACGGCAAGCCTTGCGCTGTTGTGTACTTCCAGCACGTAAAACCCGGCAAGGGCCCGGCCTTTGTCAAGACCAAACTCCGCAACCTGGAAAACGGCCGCATCCTGGAGAACACCTTCACCGCCGGTGTCAAGCTGGACACCATCACCGTGGAGCGCCGTCCCTATCAGTTCCTGTATGACGACGGAGAGGCCTTCAACTTCATGCACGAAGAAACCTACGAGCAGATCACCCTTCCCCACGACGTAGTAGACAACGCCGACCTCATGAAGGAAGGCCAGCACGTGGAAATGATGTTCATGACAGAGCCCGAAGAGCGCTGCCTCACCTGCGAACTTCCCACCTACGTAACCCTCGAAGTCACCTATTCCGAGCCTGCCGTGAAGGGCAACACCGCCAGCACCAGTGCCTTGAAGGAAGTCACCCTGGAGACCGGCGCCAAGATCATGGTTCCCCTCTTCATCGAGACCGGCGAAATCATCACCGTGAACACCACCGACCGTTCCTACGGCCAGCGCGTGAAATAAGCATTGCGCCAAACAGTTACAAAAAACCCCGAGCCTGATGGCCCGGGGTTTTGTTTGTCGGGAGCACTGTCTAGAACGCGTAATCCTTTACGTCCTGGGCACTTATGGGGCTGCCGCCCAGGATGAGCAGGCGCTCCACCACGTTGCGCAATTCACGGATATTGCCGGGCCAGGAACGCTCCTGCAGCAGGGACAGAGCCTCGGGAGAGAATTCCCGGACGGGCTTTCCGCTCTCGGCACAGATGCTTCCGGAGAAGTAATTGATAAGCAGCGGAACGTCGTCCTTGCGGTCGTCCAGGGCGGGGACCTTGAGTACAATGACGCTCAGGCGGTGGTACAGGTCTTCGCGGAAATTGCCCTTGGCAATCTCTTCCTGCAGGTTCTTGTTGGTGGCGGCAATCACGCGAACGTCCACCGTAATTTCCTTGTCGCCGCCCACCGGGGTGAGCTTTTTCTCCTGCAGCACGCGCAGCACCTTGGCCTGGGCCGCCAGGGACATGTCTCCAATCTCGTCCAGGAAGATGGTTCCGCCGTCGGCCTGCTCGAATTTGCCCTTGTGGTCCCGGATGGCCGACGTGAAAGAGCCCTTTTTATGGCCGAAGAGCTCGCTGTCTATGAGTTCGGAGGGAATGGCTGCGCAGTTCACCTCCACGAAGGGCATCTGCGAGCGCTGGGAAAGCTGGTAGATGCTCTGGGCCACCAGCTCCTTACCGGAGCCGTTGGGGCCGGTGATGAGCACACTGGCTTGCGTAGGAGCCACTTTCTGAATCATGTCCTTGAGGTGGGAAACAGGCTCGGAAGCGCCCACCATCTCGCGGCCGTAGATCTTCTTTTTGAGGATCTTGGTCTCCTTGACCAGGGTGGCTTTGTCCGTGGCGTTCTTCAGGGTAATGAGGATGCGGTTCAGGTCCAGGGGTTTCTCTATGAAATCGAAGGCGCCTTTCTTGATGCAATCCACGGCAGTTGTAATATCGGCATGGCCGGAAACCATGACCACCGGCGTCTCAATGCCTTCTTCAATGACTTTGGCCAGCATCTCGGTACCGTCCATCTCGGGCATTTTGATGTCGCAGAAGATGGCGTCGTATTTTTCCTTCTCGGCTTTCTGCAGGCCTTCAAGTCCGTTCTCGGCGGTTTCTACCTGATAGCCTTCCATTTCCAGGATTTCTTTCAGGGAATAGCGGATGGCCCTCTCGTCGTCTACAATCAGAATCTTCATGGGTGAATAGGATGATATATAATGCAAATATCGCAAAATTATTCTTATTTTTGTATTCTTGAGAGCACATAAAACACTATGAACAGCATTCCCGACATCATCATCGCCGTCGATGGTTATTCTTCCACCGGCAAGAGCACTTTCGCCAAAATGGTGGCTGCAGAATATGGATTCCTCTATTTGGACAGCGGTGCCATGTACCGCGGTGTTACGCTGTATGCTCTTGAAAAGGGCATCATAGGGGCCGATGGCGCCATAGACGAAGCCCGCCTCAAAAAGGAAATCGGCAGCCTGGACCTGCATTTCGGCCGGGCCGACGGCGTCACCCGCCTGTTCCTGGGAGAGCGTTGCATAGAAACCGAGATTCGCACCCTGCAGGTGTCCTCGTTTGTGAGCCCCGTAAGCGCCATCCCCTTCGTCCGTAATTATGTGGACGACCGCCTGCACGCCTTCGCAGAGGGCGGCCGGGTTATCATGGACGGCCGCGACATAGGCACCACCGTCTTCCCCAACGCCGAGGTCAAGATTTTCATGACGGCCGACGAGCAGGTGCGCGCCCAGCGCCGTTTTGACGAGCTGGTGGCCAAGGGCCAGAACCCTTCCCTGGAGGAGGTCCTGGCCAACCTCAAGGAGCGCGATTACATAGACTCCCACCGCGAGACTTCCCCGCTCAGAAGGGCCGAAGACGCCTATGAGCTGGACAATACCCACATGACCCTCCACGAGGAGCTGGTCTGGATTCTGGGGCTTCTGCAAGGCCGGTTCAATATTCTGGATACTCCTGGCCTGTCATGCTGAACGTAGAAATAGATCCGGGCTCCGGCTTTTGCGGAGGAGTGATCCGCGCCATCACCCGTGCCGAGGATTTCCTGTCTCAAAAAAACAGGCTGTATTCCCTGGGAGCCATCGTGCACAATGACGCCGAGCTGGGCCGTCTTCAGAATCAGGGCCTGCTCACCGTCAACAGCCTGGAAGAAGTTCCCGAAGGCGAAACCGTGCTCATCCGCGCCCACGGTGAGCCTCCTTCCACTTATGAATCGGCCCTTACCCGCCATCTTTCCGTCATTGACTGTTCCTGCCCCGTGGTGCTTCAGCTTCAGCGCAGCATCCGGGAAGCTTATGTGCGCCTGCACCAGGACGGCCTTTCCGGCCAGGTGATTATCTTCGGCCGGGTGGGTCATGCCGAGGTTCTGGGCCTGTTGGGCCAGGTAGACGGCGACGCCCTGGTGGTGGAAGACCCTCAGATGCTGGAAGACGTCATGGACAAGATTGACTTCTCCGAGCCCATCGAGATCTTCTCCCAAACCACCAAGAGCCCCCTGGAGTACGAGGAAATCTGTGAGAAGCTCCGCATCCGCGGTGCCCGCCTTACCGTTCACAACACCATTTGCGCCCAGGTGGCCACCCGCCACGAGAAACTGGCCAGCTTCGCCCGGACGCACGACGTCATCATCTTCGTTTCCGGTAAATCTTCCTCCAACGGAAAGGTCCTGAGCGACCTCTGCCGCAGTGTGAACCCCCATACCTATCTGGTCAATTCCCCGGCCGAAGTAGAGGCCGGCTGGTTCCGCAGCGGCCAGAGCGTAGGCGTCTGCGGCGCCACCTCCACTCCCAAATGGCAGCTGGAGATAGTGGCCGACGCCATTCGCGCAATAGATTAAATGAGGCTCCTTAAGGTCATACGGAATGTGCTGATCGGGCTTATCGGCCTGGTCCTGGTGCTACTGGTGACCTTGCAGATCCTGCTCCGGCCCTCCGTCCTCACCGGCATCGTAAACAACGTGGCGGCAGGGCTGGTGGAAGGCGACGTGGCCTTCCAGGAAGTGCGCGCCCATGTGATCAAGAGCTTTCCTTTCCTGAACATCGACGCCAAGGAGTTTTCCATCACGTACCCTCACGAGCGGTATGCCCGCTATGACAGCGTGTACACCCAGGTGGGCCGCCGGGTCAACCTGCTGCGCATGGGAAACGGCCGCGAGGTGCCGGTGGACACCCTGGCCTACGCCAAGGAGCTGAGCCTTTCGCTCAATTATGTAGCGCTGGCCAAGGGGGCCTATCACATCCATAAGGCCGAGCTGACCCGGCCGCGCATCTTCGCCCATTATTTCGATTCCACGGCCGCCAACTGGGATATCCTCCCCCTGAAATCCAACCCCGAGGATACCACCAGCAAACCGCTGCCGGCCATCCAGATAGACAGAATCGGACTTTCCGACCGGCCGATGGTGGTCTTCACGGACCCGGTGGATACGCTGCATGCCCTGTTCAGCATGCGCCGCCTCACGCTGGACGGTCGCTTCCACCTGGACAATCTGGAAAAGGCCGAAGCCCGCTTCGCTATCGATTCCATGCGCATTTCCGGCCACCTGCCGCAGGATACCCTGGCGGTGCGGCTGCAGTCCCTGCGCCTGTCGGCCGCCAACCGGCATGTGCTGGCCAGCGCCGAGGCGTCCACCCGCCTGCGAACCCGCAACTTCGGACGCTTGGACGTACCCATCGGCCTGGACGTGGATGCCGACTTTCCCAAAAGGGCCGACGATGCCCTGGAAGTTATCCTCAACACCCTGAAACTGAGGCTGTCGGCCCTGGAACTGGAAGGCGGCGGACAGCTGGTCAAATACCCCGGCAAGTGGGAAATGGACGTTCAGGCGGCCATCCATGACTGCCCGCTGGGGAAGCTCATCAAGGAGTATAGGAACAACCTCGAATTCCTGAAGAAGGTAGATACCGATGCCCGGATAAACCTGGAAGCATCGGCCAAGGGTTTCTATGGCGAGGGTCTCACGCCCGCCATCAACGCCCGCCTGCAGGTGCCCTCCTCCACCATCGATTACGAAGGGCTGGGCCGCAAGGGCCGCCTGGCGGTGGACACCCGCGTAACCACCGATGACTTGCAGGAGGTGGATGCCGTGGTGAACCGCCTGCTGGTAGACATTGCCGGCGCCCGCATGGACCTGACGGGAAAGGCCAAGGACATCCTGGGGAAAGACCCTCAGCTGCAGGTGAACGGAACGGCCAGGGCCCGCCTGGACTCCCTCACCAAAGTGTTTACGGCCGACATGGGCCTCACCGGAACCGGCGACCTGGATCTGAAGCTGCGCGCCAAAGCCCGCCTTTCCCAGCTCAACGCCGCCCGCATAGGCAAGGCCGACATCAACTGCGACCTCACGGGACACGACCTTTCGCTGAATTATGACGCCGACAGCCTCACCGCCCTGCTTCCTTCCCTGGAAGCGAACCTGGCCACCCGCGGCAATACCATAGACCGGAACCTGCCGGAAGGCGCCCGGGTGCTGGGCCTGAAGGCATTAATCGACACCCTGGACGTAAACTACGGCAGCATGTTCGTGAAGGGCGGCAAGCTGAACCTCCTCATGCAGAATTCGGCCGATGTGCTGCAGGGGCGTACGGACCGTACGTCCATCATGGGGCTTCTCCGCGCGAACAACCTGCGCATGAGAGACCGGGACGGGCTCGCTGTGGGAGTGAGGGAGAATACCGAGCGCTTCCGTCTGGAGCCCGCCACCGAGTCGCGCCCCGTTCCCCGCATCAACCTGGCATCCAACAGCGGACGGCTGCGGCTCAGGATGGGAGACGACATCTATTCCCTCCAGGATGTAAAATTTGACGTATCGGCCCGGCGCCATCTGATGCGCCAGCTTTCTTCCCAGCGAAGGGACCACATGCTGGATTCCCTGCAGCGCCTCTATCCCGACGTTCCTCGCGACTCCCTCTTCCGCAAAGCCCGGCAGGAGCGCCTGTCCCTCCAGACCCGGGACCAGTTCGCTTCGGCCGACATTTCCATCAGCCTTTCCGACGCCATCCGGAACTATTTCCGCAACTGGGACTTCGAGGGCAACCTGGACCTGGGTAGCGGCCGATTAACCCTGCCGGCCTTCCCGCTGAGCACCAGCCTGGAAGGGGTGAAGGGTTCCTTCGACAACGATACGCTGGACTTGAAGAGCATCACCGTGAACGCCGGAGCTTCGGACGTGAGTGCATCGGCCCGCCTTACCGGACTGCGCCGCGCCGTGCTGGGCAGCACCCGCAGCAAGCTTAAGCTCAAGGCCGACGTCACCAGCAACTTCCTGGATGTGAACGAACTCATGAGGGCCTATGCCCAGACGGTCACCGGGCAGGCTCAAAGCCCGGACAGCGTGAACAAGGCCCGCCTTCTGGTGATTCCTTCCAACCTGGAGGTGGATTTCTCCCTGGAGGCCAGCGGCATACGTTACGACAGTCTGGAAGTGAGCTGGGCAGCGGCCGATGTGGCCATGCGTAACCGCACGGTGCAAGTCACCAATGCCCTGGCCGCCACCAACATGGGAGACATGTACTTTGAGGGATTCTACTCCACCCGCTCCAAAGAAGACATCAAGGCCGGTTTCGACCTCAACCTGGTAGATATTACGGCCGAGAAAGTCATCACCCTCTTCCCGGCCGTGGACACCATCCTTCCCATGCTCACCTCCTTCGCCGGAGACCTGGACTGCGAGCTGGCGGCCACCACGGATATTGACACCTGCATGAACCTGGTGCTCCCTTCCATAGACGGCGTCATGCGCATCTCCGGCAAAGACCTTACCCTCAAGGGCAGCAAAGAATTTAGCCGCCTGGCCGAGAAGCTCAAATTCGACGACAAGGACGAGGCCCACATCGACAACATGTCCGTGACGGGAATCGTGCAGGACAACGTTCTGGAGGTATTCCCCTTTGTGCTGAATGTGGACCGCTACCTGCTGGCCGCCAGCGGCCGCCAGAATCTGGAGAGGAACTTCCTATACCATATCTCTGTGATCAGGTCCCCGATGATTCTCAAATTCGGCATCAATGCCTGGGGACCGGACTTCGACCACGTTCATTACAACCTGACGTCGGCCAAATACCGCAGCGTCAACGTGCCGGTGTACACCAAGCAGCTGGACACCGTTCAGTACAGCCTGGTGGCCGCCATCCACAACATCTTTGAACTGGGTGTAGAGAAGGCCATGGCCGAGAACCGCAGCGCCGCCACCCATGTATCGGCCCTTACCGGTGGGGAAGAAAGCGTTCCGCAGGAGGAGGAGGTTCCGGAGTCCGAGGGTCTGGCCGGTCTGGTGGAAGAGGTGACCAATACCGTCACTTCGCGCCGCGAAGCCCTCAAACAGGAAGTCCTGCGCCTGCAGAAAGAAGCCGCCAAGCCATGAACAGCGAAGAATATATTGAAGTAAGCGTAAAGCTGGACCCGTTCAGCGAAGAAATGGCCGAGATTCTCACCGCCGAGCTCTCGGACCTTCCTTTTGACTCCTTTGTCACCGAGGAGCCTTTCCTCAAGTGTTATATCCAGAAGGAAGCCTATCGGCCTTCGGACGTAAAGGTGGTCCTGAGCGGCTATCCCGCGGCTGCGGGCTTTTCGGCCGTACTGGTCCAGGGACAGAACTGGAACAAGACCTGGGAGTCGGAATTCCAGCCCATCGTGGTGGACGGCACGGTGACAATAAAGGCCAAGTTTAATACGAACGTACCCCGCACACGCTTCAATATCTGGATTGACCCGCGCATGGCCTTCGGCACCGGTTATCACCACACCACCTTCATGATGATGCAACGCATGCTGGGGCTGGAAGAGTACATCCGCGGCCGCTCGGTGGTGGATATGGGCTGCGGCACGGCCATCCTGGCCATCCTGGCCGCCAAGATGCGCGCCCGCAAGGTGTTTGCCGTAGACATTGACGCCGTGGCGGCCCGTTCGGCCTGGGGAAACTGCCGGTGGAATCGCGTGGGCACCCGGGTAGAGACCGCCTGCGGCGACGCCTCCCTCCTGCAGATGGGCACCTACGACGTCCTTCTGGCCAACATCCACCGCAACATCATCCTGCAGGACCTTCCCACTTACGTGCGCTCTCTCAAACGCGGCGGCCATATCCTGCTCAGCGGTTTCTACGAGGCCGATGTCCCCGCCATCCGCAGCGCCGCCGAGGCCCTCGGCCTGGAATACGTAGGCCAATCGGCCCGCGAAGACTGGGCCTGCGTGGAATTCCGAAAATAATCCTTATCTTTGCACTCCCATGCGGGTGTGTTGGAATTGGTAGACAACCCAGACTTAGGATCTGGTGCCTTA
>JAFZWC010000001.1 GCA_017617475.1 Bacteroidales bacterium
GTACACTTTGTCCAGGCCTTCTTCCTTGGCCACACGCAGGAATTCATAAACGTGATCCAGGGAACTGTGCACGCCGCCGTGGGAGGTGAGGCCCATCAGGTGCAGCTTCTTGCCGCTCTTTTTCACGTAGTCGTATGCCGCTTTAATCTCCGGATTCTCCAGGAGCTTATGCTCGCGGCAGGCGATATTGATCTTCACCAGGTCCTGGTACACCACACGGCCGGCACCCAGATTCATGTGGCCCACCTCGGAGTTGCCCATCTGGCCGTCCGGAAGACCTACATATTCACCGCAGGCCTGCAGATGGCCGCAAGGGTATTTTGCGCGTAATGCGTCAATGTTGGGAGTGCCCTGGGTCCAGATGGCGTTGGAATAGTCGTGGCGTCCTTCGCCCCAACCATCCAGGATCATGAGAAGTACTTTCTTGTTCATATCGATATGTTTTTTATTTTCAATAAAGTCTACAAAGTTAAGCATTTTTTGCGGAAATGCGAAGGATGCGCCGGGTGGTGCGGGTAACGCGGACGCTGTGGTCAATGCACCAGCCGGCAATGGCCAGCACGTGATGCCGATCACCGGCCTTCTTGAAGAGCTTGACAAAGGGTTTTTCGTCGGCCGGGATGTGGTGGTCCGTGAACCAGTCCTGAAGCTTTTTCTTGCCGGGAGCGCCCAGCGGCCGAATCCAGTCGCCCGTTTCCCAACTGCCTTCCACCAGCTCACCGGCCTTGTCGGCATCCAGAATGAGCATCCCCTCCGGCTGCTTCACCGGCTGCGTTCCATCCCAAACTTCCTCGGAAAGGACGAATTCCTGTTCAGTGGAAGGTAATGCCCTCCGGGGGGCTTGTCCACCCCCGGACAAGGGCAGGGGGAGGGGCCCGCAGATTTTGGGATATATTCGGAGGGAGCTTGCTTCCGGAGAAAATGTCCCAAAAGCTGTGGGAGGGGCCGGAGTGGAGCGAAGCGGAACGGAGTCCCCCCGGAGGGCATTACCTTCCATTTCTACGGCGAACCTTTCCATGTCGCTGTTCAGCGTCTGGACAAACGAGGGGTTAATCTCCTTGAAGATGGGGAAGACCTGGTTGCGGATCTTGTTGCGTTTGAAGTCGTTGCTGGCGTTGGTGCGGTCCTCGCGCCAGGTGATGCCGTGCTCGGCGGCAAAGGCCTGGATCTCTTCCCGGGTCAGGGAGAGAAGAGGCCGGAGCAGGGGGATGTCGGCAAACTCCGGGTCGGGGATAAAGCCCTCGGCCTTCATGCCCAGGATACCCTTCAGGCCCGTTCCGCGGAGCAGGTTCAGCATAAGGGTTTCGGCATTGTCGTTGGCATTGTGGGCCACCGCTACGCCGGAGTAGCCATGCTCCCGGCAAAGCTCCC
Source organism: Bacteroidales bacterium (assembly GCA_017617475.1). The sequence goes on from JAFZWC010000001.1 coordinate 1,372, forward strand.
CGAACCAGTGATAGCGCAGCCGACGGGCCGCCATCTCAACGCTGATGGCCTGCCGGGCGGCATAGGCCGATGTGTCAAAGCGTCTGACGTGGCAGGGAATGCCGCGGGCATCGGCCCAGGCTTTAACGAAGGCTTCGTCTCCGTCGCTTTCTTCTCCCCGCAGGCAAAAGTTGCAGTGGGCAATGGCGAAAGGCCCGCCTTCCAGACGGACCTTTTCTGCCAGGCACATGGAATCGATGCCTCCGCTGACTGCAACCAACAGCATATTAACGCTTGTGACTCAGCGTGTAAGTGAAGCCCAACTCGAAGTATTCCTTGAACTGGACACCCTTGGTGTCTCCCTTGCCGTCGTCGTCCGTGTCACGCACCATCACGAAGGGGTCGTAAATCAGGTTGGTGGTGAGCATGATGCCGAAGAACTTGGTCATCTTCCAGGTAATCTTGTTGTCCCAGGTTACACGGGGCTCATATTTGGGTTTGAGGTAGTTGTAGAACAGGGCTACCTGCGTGTTGTAGGTGAATACTTCGTTGATGACCCAGGAGGCGTCGGCCTTGAGCTGGGCACCCAGCTCGAAGCGGGCTCCACGGAACTGGCTGTAGTCGCCTTCGTTTTGGGCGGCCTTGCGGGCTGCGGCGTCGGAGCTGCCGTCCAGAAGTTCCATACCATAAGTGTAACGCAGCTCAGGGATGGTCACGATAACAGCGCCGCCGGTAAGGGGAGCGAAGTTGAGCGAGAACCAGGGTGCGGGCGTCCACAGCACACCAAGACCCAGGTTGATGTAGGCGGGAGCCAGGAAACCGGACTTGAGCGTACGGGCATCCAGCCAGTCCTGTCTGGTGGGCTCGTCCTCACCGTTGGCCTTGGGAGTGCCGTAACCGTAGTTCTTGCCGAACTGGGTCTTGAAGTCGAAGCTGGCAGAGTAGGCCAGGTGCTTCACCGGGGTTTCAAGGCCCCACTTGGACTCCAGGTAAATGCGGTCCTTGGTTTTCTGGAGGATGGGTTTGTCGGCCGAATACATCTGGCCGTAATCCAGCTGCAGACGGGTGTTGCCCAGCAACTTATCCTTGGCATATTTGGCCGTTCCGTCCACGCTGCCGGACAGGGAGTAGTTGTTGTAACCGCCGGCGGCCCACTGGCTCAGATAGGTTTGGCCGAAGCTGAGGCTGGTCACCAGGGTATTGGTCCAGTACTTGGGTTTTTCCTCGGCCTGAGGAACGTCCTCGGCGGTGGAGAGGGCGGCGGCTGCCTCGGCGGCGGCCGTCTGGGTATTCTGGGCCGATGCTGCCACCGTAGCGGTAAGCATCGCAAAAATGCAGATTAATCTCTTCATCTTCAAAGACTTATGTTATGATAATTTACTAATAAATGTCTCTTTTCCGGAGCATCGGCAATAATATAGCGGAGGAAAAGAGACAGCTATTATCTTAATAAGACCGGGCAAAGAGCACCCTCTGGTGGGAAGGCTTGCCGGTGTAGATGCACTTGCCTTCTTCCATGCAGACGGCGCTGTCCACGGGAATGCAGCGGATGGTGGCCTTGGTCTCTTCCTGGATCTTGGCCTCGGTCTCGGCCGTGCCGTCCCAGTGGCAGAGGAGGAATCCGCCCTTCTCAATCTCTTCCTTGAATTCCTCCCAGGTGTCCACCTTGCGGATGGAAGCGTCGCGGAAGGCGAGGGCCTTGTTGTAAATGCTCTTCTGGATATCGTCCAGGAGGCCGATGATGCGGTCTTCCAGACCTTCGATGGGCTCGGAAATCTTTTCCAGGGTGTCGCGGCGGGCTACCTCCACGGTGCCGTTCTGCAGGTCGCGGGGACCCATGGCCAGGCGCACGGGAACGCCCTTAAGCTCCCATTCGGCAAACTTGAAGCCGGGACGCAGGGTGTCGCGGTCGTCAATCTCTACGCTGTGGCCCTTGGCTTCCAGGGCTTTCTTTACCTCGTACATCTTGTCCAGCACGGCATTGTGCTCTTCCTCGCTCTTGTAGATGGGGACCATGACCACCTGGATGGGGGCCAGGGCGGGAGGCAGGACCAGACCGTTGTCGTCACCGTGGGCCATGATGAGGGCTCCCATCAGGCGGGTACTTACGCCCCAGGAGGTGGCCCACACAAAGTCCTGCTTGCCTTCGTTGTTGGTGAACTGGACGTCGAAGCTCTTGGCGAAATTCTGGCCCAGGAAGTGGGACGTACCGGCCTGCAGGGCCTTTCCGTCCTGCATGAGGGCCTCAATGGTCATGGTGTCCAGGGCGCCGGCGAAACGCTCGCCCGGGCTCTTGTGACCCACTACCACGGGCAGGGCCATGATCTCGCGGGCGAACTTGGCGTAAACGTTCACCATCTGCTCCTTGCGGGCCTCGGCCTCTTCGGCCGTGGCGTGGGCGGTATGGCCTTCCTGCCACAGGAATTCGGCGGTGCGGAGGAACAGGCGGGTGCGCATTTCCCAACGGACTACGTTGCACCACTGGTTGCACAGGATGGGGAGGTCTCTCCAGGAGTGCACCCAGTTCTTATAGGTATTCCAGATAATGGTTTCGGATGTGGGGCGGACAATGAGTTCCTCTTCCAGCTTGGCCTCGGGGTCCACTACGATTCCGTTGCCGTCCGGGGCGTTCATGAGGCGGTGGTGGGTGACCACGGCGCATTCCTTGGCGAAGCCGGCCACATGTTCGGCCTCACGGCTGAAGAAAGACTTGGGGATGAACAGGGGGAAATAGGCGTTCTTTACTCCGGTTTCCTTGAACATGCCGTCCAGGATGCCCTGCATCTTCTCCCAAATGGCGTATCCATAGGGTTTGATGACCATGCATCCGCGTACGGCGGACTGCTCTGCCAAATCTGCTTTTACTACCAGGTCGTTGTACCACTGGGAGTAATTCTCCGACCTGCTGGTTACCTCTTTTGCCATAGTCTTATTTGTTTTTTTTCGTTTTTGTGCTTAATATTGTTCCCGTAAAACGGACAGGCAGGTATAAATCTTGCATATTCCGTACTAGGGCCGATTTTTTCGGCACAAAGGTACATATTTTTATTGAAATTTTAAATTCCCTCCCCTTGGGGAGGGGGGATTAATAGGAGGTCAGAACTATGAAAAAGAATCTTTTGGCATATGGAGTCTTTCTCCTGGCCGCCCTTTCATGCTCTACCACAAGCCGCGTCGGCACGCAAGCCTTTGACGACGGCGTCTATTCCCGTCCGGTTCAGGTAGTCCAGGATGTTCCCACCAGCGAGGAACTGGACAACCTGCTGGCCGACAGTCACGCCTCCCAGGCCTATATCCTCAGCGCCGGGGACACCCTGTTCGTGCCCGAAGGCAAGAAAATCCGTTTCTCCAAAGACGATACCATTATCACGGTCTGGGACACCCCCGCATGGGCCTATGACTATTCCTGGTCTTTCCGCCCCTGGTATATGAGGGACTATTGGGGATATTACGGCCCCTGGCACTACGATTATTGGTTTTACAGGCCCTGGCGTTATAGTTACTGGTATAGCCCCACATACAGTTCCTGGTACTGGGACCCCTGGTACTATGATACCTGGTATTGGGACCCTTATTACCACTACGGCTATTACGGCGGTTATTACAGCCACTGGAACTATTATTATGATGCCTGGTACTGGAACCGTTTTGGTCCCGGTTACTATGGGGGCTATTTCTATCCCGTCTATTGGGGCGGTGCCACAAGGATCCATCGCAGCCAGGCTATGAGCCTGGGTCACCGGGAAGGTAACTTCGGTGCCCGCGGCGCCGCTTCCCACAGCGTAGTGTCCCGCGGAAGAACCGCATCCCGCGGCGAGGCGCTTTCCCGTGCCACCAAATCGGCCGGGCGTTCCGTTTCCCGTTCCGGCGCGTCCACGCGCTCTTCGGTGGTAACCCGCCCTTCCGGTGCTTCCCGTTCGTCTGCGGCCACCCGCGCCGTTTCCGGCAGCACTGCCCGCTCTTCCTACGGCAGCACAACGCGTTCCTCCTCCGGCAGTGTCACGCGTTCCGGCCGCAGTTCCAACTACCGGCCCAGCGGCAGCGCCCGTTCGTCGGCCGGTGAAAGCGTACGCTCTTCAGGCAGCTCTTACGGCACCCGTTCCACGGGCTCTTCCAACTACCGTTCCGGCGGTACCGATGTCCGTTCCTCTTCCGGTGCTTCCAGCTACCGTTCTTCCAGCAGCTCTTCCAGCTCCCGCTCATCGGGCAGCTACTCGGGCGGCAGTTCCCGTTCTTCCGGCGGTTCTTCCGGTGGCGGCAGTTCCCGTTCCTCCGGCGGTCGCCGTTAAAAACAGATTATCATGAAAAGAATCATAATGTTTGTCCTGGGTGCCACGCTGGCCTTCAGCGCGGCCGCCCAAACCTGGCAGGACGCCCTGCTCTTTTCCGAGAACAACTACTCGGGTACGGCCCGAGGTGTAGGTATGGGTAACGCGCTCACCGCCATTGGCGGAGATGCCGGTTCCCTCATCTTCAATCCGGCGGGATCGGCCACAGCCTCTTATTCCCAGTTCATGATTACGCCCGGCATCACCTTCTCCTTTACCAACACGCAGGCTTCGGCCGATAACCTGGAGGCGTACAAAGGAGAATCGGTAGGCAATACGTTTGCCCGCATGAAGCTTCCCAACATAGGCATCGTCCTTAATATGGAAACGGGCCGACGCAGCGGTCTCAGGCGTATGTCCTTCGGCTTTGTGGTCAATTCTACCAATAACTTCACGGGCCGGTTCAAGACGGCGGGCGTCAACGGCGACAATTCCTACGCCGCCTCCCTGGCTTCCTCGGCCGACGGTTATGCCGAGAACGTGATGGCCAACGAGAACTGGTATTTTTCCGGAGACCCCACCCGCATGCCCGCATGGGTGGATATGACGGGTTATCGCAGCGGTATGTTCAATGGCGTGAGCGGCCGTGACGGAGCTTATGTGGCCCTGACGGAAATTATTGACGAAGACGGCAATTTCCGCCTGGCAGCCCCTGTTTACCAGCAGTACGGGCAGCAGAGTTACGGCGCCAAGACGGACGCGATCCTCAACTTTGCCATGGATTTCTCCGACCGGCTGTATGTGGGTGCCAACCTGGGCATCACCGCCCTCCGTTATAATCTGAGCGAGTTCTGGTCCGAGATGCCGGAAAATCCGGCCGATTTCCCCACCATCCGTTATTCCGACGGCACTACGGCCCAGTTCGAGTCCCTGCGCATGAACCGCAAGTACCGGCTTAACGGCAATGGCCTGTACCTGAAAGTGGGTGCCCTGTGGCGTCCCGTGGACGGTCTGCGTGTGGCTGCCGCCGTCCAGACTCCCACCATTCTAAACCTGACGGAGCGTTACGGCTATTCCGGCGAGGTAACTATGTCCGGCAAGTTCCAGAGCAGCGCCAGCAGTCCGGAAGATGAGTGGATCTATGCCCTGGTCTCTCCCTTCCGTGCCAATGTGGGCGTGGCATACACTTTTGGCGGCAAGGCTGTTCTGAGTGCAGACTATGAGTTTGTCCATTATGGCCAGGCCCGTTTCAAGAGCCGCACCAGCGATTATGAATATTCCGTGGGCAATTTCTCCGACGTTAACCTGGACATCAAGGATCTCCTGGGACCTTCCCACCAGCTGCGTGTAGGCGCGGAATTCAAGATTAACTCCGACTTTTCCCTCAGGACCGGTTACAACCTGACCACCGGTGCCCAGCGCAACTACCTGGACGGTAACATTGCGGTACCCCTGAGCTCGGAAGCCCGCCTGGCCCAGCTCAAGCACAGCGTGTCCGCAGGTGTGGGCTATTCCTTCGGCAGCCTGTTCATCGATGCCGCCGTCCGTGCCCGTTTCGTTCCCGTGGACTATGTGATTCCGTATAATTATTATTACGCACCTAACGCATCCCAATTCTACAACAAGGTAGTGGACGATGCTATCCTCACCCCGGAAATCATGGTCAAGAGCACCTTGGTAGATGCCCTGGTCACGCTGGGATGGCGGTTCTAATCTGCCATTTTGTCAGCATTTAGGCTGCTGGCACGAAGTTCGATAATTACTTGGCGTCGCCCGAAATGGGTGGCGCCTTTGTCATTCTGAGCGAAGCGAAGAATCTCAAGGAAACCGGATAATAATTAAAAACGAAATAACTATGGGTAAAATTATCGGTATCGACCTGGGAACCACCAATTCCTGCGTCGCAGTGATGGAAGGCAATCAGCCCACCGTCATCATCAACAATGAGGGGCAGCGTACTACCCCTTCCGTAGTGGCTTTCACCGAAGGCGGCGAGCGTAAGATAGGCTCCCCGGCCAAGCGTCAGGCCATTACCAACCCCCACAACACCGTGTTCTCCATCAAGCGTTTCATGGGTGAAACCTACGATCAGGTAACCACCGAAGTGAACCGCGTCCCCTACAAGGTGGTCCGTGGAGAGAACAATACTCCCCGTGTGGATATCAGCGGCAAGCTCTATACCCCTCAGGAGATCTCGGCCATGATTCTTCAGAAGATGAAGAAGACGGCCGAAGAGTACCTCCGCCAGGAAGTCACCGAGGCTGTGATCACCGTTCCGGCCTATTTCTCCGACTCCCAGCGTCAGGCTACCAAGGAAGCCGGCCGCATCGCGGGCCTGGATGTGAAGCGTATTATCAACGAACCCACCGCGGCTGCCCTGGCATACGGCCTGGACAAGAAGGAGAAAGATATGAAGGTAGCCGTGTACGACCTCGGCGGCGGTACCTTCGATATCTCCATCCTCAACCTCGGCGACGGCGTCTTCGAGGTGAAGAGCACCAACGGTAACACGCACCTCGGCGGCGACGAC
>JAFZWC010000022.1 GCA_017617475.1 Bacteroidales bacterium
AGCAAGGCTGCCAAATATGCCGAGGCTCAGGCCCAGCAGTTTGTACAGGCTAACAATGTCCCCGCCGAGGTTCTGGAATATGTGAAGGACTCGGTGGCAAACAACATCAACAGAGCCTACATTGACTCCCTGAACAATGAGAAGGTGTACCTTTGGTACCTCTTCAAGAACGTGAAGGAAAAGGAAATCAACCTGGGTCTGGACCTCAAGGGCGGTATGAACGTGATGCTGCAGGTGCAGCTGGAAGACGTTCTGAAGGCCCTGGCCGCCAATCCCAACGACCCGGACTTCGTGGCTGCCATGGAGAAGGCCAAGAAGGACAACGTGAACGACAGCCGTGACTTTATCGGCCTGTTCGAGACCGCCTGGAACCAGGTGGCTCCCCAACGTCGTCTGAACGAGATCTTCGCCACCACCGAACTCCGCGACAAGATTTCCAACGATTCCTCCAACAGCGAGGTTATCACCGCTCTCCGTGCCGAGGCCAAGAGCGCCATCGACGATTCCTTCAATGTGCTCCGCAAGCGTATTGACCGCCTGGGTGTTACCCAGCCCAATATCCAGCAGGTGAGCAACACCGGTAAGATTCTCATCGAACTCCCTGGTGTTAAGGATCCCGAGCGCGTGCGTAAGCTCCTGCAGGGCACCGCTTCCCTGGAGTTCTGGCCCACTTTCACCGCCCAGGAAATTGACCTGGCCAGCGTGAACGCCCGCGTGAGCGAGCTCCAGGCCGGAGAAGAAAACGCCGTAGCAGACCCTCTGTACCACGTTCTCCTTCCTACCGGCGGCGCTTCCGCTTGCCTGGGTTATGCCAGCGCCGTGGATACCGCTACCGTGAACACCTACCTGGCCATGGCTTCCGATTTCCTGCCCGCCGAATTCCGCGGTGCCTGGTCTGTGAAGCCCGTTGAGCAGCAGTACGACAAGGACGGCAATCCCTACTACTCCAACGCCGTTATCGGCAAGTTCGAGCTGGTTGCCCTCAAAGTGACGGATCCCGACGGTAACGCTCCCCTGGACGGCAGCGTGGTCACCGACACCCGCGTGAACTTCAACGGTGCACAGCGTGGCGGTAACGGTGCTCCTTCCGTGAGCATGACCATGAACCGTGAGGGCGCCAACATCTGGGCCAACCTCACCAAGGACAATGTGGGTCGCCAGATTGCCATCGTCCTGGATGGTCTTGTGTATTCCTATCCCAACGTGAACGGCCCCATCACCGGCGGTTCTTCCGAAATCACCGGTAACTTCACCGTGGAAGAGGCCGAAGACCTTGCCAACGTGCTCAAGGCCGGTAAGCTCCGCGCTCCCGCTACCATTATTCAGGAGCAGGTGGTCGGCCCGTCCCTGGGTTCCGCTTCCATCCGTGCCGGTCTCATCTCCTTCCTCATCGCCTTCGTGCTGGTGCTCATCTACATGGTGCTGTTCTACCGTGGTGCCGGTCTCATTGCCGACGTGGCCCTGCTGTGCAACGTGCTCCTGCTGTTTGGCGTGCTGGTTTCCTTCGGCGCCGTCCTCACCCTGCCCGGTATCGCCGGTCTGGTGTTGACCCTGGGTATGGCCGTGGATGCCAACGTGATTATCTATGAGCGTATCAAGGAAGAACTGGCTGCCGGTAAGGGCTTCTCCCTGGCCGTGCACGACGGTTACAAGAACGCTTACTCCGCCATCATCGACGGTCAGGTAACCACCCTCCTCACCGGTATCATCCTGTTCATGGCCGGTTCCGGTCCTGTCCGTGGTTTTGCCACCACCCTCATCATCGGTATCGTCACCTCCGTTCTTACCTCCATCTTCATCACCCGTCTCATCTTTGACGACCGCATCAAGAAGGGTAAGACCGTGAGCCTGTCCAACAAGTTCACCGAGAACTTCCTTAAGCACACCAATGTAGATTTCATCGGCCTTAAGAAGTACTCCTATATTATCTCCGGCGCCCTCATCATCATCGCCATCGCTTCCATCTCCTTCAAGGGCTTCAGCTATGGTGTTGACTTCACCGGTGGCCGTACCTATGTAGTCCGCTTCGACCAGAGCGTAACCGCTGAAAGCGTGCGCTCCGCCGTGGAAGACACCTTCCGTCTGGCTGCCGAGCAGGCTGGTGTAGACCAGTCCTCCGTGGAAGTCAAGCAGTTTGGTGGTGACGCCCAGATGAAGATTTCCACCCAGTACAAGTACCGCGAGGAAAGCTCCGCTGTGGATACCGAAATCGAAGGCCTGCTGTACGACGCCCTGAAGGGCTTCTACAAGGAGCCTGTCTCCCTGGCCAGCTTCACCTCTACCCTGGAGAACCCCAACGGTATCATCTCCTCCGATAAGGTGTCGGCCTCCATTTCCAATGAAATTACCAACCGCGCCATCATCTCCGTGCTGCTGGCCCTCCTGGTGATCTTCGCCTACATCGCCTTCCGCTTCAAGGGCTGGACCTGGGGTCTCGGTGGTGTTGTTTCCCTGGCTCACACGGCCATCATCATCATCGGCTTCTTCTCCCTGTTCAACGGTATCCTGCCGTTCAACCTGGATGTGGACCAGACCTTCATCGCCGCTATCCTTACCATCATCGGTTACGCCATCAACGATAACGTGGTTATCTTCGACCGTATCCGTGAGCAGAAGGGTCTGCACCCGAAGGACGACTTCCGCAAGACGGTGAACACCGCTCTGAATGCCACCCTCACCCGTACCGTGAACACCTCCGTGTCCACCCTGCTTCCTATGATTGCCATCGCAATCTGGGGCGGTGAGAGCATCCGCGGTCTGGCCGTGGCCCTCTGCCTGGGTGTGCTCATCGGCACCTACGCCTCTATCATGATCGGTACTCCCATCATGTACGACGCCACCGTCAAGCGCGCCAAGAAGGAAGAGTAATAATCTCTGGCCTATACGCAAAAAAGCCGCGACCCGTAACCGGGCCGCGGTTTTTTGTGTGTGTGCCGCTCCTCGGCGAGCCCCCCCCTTTGCCGCGTTTGCACAAAACCGGCCTTCTGTGCGTTCTGCTTGCAGACGCGCCAAGGTTTTAGGCCGAAAAGGCCGATTCTGCCGCCACGTTTGCACATAATCGGCCTCCTGTGCGTCCCAGATGCAAACGCGGCAAGGACTATTAGCGGTTTCCTTTAGCGCGATTGTGCGTTTTGCAGAGCATTTGACAGTTGCCGATATCCGTAGCTCCGCCATTACTCCAGGCCGTGACGTGATCTGCATCCATTTCCAGCAGTTTCCAGATGCGGGTGCGGTTGGAATCGTGGCCGATGGCGCAGTACGGGCAGTTGGAGACGCCTTCGGCTTCTGCCTTTTCTGTCTGCATCGCGTAAACGGCCTTCTTGGTGGGTTCATCAAATACGCGGACATTCAGCAAGCGAGGCTCCTGACAGCCGCCCAGGATGTACTCAAAGATGCCTTTCTTCTCTTTTACGTAGAAGTTCTCGTATAATTCCCTGACGAGAGCGGCTACGGCAACGGGGTCGTAGGCGTTCTTATGGTACTTTTCATAGAGCTCTCCCCATTTGAGGCCGCACATTTCTTTTTCGGGAGAAATGTCAAACACCGAAGTAATCCAATCAATAACGGACGTGAAGTAGGCTTTCATCTGCAGGATGCTGTCATCGTACCGGTGGGCTGACATATACTCTTCTATGTTGCCCCTGCTTACCCAGTCCAAAGCGGCCTCAAGAAAATCTTGTCGTTTGGCTGTGCCTGAAATGAAACAGCTCCACTTATTGATGTTGGTATTGTTTGAGTTGGAGAACTCTTCTTTGGCTTTTGTTACAAACGGGCCGCTGTACACCGCATTCAAGGTTTCCTGGTTGTTGAGCGGAATGCCCACAATATTAATGGTGCGGAACCAGTCTTTGATTTCCTTTTCCGTGCCTTCGCAGACATAGATCAGTAGCTTGGTATTCAGAAACTTATCCTGCTCGTCTTTATTTAAGGCCGAAAAATACCAGGGCTTCCCGTCGGCATCAATCCAGGCAAACTTTTCCGTTATGAAACGCCCCAGAGAAGTGATACGCTGCTGCCCGTCCAGCACTTCATACCGGTCTTCGCCTACCTTGGAGAAATAGATGAGCCCCAGGGGATAGCCATTCCGAACAGATTGAATCACATCCACTTCCTTTTTGCCGCCATTCTCTGCATACAGATAGTGACGTTGGAACTCTGGCTGAATGGTCAGTCGCCCGGAAAGGCCATACAGGCCCTTTCCTTCATATTCATTGTACTGGAAACCCTTGCAAATGTCGCCGATGGTCCAATCCTGGTATAAAGACGCTTTCATATTCGTCGAATAAATAATCTGAAATATAATCTGTTCCCTTCCAAATAGGGTCTGTCATATTTATCAAATCCTGGAATCATCAAATCGCTCATCGCCTGCGGATAGTAATCCTCGCATACGTTATCTCCCCTCCGATTCTTCCTTCTGCATTCTTGATTATTCCGGGTATTGACGTTGTCGGATGAGAATTCTGAAGTAAGGTTGTACCCCCCCCCGTTAAGTTGCTGTAAACCAAGTCTTTCCCGTCCGCACCTTTTCGGAATTCAACAATTTCGAACTGCTCGGGACAATACTTTCCAAGAAAGGTAATGGGAACGCCCATTACACCATCATAATCAGAAGGGATGGCATCCACGTGTGAAACGTCAATTGCATCATAGTTATCATACTTGGGGTATCCTTTTTCACGGATGTCTTTATGCCGGCTGAACCGCCTGTTTTCGGCCATCGTCATTAGCATAAGAGGCTCGTGGCGACGACCGTGATCCAAGTTGGTGAACCAACAGGAATTGCCGAGTCGGGTATAATCCCCAACATACCCCAGCTTTGCGGCTTTAGCCCTGTCTTTGGGTGCCACTTCCGTGCCTCGGGGAACACCAAATACCATATCGTTCAAAAACCCCGTAGCGCCTAACCAAAGACCATTCTCTTTTATTATTGGAAATACCTCTTTATAGGTAATGGCATTCATATTTCCGATAATGAGAAACTGCTTTTGGGCTTCAACAACCCACATCAGAAACTCCCTGAACAGACTGAACGGTGGATTGGTGACAATGATATCGGCCTGGTCGCGTAAGGCGCAGACTTCGGGGCTGCGAAAGTCACCGTCGCCTTCCAGGTAGTGCCACTCCAGGTCGTCCAGGTCTATTCGGCCGCTGCCGTTGGTGTCGCGGGTGAGCTCGAAGATCTTGCCTTTGATGCGGGTTTTGTCGGCGTCGAACAAGGGACTCTCTGTCTCGAAGAGAGTGGGTTCGTAGTCTTTGTACCTCTTGCTTTCCACCGCGAACGATGTACTGATGAGCCGTTTCAGGCCCAGGCGTTCAAAGTTCTGGGCGAAGAATCGGGTGAAGTTGCTCCACTCCGGATCATCGCACGGCAAAAGCACCGTCTTGTCACGGAAGGTGTCCGGGTTGTACTCCAAATAAGCGTTAATCTCCTTCTGGATATCCGCATACTGGGTGTAGAACTCGTCATTCTTGGCAGCCTTAGCGGCGCCAAGATTCGAATTGTTGGCCATAAGCTGCGCTTCTTATGGCATCTGCGACTTATCCTTGACTCAGGCGCTCCAGGGCACGAAAAAGGCATGGACTTTTCAAACCCATGCCCGCGGCCCTGAGAAAGCCTAGTCAACAGATAAGTCCAGTCCACGCCAAAGCGCAGACATTCGCTGACCTATCCGGGTTGACAATTGAAATTTCTCAGGTTTCGGGCAACCGAATAAATAGCAAATGCTATGATTATGTAGTGCATTCTCCGTCAGAATGCATCACAAAAATAATGATTTTTGATAAGAAACATACAAAATACCCCCTGAAACAACACAACTTTTCAACCGATTGTAGGCCAAGCGAAAGCATTCTTGTACCTTGCGGATATGAAAGAATCGTATCATATCTGCTTCACCTCACACGACGAAGTGATGTTCCGCGACGAGGACGACCACGGGATGTTCGTGAACTTGATGGCGCTCCGTGCCTTTGCGACGGATACGGAACTCTTGGCCGATGCCGAGATGTCCACGCATTTTCATGCCATCGTCTTTGCAGAGGCCCCGATGCTCTTTACGTCGGCGTTGAGGATGTCGTATACGAAGTACTTCAATCATAAGTATGACCGGATGGGCCGAATGGGACAGAAATACACGTTTTCGCTAAAGATTGTCGGCTTTAATCACCAGATGGCCGCTATGTCCTATGTGCTCCGGAATGGGCTCCATCATGGTGCGGCCCCGACGGCATTAGGATATCCGTATTGTGCTGTGCGAGAATTGTTTGCGAAAGATGTCGGCTGCTCTTCTGAGAAGGCGATAATGCTTTCCCGGGCCGATATCGCCGCCTATCTGCCCCGCTATTCCGAGTTTCCAGACCATTGGCAGATGAACAAGTCCGGGGTTTTTGTACGCCAGAGTTTCATGGAGATCCGGCGGGCGGAACAATACTATGGAACGGCCAGGAACTACCTGTATCAGATGAACCGGCTCACAGACGAAAGCTGGAAACAAGAGCAGCTTGAAGATAACACCGGCCAGCCCGTCACTCTGTCCATGTTGGAAAGGGCCGATGAAAAGTCTGTGGCCCAGATGCTTAACAATGAGCACGGACGCAACTTTCGCCATTCCGGCTTGCAAGACTTGGATGTTTGCCGCCTCATCGACAACGACCTTCTGCCTTCTCTGGGTGTCCCCTCCGTGTATCTGCTTACCGATAATCAGCGGCAGCGCATTTCTCGCCTGCTTTGGGCCGAGTTTCATCTTCCGGAGCACCAGATTCGCCGTTGTCTGGGCTTCTAGTCCCGGCCGCGTTTGCGCGAAATCGGCCTTCTGTGCGTTTTGCTTGCAGACGCGGCAAGGTCTTAGGCTGAAAAGGCCGATTCTGCCGCCACGTTTGCACAAAATCGGCCACCTGTGCGTTCTAGATGCAAACGCGGCAAGGCGGCCTTTCCCGAGGGAAGAAATCGGCCCGAAATGTTGATAACTTTTTTGCGCAAATACGGGGGAGAAATCGTATCTTTGTTCCATGGCATTCGTACATCTCCATGTCCACACCCAGTACTCCATTCTGGACGGACAGTCTTCCATAGAAAACCTTTTCAACCGGGCCGAGGAGCTGGGGATGCCTGCGCTGGCCATTACTGACCACGGCAACATGTACGGCGTAAAAGAGTTCTTCAAATACGCCAAAAAGCATCCGGACATAAAGCCCATCATCGGCTGTGAGGTATACGTCTCCAAAGGGGACCACCGCATCCACGACAAAGGCTACTACCACCTCATTCTGCTGGCCAAGAACTACACGGGTTATCTGAATCTGGTGAAGATTGTGTCGGAGGGGCATATCAACGGCATGTATTACAGGCCCAGGGTAAGCCACGAGGTCATTGAGAAGTACCACGAGGGGCTCATCTGTTCGTCGGCCTGCCTGGCGGGAGAGGTTCCGCGCGCCATTGTGGCCCATGACGAAGCTGCCGTGGAAAAGGCCATCGAGTGGCACAAGAAGGTGTTCGGGGAAGATTATTACCTGGAGGTGATGAAGCACCGGACAGAGGTTCCCGGCCTCTCCAACGACCTCTACGAAAAGCAGTGCTACTACACGGAAGAAATCTTCAAACTGGCCGAAAAGCACGGCATCAAGGTGATTGCCACCAACGACGCCCACTTTGTGCGCAAAGAAGACGGCCCCGTGCACGACCGCCTTATCTGTCTCACTACCAATTCTTATCTGGACGACCCTGACCGCCTGCGCTATACCCAGCAGGAGTATCTGAAGTCGGAAGAGGAGATGCTGGCGCTGTTCCCGGACCATCCGGAATGCCTGGCCAACACGCTGGAAGTGGCCGATAAGATTGAGCAGTATTCCATAGACCGGGACCCTGTGCTGCCGGTATTCGAGATTGATCCGGCGTTCATGGCCGATATCGACAAATACCTGGAGCAATACAAGGACATCATAGACGCCGGCCGATGCGACAAGCACGGCACCTACCGCGGCGACGGCTTTTGTCATTCCGTGGCGTACCTGTGCCACCTGACGTTCAAAGGTGCGCACGAGCGTTACGGAGAAGTGCTTACGGAAGAGCAGCAGGAGCGCATAGACTTCGAGCTCAGGACCATCTGCCGCATGGGCTTCCCGGACTATTTCCTCATTGTCCAGGATTATATTGCCGCCTCGCGCGCCATGGGCAGCATGGTGGGTCCGGGCCGTGGTTCGGCCGCTGGTTCAGTGGTGGCGTATTGCCTCAGAATCACCAACTTAGACCCCATCAAGTACCAGCTCCTGTTCGAGCGTTTCCTCAATCCGGACCGTATCTCCATGCCGGATATTGACGTAGACTTTGAAGATCTGACCAAAGCCCACGATTATGTGGAGAAAAAGTACGGGGCCAGCCATGTTTCCCGCGTCATTACCTTCGGCACCATGGCCGCCAAGAGCGCCATCAAGGACGTGGCCCGCATCAGCCGGGTAAGCATTGACGAGAGCAACCGCCTTACCAAGATGGTTCCGGACCGCCTGAGCGAGAAAAAGGAAAAGAAATACCCCTTCAACCCCAAACTGGACGAGCTTAAGCCCGGGTTCAAGGTAATAGAAGAAGAGGTGGAAGAGGAAAAGGACGGCCAGATGGTCAAGGTCAAAAAGACCTTCCAGAAAGGCATGGAAGACGTGGACGTGAAGATTAACCTCAAAAACTGCTACCGCCTGGTGCCGGAGTTCATAGAAGAGCTCAACAACGGCCCGGAGATCAACAAAGAGGTGCTCAAATACGCCCAGGCGCTGGAGGGTTGCGTCCGCCAGGTGGGCATGCATGCCTGTGCCACCATCATCGGCCGGGGAGATCTAACGGACTACCTGCCCATCTGCCTGTCCAAAGATAAGGAAACGGGCGAGGATGTGCGTACTTCGCAGTACGACGGTCACTATATTGAGGACGTGGGTATGCTCAAGATGGACTTCCTGGGCCTCATTACCCTGCAGATTATCCACAACTGCCTTAACCTTATCAAGGAGCATCACGGAGAAGACATTGACATTGAGGCCATTCCCATTGACGACAAGCCCACCCTGGAGCTTTACGGCCGGGGCGACACCACCAGCGTGTTCCAGTTTGAATCGGAAGGCATGAAGCAGTGGCTGCAGCGCCTGCGTCCGGAGCGTTTCGAAGACCTCATAGCCATGAACGCCCTGTATCGGCCCGGTCCCATGGATTATATTCCGGACTTCGTGGCCCGAAAGCAGGGAGAGCAGGCCATTGAGTACGACCTTCCGGAAATGGAGAAGCGCCTGCAGGACACATACGGCATCACGGTGTATCAGGAGCAGGTGATGCAACTGTCCCAGGATCTGGCCGGCTTTACCAAGGGTGAGGCCGACAAGCTCCGCAAGGCCATGGGAAAGAAGCAGATTGACATCCTGAACTCCCTCAAGGACAAGTTCATGACGGGCGGCATGGCCAACGGGCACCCGGAAAAGGTGCTGGACAAGATATGGAAGGACTGGGAGAAGTTTGCCCAGTATGCCTTCAACAAGTCCCACGCCACCTGCTACGCCTGGGTAAGCTACCAGACGGGCTGGCTCAAATGCCACTATCCGTCCGAGTTCTTCGCCTCTTGCCTGGACTGCGCCAAGAGCATGGAGGAAATCATCAAGATCATGGACGACTGCAAGGGCCATGGTATCAAGGTGTTAAGCCCCGACGTGAACGAAAGCTCCTCCCACTTTACCGTGAACAAGAACGGAGATGTCCGCTTTGCCCTGGGCTCCATCAAAGGCTTCGGCGCCAACGTGGTAGATGCCATCATTGCCGAAAGGGAAGAACACGGCCTGTTCACAGACATCTACGATTTTGTGGAGCGCATGGCCGGCAACGTGAACCGCAAGAGCTTCGAGAGCCTGGTGAATTCCGGCGCCTTCGACAGCCTGGGCCACAAACGCAGCCTGTACTTCCAGCCCGGCCGTGGAGGTGAACTGTTTGTAGATCAGCTGGTCCGCTATGGCGAATTGTATAAGGAAGACTCTCTCTCCGGAGGCGTTTCCCTTTTCGGAGACATGGAAGAAATGAAGCCTGAGCGGCCTGCCATGCCAGACAGCGAAGGAGAGCTGGACATCATGGAGATGCTCCAGAAGGAAAAAGAGCTGGTGGGCATGTACCTTAGCTCCCACCCGCTGGACCGCTACCGCTTTGAGATAGACAATTTCTGCAATTGCAAAATGGCCGATTTAAACACCTTCGTGGCCGATTGTGAAAGCAAAAAGCAGACGGCCAAGGTATATGTGGCCGGCATAGTGACAGATTTCAAGCAACTTACCACCAAGACGGGCAAGCCTTATTCCCGCACCATCCTGGAAGATTACAGCGGCTCGTACGAGCTCACGCTCTTCGGCAAAGACCACGAGCTGTTCATGCAGTACATGACCCCCCGCGCTACGCTGTTTTTAGAGGGCGTAGTGGAAGAAAAATTCTTTGTGAAGGCCGAGGAGCGTGCGCAGGGTAAAACTTCGCCATACGCCTTTAAATTGCGCAAAGTGACGCTGCTGGGAAACATTTCAGACGACATCCTGGCCGGCTTCTGCATGGACATCACTACACCCATGCTCACCCAGCAGTTCCGCAAAGACCTGGTATCCGTTGTCAAGAAGCACAAGGGCAACATTCCGCTCACCCTCTTCCTGTACGACCCCGTCACCCGCTACCGTATCCAATTCTATTCCAAGAAGTTCCAGGTAGCCGTCACTTCCGAATTCCTGCAGGATCTTCACCGTATAGGAATTGACAAGTACGAGGTGAACAGAAAATAAAAGACTCTGGGGTTTCCAGAGTCTTTTTATTATCCTGTCGGCCTTTGCCTATTTGCTCATCTTGAAGCCCAGGCGGAAGTTGTCGTAGCCGTCGGCCAGTTTTACGATAGAACCCAGCCCGGAGGAGCTCTGGCCCAGCGTGGAGGCTATTTTTTTGATGAGGGCCATGGCTTTGTTCACGGGGAAAACCATCTTTACATTGCCCAGGCTGGATTCCAGGGAGCCGGTCATACTCAGATACTGGAATTTCTTGCCGAAAACCAGGGATATGGTCTTCTCGCCGTCACCCACCGTGAAGGTGCCGGGGATGGAGAGTTTGCCCACGTTCAGGGTGAACGTCTTGTCTTCAGAGTTGAAGGTGAAGGACATGGCGCCGGGCTTGATGCCCACCTTGGAGAGGTAGCCGTCGGCCTTGGTTTCAATGGCCGATGTGGCTGCGGTGCCCGCCAGGTTGGTGAGGAGGCCGCCTTCCGAGCTGGTGGCCGATACGGCAACACCGTTATAAGTATATGTACCATTGAGGCTTATGGGTGCAGAATAAATGACGCCGGCGGCGTTGGAAATGACATTACCCAAGCTACCCAGCTTGTCCAAAATGCTCTGGGCGTTCATGGAGACGCTGAATGCCGCCGCCACTACGATAAGGGAAACGAGTTTTTTCATGATATTGTTTGTTTATTCATTATCTTCTTGCCATCCCTGTGCTTTCACGGGGAATTCCAAACCCTCCGGTGTTACCAAAACCGTGCCGGCCTCCGGCTGGGCCAGGTGGCCGATTACGTCAAAGGTCTGAAATTCCCGGCGGAACTTCTCCAGATGCAGGATGGGCACCACAAAGAGCAGACGGTTGTCGTCTCCTCCGTTCATGGCGGCCGATACGGGATCCATATCCAGCTCCTTGCCCAACTGGAAGCTGTTGCCCTCGAAAGGGATCTTGTCGGCATAAACCTTGGCTCCCAGGCCGCTGTCGCGCGTGAGGCGCTTGAGGGCGTCCGAGAGGCCGCGGGTTACGAAATAACCGTAAGAAGGGTAGATTTCCGCGTCTTCCAGGCGGGAAACCACCGAGGCGTCCAGTTCCGGACGGAGGTATGCCCCCACCAGCATCTTGTACTGGGTCATGTCCGGCTGGGTACCGTCGGCCTCAAACTTTCTGGCGCCGCGTTCCAGCACCTGCAGGCCCAGATAAGCAGCACCCAGACTGCCGGAAACGCAGATAAGGTCTTTGGATTTGGCGGCCATGCGGCGCTTTTCCGTAAGCGTTGCGGTTTCGCCGGTGGCCGACAGGGAAAGGTACAAACCATTATTGGAGGGCTGCAAATCCAGGTTTACGGCCTCGAAACCATGTTCCTTTGCCGCCACCGTAATGCCCATCCACAAGTCCTTGATTTGCGGGAAATCCAGTTTGGCCGATATGCCCAGCACCACATTCAGGAGCTTGGGGGCGGCCAGGGCAGCGTAGAGCTCTCCAACAACGCCCACTACACATTTATAGCCCAGGTGCTTCAAGGGAAAATAGACCAGGTTGAAGTCTATGCCTTCCAGATACATGCGGGAAGCCGTAGTAATGCGGCCGCCCTTGGCGGAAGTATAACTGAGCCCGCTCACAGGATTATATGCCGACAGCTGATAGAGCTGCTCTATCGCCTGGATCTTGCCTATTTCGGAGAATGTTTCTGCCATGAATGTACCTGATATATTATGCAAAGGTAAAAAATTTTTCCGGATGATATACGAAAAGGGCCCCGCAGGTTTCTGCAGGGCCCTTTTAAGCTTGGCTCGTTTAGCGGAGCTGGAAGATCACAGGGAAGGTGTAGGTAACCTTTACGGCGCGGTCACGCTGACGGCCAGGGGTCCACTTGGGGGAGCTGGAAACCACGCGAACGGCTTCCTTGTCCAGGGACTCATCAACGCCACGGAGAACGCGGACGTTGGTCACGCGGCCGTCGGCCTCTACGGTGAACTGGAGGGTTACACGGCCCTGCACACCATTTTCCTTAGCGATTTCCGGATAAACCAGACGGGAATTCACCCACTTGGAGAACTCGTTGGCGTCGCCACCCTGGAAGGAAGGCTTCTTTTCTACGAGCTGGAAAGGAATGGCTTCTTCTTCCACTTCTTCCTCTTCCACAGCGGCTTCCTTATAGTCCTGAATCTCAAAGGCCTGGTTGTTGTCTTCCAGGTTCATGAACAGGTCGTCGTCCAGTTTGATGTCGTCGTCCACGATGTCGATCTGGTCACTCAGGACGGGGATGCTGGGAGCCTCGGGCGGGGGCGGAGGGAGCTCATTCTGGATAGCCACCATCTCTTCTTCAATCACGGCCTGGGTGGTGTCTTCAAGAACAGCCACTTTGGCTTCTTTGGAAGAGTAGTTGAAGGCCAAATACACAATGCCGAGAGCTACGACAAGGCCAATCTCGGTGAAGAGCAGGCGCTTGTTCTCAAGGCTGGCTTTGGGGGATTTCTTTACTTCCATGGTTATTGATTTTATGGGTTTATTTCTCTAATGCAAAGATGCGAAGGATTTTTTGGCACTCCAAATTATCCTTAAAAAAGAATCTCGCATTTTTGTTTCATTAACCCCTTGAAGATAAGGCGTTTACCACAGAGGCGCAAAAAAACAATCTCGCAAAGGCCCATTTTAGTGTTGAAAACCCGTACTTTTTGGCCGTTTACCACCAAAAAACAATTAGTGGTCTAAACAGGCCAGGAAGAGGCCTTTATCCGCACTTTCAGAGGCTTTTATCCGCTCTTTCAGGCGATAAAGGCGGTTGTAAACATAGGGTTTGTCCTTCTCAAGAAGGGTGGAAATGGTGGTGGAAGAGAACCCGGAAGCGGCAAAGAGGTAAAGGAGGTAGTCTTCCTGTTTCAACTTCGGAAAAGTGTTCCTCAGTTTGGTCATAACGCCGTCGGCATTTTCGTTGAGAGCCTGCTCCAATTGCTTCTGAACTCCTTCATCAGCCCTCAAACCTTCTACTATAGAACGGACTTCCTTAACGATACGAGGCTGTAGGTTTTCCGTCCCTTCGTAGATGTAATATTGCTCGCACAGACGGTCTAAAGTATTGAAATTCTGGCTGGTAGAGCGCTGCCGAAGGGCCCCCAGACGGGCCTGGAGATCCTCTGCGATGGACATGATACGCTCGTTTTCCTGGCGTTCTTCCAGCAGTTGCTTCTCCAATTGGGCTTTTCGGGCCCAGAAATACAGAACCAAGGTGGCCAGAATGGCCGTAATCAGCAGAAAAAGCGGCCCATAATCCTGACTATCCCCCCGGACACAAGAGGCCGAGAGGATAGCCAAAGTTATGATTACAAGCGCTTTTCGCATAAATGTTACAGGTTGCGGAGAAGGTTGGTGAGAGAGACCTTCTTCTCAATCATGGCACGGAGATCTTCAATCTTCACGCGCTCCTGTTTCATGGTGTCGCGCTCGCGCACGGTGACGCAGCCGTCATTCAGGGAATCGTGGTCCACGGTTACGCAGAAAGGAGTGCCGATGGCATCCTGGCGGCGATAACGCTTGCCGATGGAGTCTTTCTCGTCGTACTGGTAGGAGAAATCGTACTTGAGCTCGTCTACCACCTTCTGGGCAAGCTCCGGCAGGCCGTCTTTCTTCACCAGCGGCATCACAGCCACTTTGATGGGGGCCAGCGGGGCAGGAATGCGCATCACAACACGCTCCTCGCCATTTTCCAGCTGCTCTACAGTATAGGAGTGGGAAAGTACGGCAAGAACCATGCGGTCCACGCCGATGGAGGTCTCAATCACGTAAGGAGTATAGGACGTATTCTCCTCAGGATCAAAGTATTCAATCTTCTTGCCGGAGAATTTCTGGTGGTTGCCCAGGTCGAAGTTGGTGCGGCTGTGGATGCCTTCCAGTTCCTTGAAGCCGAAGGGGAAGTTGAACTCGATATCCGTGGCGGCGTTGGCGTAGTGGGCCAGCTTTTCGTGGTCGTGGAAACGGTAATTCTCGGCACCCATTCCCAGGTTCACGTGCCATTTCATACGGGTTTCCTTCCATTTCTTAAACCAATCCAGCTCGGTTCCGGGCTTGATGAAGAACTGCATTTCCATCTGCTCGAACTCGCGCATGCGGAAGATAAACTGGCGGGCAACAATTTCGTTACGGAAGGCCTTGCCAATCTGGGCGATACCGAAAGGAATCTTCATGCGGCCGGTCTTCTGGACGTTCAGATAGTTCACAAATATGCCCTGGGCGGTCTCCGGACGCAGATAAATGAGGTTGGCGCCGTCGGCCGTGGAACCCATGGAGGTAGAGAACATCAGGTTGAACTGACGCACCTCGGTCCAGTTGCAGGTGCCGGAAATGGGGCACACAATGTTGCAGTCAATAATGATCTGACGGTACTCGGCAAAGTCGTTGGCCTTCTCGGCGGCCACATAACGGTTGTGGACCTCGTCGTATTTGGCCTTTTCACGCAGCACGTTGGGGTTGGTGGCCCGGAACTGGGCCTCGTCAAAGGCGTCTCCGAACTTCTTTTTACCCTTAGCGACCTCTTTTTCAATCTTTTCCTCAATCTTGCCCAGGTAATCTTCGATGAGGACATCGGCCCTGTAGCGCTTCTTGGAATCCTTGTTGTCGATGAGGGGGTCGTTGAAGGCACCCACATGGCCGGAGGCCTCCCAAATGCGGGGATGCATGAAAATGGCGGAGTCAATGCCCACGATGTTCTCGTTAAGGCGGGTCATTGCCTCCCACCAGTAGTTTTTGATGTTGTTCTTGAGCTGGACACCCATCTGGCCGTAGTCATAAACAGCGGCCAGGCCGTCGTAAATCTCACTGGAAGGGAAGATGAAGCCATATTCCTTGCAGTGAGCTACCAGCACTTTAAAAAGTTCATCTTGTGTCATATAGCAAAACAAATTATTGTCTTATCTCAGATTCTTCGCTTCGCTCAGAATGACAGACTTGTCATCCTGAGGCCCGATGGGCCGAAGGATCTGTATTTAGCCTGCAAATTTACTCAAATATTTCGGGAAACGCCTCTCTTACGGCCGGTTTCGAGATCTCCAGCAGGGGCTTTTTCACGAAATCCCGTTGGCCGATCAGGGGGTGTGGAATTGTAAGCTCGTCTGTATTAACGATTTCCGTGCCGTAGAGAAGGATGTCAATATCAATGGGGCGATTGTGGTACACGCGCTTTCCTTCGGCATCAAAAAGCGCCTCTTCCGTTCTTCCCAGGGCCTTTTCTACTTCTTTCACCTGGCGAAGAATCTCTGTCGCATGTTCCTGGGGCGTTCCTTTACGCACGGGCCGATACAGGACGCACAAGTTCAAGAAATCCGGCCCGTCAAAGCCCCAGGCGGGAGAAGAAACTATGCGGGATATGCGCTCCGGGTGCATCCCAAAGGCCTGGTCCAGCAGATTCATGGCCTTCAGCAGGTTCAGATCCCGGTCTCCTTCGTTGGATCCCAGCCCCAGAAATACGTCTACGCGTTCCATTTACTCGTTCAGTTTGCCGTAATCGTCTTCTTCGTAGTCCAGGCCCAGTTCTACGCGGGCCTCTTCGGAGAGCATGCTGCGGTCCCAAACCGGGTCAAAAGTGAGCTCAATGGTACATTTGGTAACACCGGGGACGCTTTCCACGCTCTGCTGAACCTCCATCATCACTTGGTCGGCCATGGGGCAGTTGGGTGCCGTAAACGTCATCAAAAGAGACACTTCACGCGCCTTGTTGATGGTAAGCTCATAAACAAGCCCCAGGTCGTATATGTTCACGGGGATTTCGGGGTCGTAAACCTCTTTCAGTGCGGCAATTACCGCCGCGTAGAGGGGTTGCAGCTCCTTCACGTCCTCCGCCGTCAGTATGTCTTTCTTCTCTTCCATTCTTATTTACAGATTCTTCGTCGCTACGCTCCTCAGAATGACAAGTTAGTGTCTTTTGTCATTCTGAGCGAAGCGAAGAATCTGTTGCAAATTGTTTAATAGTATTAATCATAGACACAAGGCCGTTGGCGCGGGTGGGGGAGAGATTCTCCTTAAGGCCGATTTCGGCCACAAAGCCAAAATCGTCGCCGGCAATCTCTTCACGGGTGCGCCCGGAATACACGCCGATGAGCAGGGAAATGATGCCCTTGGTAATGATGGCGTCGCTGTCGGCCGTAAAAAACAGCTTCCCGTCGCGCTCCTCAGCATCCAGCCAAACGCGTGACTGACAGCCTTTTATAAGGCGGTCTTCGGTCTTTTTCTCTTCGGGGAACGCCTCCAGCGACTTACCCAGCTCAATCAAGTACTCGTACTTGTCCAGCCATTCGTCATACAGGGAGAATTCCTCTATGATTTCCTGTTTCTTTTCTTCTAAACTCATATCTCAATACAGATTCTTCGGCCATAGGCCTCAGAATGACAAATGGAAGGTTGACTGTCATTCTGAGCGCAGCGAAGAATCTCAAATTAGCATTTCAATTGCCTTATTCAGGCTCTTCATAAAGTATTTTGCTTCTTCCAAGGTGTTGTAAGGGGCAAAAGAAACCCTCACAAGGCCGGTTACGCCCAGGTGGTCCATCAAAGGCTCGGCGCACATTTGGCCGGAGCGCACAGCCACGCCCATCTTGTCCAAAATCAGGGCCAGATCTTCATGATGTACGCCCTTAACCGCAAAGGAAAAGAGGGGAATCTTCGCCTCGCGGGCGGTTCCATAAAGAACAATCTGCTGATTATCGGACAGTTGGGTATAGAGATAGTCCACAATGGCCTTCTGTTCGGCCTGAACATCCTTGTCCTCCCTTGCCGATTCGGCAAAATCCAATGCCGGAACCAGCGAGGGAACGGCGTTGAAATTCTGCGTGCCGGCCTCGAATTTCATGGGAAGGGGAGCGTATATGGTACCGCTAAAACGCACGGTTTCAATCATTTCCCCGCCTCCCATATAGGGCGGCATGGCTTCCAGCCATTTGTGCTTGCCATACAGAACACCTGTGCCGGTGGCGGCATAAACCTTATGACCGGAGAAAGCATAGAAATCACAATCCAGATCCTGTACGTCCACCTTTTCGTGAACTATACCCTGAGCGCCATCCACAAGCAACGGGACACCGGCTTTGTGGCAAACGGACACCAGCTCCTTAACCGGATTTACTAATCCTAACACATTGGAAATGTGCGTGATAGCCACCAATTTTGTGCGCTCGGTCAAAAGCGCGGCCAGCTTCTCGGGAACAAGCAACCCCTGTTCGTTGGTTTCAAGCACCTTAAGAACGGCGCCTTTGCGTTCACAGAGCAGCTGCCACGGAACTATGTTAGAGTGATGCTCGCAAACACTTACGATAATCTCATCTCCTTGATTTACAAAGGCTTGGCCATAAGAGAAGGCAACCAGGTTGATAGATGCCGTGGCTCCGGAAGTGAACACAATCTCTTCCTTCTGTGCAGCATTGATAAACGCCTGGACACGGTTCCTGGCTCCTTCATAAGCCTCCGTAGCCTCCCCGGCCAAATGATGTACGGCCCTGTGAATGTTTGCGTTAGCTCCTTTAACAAGGCTTTCCCAACAGTTCACCACGGCCACTGGACGCTGAGCCGTAGCCGCATTGTCCAAATACACGAGGGGCTTTCCGTACACCTGCGTGTCCAGAATAGGGAATTGACTGCGTATTTGGCTTAGACTCATTTGCTTTTGATAAGTCTGCAAATTTACATAAATTTGTGCAAATAATGACATCCTGGAGGAAGAGATCCTTCGGCCAAAGGCCTCAGGATGACAGAGAGAACAGAAACATGATTGACTACATTAAGGGACAAATCGTGGAATTGACGCCCACGGAACTCATTCTGGACAACCACGGAATAGGATATAGCATCCTCATTTCCCTGCAAACTTACGAGGCTTTTCAGGGCAAGGCCGAGACCGTGGCCTACATCCACCACTATATCCGGGAAGATGAAGAACTCTTTTTTGGCTTTGCCACCAAGGACGAAAGAGAGCTCTTCCGGCTGCTCATCAGCGTGTCCGGAATTGGCGTGGCGTCGGCCCGCATGATGCTTTCTACGCTCACTTCTGAAGAGATTCGCCAGGCCATACTGGCCGAGGACGTTAACAAGATCAAATCGGTCAAGGGAATTGGCCTCAAGAGCGCTCAGAGGCTGGTTTTGGAGCTCAAAGACAAGGTGGTGAAAGGCGAAGGAAGCGCCGATACGGTCCTCTTCAAGGCCGATTCCAGCGCCCTTGTGGACGAGGCCACCACAGCTCTGGTCATGCTGGGCTTCACCAAGGCGAACATCGCCAAGGTTATGCCCGCCATCCTCAAGGACGCCCCCACCAAGGTAGAAGACATAATAAAAGCCGCCCTGAAGCGGCTGTAACGTTCCACGTGGAACAGACTATCTGCCGAAGTAAACCAGCAAAACTGATATATCCGCAGGGGAGACACCCGAGATTCTGGAAGCCTGAGCTATGGTCTCGGGCTTATATCTTTTCAGCTTCTGGCGGCACTCAATGGTCAATCCTTGCAGATTATCGAAGTCGAAATCGGCCGGAATACGGATATACTCAAGCCGGTTGTTCTTCTCGGCCTGAAGCTTTTCCCGGTCAATGTATCCGGCATATTTAATAGAGACCTCTACAGAGGTAATCTCATCCTCGGTATAATCCGTTTTTGTTCCACGTGGAACAAAATCTAATAATTTAGACAAAGACAGTTCCGGGCGAGACACTAAATCAGAAAGGTGCTTCGATTCTGAAAGGGGCGTAGAGCCTATTGATTCAAGATATTCATTGACCTTATCGGCACGAACCTTTGTACGGAAACACATGTCAGAAAGCTCTAAAACGGCGTTTTGCTTCTTCATCATGGCCGAATAGCGCTCCTCAGAGGCTAATCCAAGTTCGTGGGAAAGGGACGTCAAACGGAAGTCGGCATTATCCTGGCGCAAGAGAATGCGGTATTCCGCACGGGAAGTAAACATCCGGTAGGGCTCATCAACACCTTTATTTATCAGGTCATCAATAAGAACGCCGATATATGCCTGATCACGGTGCAGCACAAAAGGCTCTTGTTCCACAAGGAACAAATGGCCGTTTATGCCGGCAATAATTCCCTGTGCGGCCGCCTCTTCATAACCAGTAGTTCCATTCACTTGACCTGCCAGGAATAGATTAGAGACCACTTTAGACCGTAAAGAATAATGGAGATACTGCGGATCGAAGTAATCGTACTCAACTGCATAAGCCGGCTTAAAGAAAACAGCATTCTCTAAACCTTCAATGGCATGAACTGCTTCTAACTGCACCTCAAGGGGCAAGGAGGACGAAAAGCCCTGAAGGTAATATTCGGGAGAGTGAGTTCCCTCTGGCTCAAGGAAAAGTTGGTGAGAGTCTTTATCGGCAAACGTGCGAAGTTTGTCTTCTATGCTTGGACAGTAACGTGGACCGCGGCCTTGGATCATTCCCGTAAAGAGGGGAGAGCGGTCAAAGCCTGTCCTTAGAATATCGTGCACCTTCTCATTGGTGTGAAGGAGGAAGCAGTCCATCTGCTCACCGGACTTCTGAACAGTTGAAGGAATATCCAGAAAAGAGAAACGCTCAGGGTTCGAGTCTCCGGGTTGACGGACGAGTTTGGAAGTATCGATAGAGCGGACATCAATACGGGGAGGTGTGCCCGTCTTCATCCGGGCAGTAGGGATTCCCAACGATGCCAGTTGATCCGATATTCCATAAGATGCTTTCTCGCCAATTCGGCCTCCTTCAAAAGAATGTTGGCCGATATACATTTTTCCATTGAGGAAGGTACCGGCGGTCAAAACAACCGCTTTAGAATGGAACACAGCCCCGGTAATTGTACGAACGCCGGTAATTACGCTGTTCTCAAAGAGAAAATCGGCCGCAAAATCGGCATAAATCTTTAAGTTACAATTACTTAGAAGCGTTTTAAGCCAAGTGTTGGAAAAGCGCTGTTTGTCGCATTGAGCGCGGGGGCTCCACATGGCCGGGCCTTTGGAACGGTTGAGCATGCGGAACTGAAGGGTGGCGGCGTCGGTCACCAATCCGGAGTAACCTCCGAGTGCGTCAATCTCGCGAACGATCTGTCCTTTGGCAATTCCGCCCACGGCTGGGTTGCAGCTCATCTTGGCCAAACCATTAAGGTCAGGAGTAATGAGCAAAACGGAAGAGCCCAAATTGGCAGCAGCCATGGCGGCTTCACAGCCGGCATGTCCTCCTCCTATTACAATGACATCAAACTGGTCGGTCATACCTTGGGACGCTGGGAAAGATAGTAATTCTCCTTTGCACGCATTGTGGCAACATCCTCTTCGGTATGGTCGTCATAGCCGATTAGATGAAGCAGCCCGTGTACGATGACCCTGTTCAGTTCATCGGCAAACTCCGTCCCGTAAAAAGAGGCGTTCTCCTTAACGGAATCCACGCTGATGAAAAGGTCTCCGGAGAGGCGGTTTCCCTCACAATAATCGAAAGTGATAATGTCGGTATAATAATCGTGCTGCAGATATTTTATGTTGACATCCAGAATATAATTATCGGAGCAAAATATTACAGCAATGTCGCCGAGGCGCTTGGACTCACTCTCGGCAACAAACTTGAGCCAACGGGAAGTAAGACGCTTCTCTTTAAACGCAAACGCAGTATCTTCGACAAAATATGTAACCATAAAGAAAAAATTTGTGGCAAAATTAGAGATAAGTCGGGTATTAATCAAATGAAAATTAGTATTTTTGAAGATAATAACACTTAAACAAATGAGATCTCCTCTATCACAGAGCCAACTGGGCGTGTACTACGCCTGCGTAACCAACCACGACGAAAAGACCAATTACCAGAATCCTGGACTGTTCGACCTCCCCTTGGATATAACAGCAGAAGCGGTGCAAAAGGCAGTCTATGACGCACTTTGTGCACATCCCTATCTGGCCTCACACATTGAGATAAACGACGAGGGTGTCCCGGAGGTGGAAAGCGGAGTTATCCCGCCAATGGAAGAAGCGGTTCCCATCGTTCCTGTGAAAACGCTGGAAGATGTAAAGGCCGGCTTCGGCAAAACCATGGATGTCCACGCCCCTAAACTGTACCGCTGTGAGATTTATCAATCACCTGAAGGACAGTCTTGGCTGTATATCGATTTTCACCATGTGCTCACGGACGGTTTCTCCATGGTACTCTTCCTGCGAGAAGTAGAGCGGGCTTTCAACGGAAAAAAGCCGTCGGGAGAAATGCTGGACGGCGGAGCCATAGCTACAGAAGAAGAAGCCATGAGGGCCGATGAAAGTAAAATGGCCGAAGCCCGGGAGTGGTACGCCAAAACCTTCTGTGACGCAGCAGAAACAGATTCCCTTCCTCTGCCTCAAAGCGATTTGGGAGACGCGCCGGCAGCTATTTGCTACAAGCACTATCCCCTTTCCGTCAGCAAAGAAGAGATCAATGCGGTCATGCGCAAATGGGAAGTAAAGGAGAGCACCCTGATGCAGGCTGCCTGGGGCCTCCTGCTGGCCGCATACGGCGCAGAAGACAAAGCCTCCTATTGCACAGCTTTCTTCGGCCGAAGCGACCGCCGCACCCTTTCCACCATCACCATGATGGTGCACACCCTGCCCGTTTTCCTGCACACCGAGGGAGACAAGCAGCTGGGAGAAGTCTTCTCGGCCCTGGCAGAGCAAATGCAAAAAACACAGGAACTGCAATACTATGCCTATCAAGATGCTGTAAAAGACCTGGGACTTACCAACCAGGTAATGTTTGTATACCAGGGATCCGTGCTGGCCAGTAAACGAGGACTGCGCTTTGGAGAAAACATGGTGCCTTACCACGACCTCCGGCAACTCACTCCGGGTTGGAAGCTGGTAGCAGAACTATTTGAAAATGAGGGGAAATATTCCCTGAAACTGGGTTACAGCACGACCGATTATTCAGACGCCTTCATGCAGGAGCTGGCCAAGTGTTACAGCGCCATCATTTTGTCAATGGAAAAGGCCGAGGCCGTAAAAGACCTGGAATACGCTCTCCCGGAGCAGGCAGAGTGGCTGAATGCTCTGAATCCGGAAATAAAGCCGACCAAACTCCCCTCACTGGTGGAACGCTTCAAGCAGCACGTTGCAGAACGACCGAATGATATTTTTGTAGTAGCCGGCGACAAACGCCTCACGTTTGCACAGGTGGACCAGCTCACAGATACTATAGACCCGGCCTACACCGTCCGCTGCGGAAAGCAGGTGGTAGGTTTCTCTGTTCCAAGGGACGAAAAGATGGTCCTGGCTCCCCTTGCCATAGCCAAGGCTGGTCTTACCCAGCTGCCGCTGGACGCCAGCTACCCTGAAGAAAGGCTGGAATTCATGAAAAAGGACGCATCGGCCTATGACGGGAAGGATGCCCTTGTGCTGCTGTACACCAGCGGCACCACGGGAACGCCCAAGGGCGTAATCCTCACAGAGGACAACTTCCGGCAGTTCGTTCATTTCCACACCGCCCACATCGGCTTGGAGAAGGGATCCCGCTACGCTTCCTATGCCGGATATGGCTTTGACGCGTATCAGCACGACCTTTGGGCCTGCGTCTGGGCCGGCGCACAGATCCATATCATACAGGACGACATCCGCTTCGACCTGGAGGAAATCAACAGCTATCTGCAGAAGGAGGGTATCACCCACATCTTCATGACCACCCAGATGGCCACCCAGATGGCGCTCAATTATCCCGACATCCCCGGCCTGCAATGGCTGGGGACCGGCGGAGAGAAGCTCCTGAGCCTGGATCCGCCCTCCTACAAACTCCTTAACGCATACGGTCCCACGGAGTGCACCGTATACGTTTGCAGCCACTACGTGGACAAGAACGAGCCCAACATCCCCATCGGCAAACCCAACGACATTACGGAGCTGTTTATTGTGAACCGCTTCGGCAAACAGGTTCCCTGGGGCTGTTGCGGAGAATTGATCATTGCCGGCCCGCAGGTCGGCCTTGGCTATTTGAACAACCCGGAAAAGACGGCCGCCGCCTTCGTGGAGTGGAATGGAAAGCGCGTTTACCGCACCGGTGACGTGGTTCGCTATCGTGAGAACGGAGACATCGAATTTGTGGGCCGAAAAGACGGTCAGGTAAAGATCCGCGGCTTCCGCATTGAACTCAAGGAGGTGGAAGGCGTCATCCGCCAGTACCCTGGAATCAAGGACTGCACGGTTCAGGCCTTCGAATATCCCACCGGCGGAAAATACATCGCCGCCTATGTGGTGGCCGATGAAAAAGTGGACGTCAAGGCTCTGAACGCTTTCATCATGGACCAGAAGCCGCCGTATATGGTACCGGCAGCCACCATGCAGCTGGACGCCATTCCGCTTAACCAGAACCAGAAGGTGAACAAGCGGGCCCTGCCGGAGCCGGTGATTGGCGCCGGCGTGGAAGAAGAGGAGGCACAGGCCGCCCCGCTCAACATCCTGGAGCAGCAGCTCAAGGATATGGTGGCCGCCGTGGTGAACACGGACGCCTTCGGCCTCACCACAGACCTTAGGATGGCCGGCCTTACTTCCATCCTGGCCATCAAACTGGCCACGCAGATTTTCAAACGCTACGGCGTGCAGCTGGATTCCCAGGTCCTCACCAAGGGCGCAAGCATACAAAGCATTGAAAATGAAATTCTTGCGTCTATGCTGGAGGCCCCGGGTCAGGTCGGGGGTGACGGAAAAACCGGGGGAGACGTTGTGGCCGACGTGGCCGGCCATCCCGTTCCGCTGTCCTTCTCCCAGACGGGCGTGTACTTTGAGTGCATGAAGGATCCGGCATCCACCATCTACAATATTCCCATGCTCCTGACGCTCCCGGAAGGAACGGACGCCACGGCCCTGCAGGAAGCGGTCAAGAAGGCGGCCCTCAACCATCCGGAACTCTTTGTGCAATTCACCAATGATGAAAACGGCGTGGTGCAGGTAATGGGCGAAAAGGCCGTAGAGGTGCCTGTAACCCAGATGAGCGAAAAGGAGATGGGCGAGTTCTGCCACGGCTTCGTCCGGCCCTTCAACCTGAGCAAGGACAAACTGTTCCGCTTTGAGATTGTCCAGACGGATAAGGCCCTTTACCTGTATTGCGACATCCATCACCTGGTGTGCGACGGCTATTCCTACGATGTCCTCATCCACGAAATCTGCGACCTGATGGACGGAAAGGAAATAGAGCCGGAGATGTGCACCTACGCCCAGTTTGTGGCAGAGCAGCAGGCGGCAGAATCCGGAGAAGAGTTTGCCCAGGCCGCCGATTTCTTCAAGCAGCGCCTGGGAGAGGTGGAAAACGTCACGGAAATTGCTCCGGACCTGGTGAACCCCAAGCCTCAAGGAGAAAACGGCCGCACCTATGCCCCCATCCATTGGGCCGACGCCGAGAGTCTGGCCAAGAACCTGGGCGTGAACCCTTCGGCCGTACTGCTGAGTGCCGTATTCTATACCCTTTCCCGCTTCAGCGGAAGCGACGACGTTTGCATCACTACCATTTCCAACGGCCGAAGCAACCTGAAGGTGGCCGGCACCATGGGCATGTTTGTGAATACGCTGGCGCTTGCCTCCAAAATCGGCAACCAGAGTGTGCAGGAGTTCATCCGTGAAAGCGCCGATACCTTTACACAGACGCTGGCCCACGAGAATTATCCTTTTGCCAAGATAGCCGCCGACTTTGGCCTTAAGGCCGATATCATGTTTGCCTACCAGGTGGGTGTCCTCAGCGATTACCGTATGGGCGGAAAGGAAGTGGTGGCCGACGGAACTTCCCTGGAACTGAACGTGCCCAAGTTTAAGATGGCCTTCTATATCATGGAGGTGGAGGGCGTTCCCAGCGTGGCCCTTGAATACCACAACGGGCAGTACAGCCCGGCCCTGATGCAAAGCCTTGCCCAGAGCGTGAGCAATGCCGTGAGCGCGTTTGCCAAGCAGGCCGATGCTCCGCTGCGCAGCATTTCCCTCATGGACGACGCCGGCATCGGCCAGCTGGACTCCTTCAACCAGACTGCCGTTGCATACGACAACACCGAGACCATCGTCTCCCTCTTCCGCAAACAGGCCACCCAAACGCCTGACAATCTGGCTGTTGTATATCACGACGTCCGCCTTACCTACAGAGAAGTGGATGAAAAGACCGACGCCATCGCCGCCATTATCCAATCCAAGGTAGAAGGCGGCAAAGAGAACGTGGTCTCCGTCCTCGTGGGCCGAAGCGAGTGGATGGTGCTGGCTTCCCTGGGCGTGCTCAAGGCCGGCTGTGCCTATCAGCCGCTAGACCCCAGCTATCCTTCCGAGCGCCTGAACTTCATGATGGAGGACGCATCGGCCAAACTGCTCATTGCGCAGGAGGATCTCCTGGAGAAGGTGGATTATAAGGGTCCGGTGCTCAAAACCAAAGATTTGGAGAATACAGATTCTTCGCTGACGCTCAGAATGACAGCGTGCAAGCCGGAGGATTTGTTTATCCTCTTATACACCTCCGGCTCCACCGGAAAGCCCAAGGGATGCCAGCTGGAGCACCGCAACCTGGTGGCCTTCTGCAGCTGGTACAGACGCTATTACGGCCTCAAGGCCGGCGACAAGGTGGCCGCTTACGCCTCCTACGGCTTCGACGCCTGCATGATGGACCTGTACCCGGCCCTTACCACCGGCGCCGCGGTCTATATTGTGGGTGACGACATCCGCCTGAACCTGCCGGACCTGAACGATTATTTCAACCAGGAAGGCATCACCCATTCCTTCATGACCACCCAGGTGGGCTGCCAGTTTGCCATCAACTGCGACAATCACTCCCTCCGCCACCTGAGCGTGGGCGGCGAGAAGGTTCTGCCTCTGGCTCCGCCCAAGAACTACCAGATGCACAATGGTTACGGCCCCACCGAATGCACCATTTTCACCACCACCTATCCCATGACAGAGTTCCAGCAGAACGCCCCCATCGGCAAGCCCCTGGACAACCTCAAGCTCTTCATTGTGGACAAGGACATGAACCGTCTGCCGCTGGGTGCTGTGGGTGAAATGCTGGTAAATGGCCCTCAGGTGAGCCGCGGCTACCTGAACCTCCCGGAGAAGACGGCCGAAACCTATATCCAGTGGAACGGCCTGCGCTGCTACCGCACCGGAGACATCGTGCGTTTCCTGGAAGACGGAAACGTACAGTTTGTGGGCCGACAGGACGGCCAGGTGAAGATTCGTGGCTTCCGTATAGAACTCAAGGAAGTGGAAGCGGTCATCCGCGAATTCCCTAACATCAAGGACGCTACCGTCCAGGCCTTTGACTATCCCAGCGGAGGCAAGTTCATCGCCGCCTATATTGTAAGCGACGAAAAGATTGACATCCAGGCGCTTAACGCCTTCATTAAGGAGCGCAAGCCTTCCTATATGGTGCCCGCCGCCACCATGCAGATTGACGCCATTCCGCTGAACCAGAACCAGAAGGTGAACCGCAGGGCCCTTCCTGCCCCGCAGATCCAGGCCGAAAGCCGGGAATACGTGGCTCCCGCCAATGATCTGGAGAAGCTGTACGCCGATATCTTTGCCGGCATCCTGTCCATGGACAAGGTGGGCGCAACGGACAACTTCTTCGAACTGGGCGGCACTTCCCTGATGGTGACCAAGGTGGTCATTGAGTCCGACAAGGCCGGCCATCACATTGCTTATGGTGATGTGTTCGACCATCCTACGCCGCGCCTCCTGGCCCAGTTTGCCGGAGGATCGGCCCCGGTGGACAATTCGGACGCAGAGGTGGAGAACTTTGACTACTCCGGCATTGACGCCATCCTGCAACACAATAACGTGGAGGCCTTCCTGAAGGGCGAGCGCCAGCAGCTGGGCGATGTCCTGCTTACCGGCGCCACCGGCTACCTGGGCATTCACCTGCTGCGGGAACTCATCGATTCTGATGCCGCCACCATTACCTGCCTGGTGCGCGGAAAGGACCAGAAATCGGCCGAGCACAGGCTCAAGAACCTGCTGTTCTACTACTTTGAAACCTCGTTTGCCCCGCTCTTCGGCACCCGCCTCTTTGTGGTTAACGGAGACGTAACGGCAGCGCTGGAGCCCGGCCGGCACATAGATACCGTGTTCAACTCGGCCGCCAATGTGAAGCACTTCTCCAAGGGGACGGATATTGAAGACGTAAACATCGGAGGCGCACGCCGCTGCGCGGAATTCTGCCTGAAGAACGGAGCCCGCCTGGTGCACATTTCCACCACTTCCGTGGGCGAGGTTTGGGTTGACCGCGGGGATGGTATGGAGGTGCCCAAGCTGGACGAGCGTAAACTCTGGTTCGGCCAGTTCCTGGACAACCGCTACATGCATTCCAAGTTCCTGGCCGAGAGGTTCATCCTGGATGCGGTGGCCCATCACGGACTCGGCGCCAAAATCATGCGCGTGGGCAACCTGGCCCCCCGCTACTCCGACGGAGATTTCCAGGCCAACTTCAACTCCAACAGCTATATGGGCCGCCTGAAGGTGTTCCATACGCTGGGTTGCTGTCCTTACGACGGCTACGACGAACTCACGGAAATGTCGCCCATTGACGAGACCGCCAAGGCCGTGGTTCTTCTGGCTTCAACGCCCAGGGAATGCACCGTGTTCCAGCCGTTCAACAACCACACCCAGCTTCTGGGCGACGTGCTGGTGCTCCTGGAAAAGATTGGCACTCCCATGCGCTTTGTGGAGATGGCCGAATTCCAGCAGGCCATTGCCGAAGCCAGCCAGGACCCCCACAAGGCAGGACTACTGTCTGCCATGCTGGCCTATCAGGACATTGCCCACGGACAGAAGGCCCTGAACATTGAGCGTGACAACCGCTATACCTGTTCCATCCTGCACCGGCTGGGCTTCCACTGGAGCGAAACTTCTACTGATTATATTGTTCAGATGCTCCGGCAGATTGCCGCCTTCGGATTCTTTGAATAGGCTGTATGAAAAGAAAGAGCTGGATGTCCCGTATGGGAATTGTGGTGATTGCCGCCATCATGGTGGAGGCTATTTCCATTGTGCAGTATGAGCGCATCAACAGCATTATGGTTGAGGAGGGGCAGGTGGTACAGGAAAACGAAGCGAACGAGTTCCATGCCCGCCTGCAAACGGTACGCCGGCACCAGGTAGGCTTAGTCCTGCTGGGTCTGGCCGCTCTTGCCTTTATGATCCGGCGTTACGCCCACAGCGAACAGAAGCTCAGGAAGGCCGATGAAGAAAACGCCCGGATCGGCGCAGAACTCAAGGTGGCCAACGACATCCAGCAGAGCATGCTGCCGCCCCGGCAATATGCCCGGGACAATGTGGAGATTTTCGCTTCGCTGGTTCCTGCCCGGGAGGTGGGAGGAGACCTTTTCGACTACTATGTCCGCGACGGGAATTTGTTCTTCTGTATTGGCGACGTAAGCGGCAAGGGGGCGGCAGCGGCCATACTCATGTCGGCCACCCTTACGCTGTTCCGGAGTTTGACGGACCACGAGAACAACCCCGCACGCATCATGGAAGTCATCAATAAAAGCACCTGCCGGAGAAACGACAACAATATGTTCGTGACCCTGTTCGTCGGGGAGCTGGACCTGTCTACGGGAGAATTGCGTTATTGTAATGCGGGCCACGACTGCCCGTTGGTGCTGCAAAAAGAGGTAACTGGCATCGAAGCCAAACCTCACCTACCCGTGGGCGTGTTCGAGGATGTAAAGTATACCGTCCAGGAATGCGTCCTGGAGGCCGACAGCACCCTTCTGCTCTATACCGACGGCCTCACGGAAGCCAAGAATAAATCCAGAGCCCAGTTTGGCCTGCCCCGTGTTAAAGAAACCCTGGAGGACGCGTCCGGCAAACGCCCGGAGGAAATCATTCAAGCCCTTACCGGGAGCATGAAGCAATTTGTGGGGAGCGCCGAACAAAGCGACGACCTCACCCTCATGGCCATCCGTTTTTCTCCCAAATCTATTGAGAGCCCTCCGGATGCCTTGCTTTGACCAAGATAATTATAACCAATTGATTAATTATGAATACATTCGTTGAAGAACGTGACGGCAAGTTCTTTGCCACTCTGGATGGGGAGATGGACACCCCCGCGGCAGTAGAGGTCGAACAGATTCTTAAACCGCTGTACACCTCCGAAGGCAAAGACGTTTACATTGATTGCAAAGGCTTGGAATACATTGCTTCCAGCGGGCTGCGTATATTACTGGGCATCCTGAAAGCAGCCAAGGCCGGCGGCAGCCGTGTAGTGCTCCAGGGGGTGAACGAAGACATCATGGGTGTCTTCAAACTCACCGGCTTTAGTGACATCTTTGAGTTTGAATAGGCCGGCAAACCGTATACACCCAGGTGCCGTCCGGCGCCTCCACCGTTTCAAAACTGACTGCTTTTGCCTCCGGCAAGAGCAGCAGTTTTTTTAAATGGTCCGTAAGTCCCTCTCCGGTGAACTTGAGAAACGCTTCTTTCCGGGTCCAGAGCCGGGTAAAAGCCACGGTAGGACGGGCCGACTGCCGGATTTGGGCAAACTCCTGATCGGAGCAGACCCATCGACACAAATCTTCGTCCAGAACGGGCGGCACGCCTTCTATGTCACAGCCAACCGGGCTCGCCTCCAACACGCAGAGGGACGCCCCAGGGCAGTGACTCAAGTTGAAATGAATGTGGGGATAATCTTTAAGAAAAGGCTTTCCGTGAGGGCCAAAGCCAAATTCCACGGGGTCTGAAATGCCGTATTCCTCTTCCAGCGCCTGTAGCAGAAGGAGATAGGCGGCCAGGGATTGCCGGCGGTCGCTGTCCTTGACATAACGCAGCGCCTGCTCCCTGCGCTGGGGGCTCACCCGGGAGAGGGCCTGCTCCCAATCCAACTCTTCGGTATGGCAATTCAGATAAATCATTCTCAAAAATAGGACAAATAGTTCACAAGAACAAGTCCATTTTTCTTATCTTTGCAGTGTATGAGTGAATTCAAGACCAATAAGGCTGTCTTTGTGGGCGTTATCCTGGAAAAGGGCGGCGAGAGGAAGGTGCAGGAATACCTGGACGAACTGGCATTCCTGGCCGAGACCGCCGGCGCCATTCCGGACAAAATGTTCACCCAGCGCCTGGACCGGCCGGACAAGGCCACCTACATAGGCCCCGGCAAACTGGAGGAAATCAAGGACTACTGCCAGGAGAACGAGATTGAGTACGTCATTTTCGATGACGAGCTCACCGGCATGCAACAGCGTAATATTGAGAAGGTTATCGCTTGCTGTGACGTCATCGACAGAACCTCCCTCATCTTGGAGATCTTCGCCCAGCGGGCCAAGACCTCCTACGCCAAGATGCAGGTGGAGCTGGCGCACTACAACTACATGCTTCCCCGCCTGGCGGGCATGTGGACGCACCTGGAGCGGCAGCGCGGCGGCATGGGAACGCGCGGCGGTATGGGTGAGACCCAGATTGAAATTGACCGCCGAATTGTGAAGCAGCGCATTTCCAAGCTGAAGGAAGACCTTAAGAAGGTGGACAAGCAGATGGCCACGCAAAGGGGCAACAGAGGTTCCCTGGTGCGCCTGGCCCTGGTGGGCTATACAAACGTGGGCAAGAGCACGCTCATGAATCTGCTGGCCAAGTCCGACGTCTTTGCCGAGAACAAACTCTTCGCCACGCTGGACACCACGGTGAGAAAGGTGGTCATCGAGAATGTTCCCTTCCTTCTGAGCGACACCGTCGGCTTTATCCGCAAACTGCCCACGCAGCTGGTGGAGGCCTTCAAGAGCACCCTGGACGAGGTCCGCGAGGCCGACGTGCTGGTGCACGTGGTAGACATCTCGCACCCCGGCTTCGAAGAGCAGATGGAGGTGGTGGAAAGGACCCTGCGGGAGATTGGCGCCGCCAACAAGCCCGTGTACGTGGTGTTCAACAAGGTGGACGCCTATACCTACGAACCCTACGACGAGTTCTCCCTGCAGCCCAAACAGCCCGTGAACCGCACGCTGGAAGAACTCAAGAACAGCTGGATAGCAGAGGAGAAGACCCCCTGCATCTTCATCTCTGCCAAAGAAAAAATCGGCATAGACAAACTTAGAAACGACCTTTACAAAATTGTGGCCGAGATCCATGCGGGTCGCTACCCCTTCAACAACTTCCTGTGGTAAGGCAGTGGGCCTTCCACCAGTAGTGTATTGTGTATATGAACGGACGAAAACTTATCCCTTCCGTAGTTTTGCTCTTGTTGTTGGCCGGAGCCGGCGGTTTTGCGCAAACAACAGAGTATCAGAAGGATGCTGCCGAGCTGGCCTCCCTTTTCCGTGGCAAACAGCCGGTCCTGTACCCCTATCGTTTCAACGGAACCTATTACCTGGAAACCCGGGAATTCGGCCTGGGACGCGTCTGGTACAACGGCAAGGTGTACGAGGCTGTCCCGCTGAACCTCAACGCCAACCAGATGGAGCTGGAGGTCCGCCCATCGCGGGAGTACAGCAGCGTAATTCCCGACCGGAATCAGATTGCCTGGTTCTCCCTGGACGGCCGCCGCTTCGTGAATCTGGAGTACTGGAGCATTGACCAGGCACGGGAAGGCTTTTACGAACTGGCCCATGATGGCCCCGCGCCCCTTCTCATCTACAAGCAAAAGGTTTTTATGGTGGGGGATTCCCGCCAGCAGGCCATTTACCGGGACGATTTTGACGGAAATTATGATGCCGGCGTGCCCAATTTCTTCGGTAGCCGCGTGAGCTATTTCCAGTTGGAAGGCGGCCGGCTCAAAAAGCTGGGCAAAAAAGCCTTCCTGCGTCTGATGAGGGAGCCAGAAAGGGCAGGAGAAAGCCCCCTGGACCCGGACCATGTAGCCTGGAGACCCCGGGAAAGCGAGCGTCCCGTCTTCCGTCAGCCATCGGCCCCCCTGAAGGGCGGCATCTCGCTGCCGGGCGGCTATTTTGAAGAAAAAGCGGCACAGGACACTCTGCAAGTCACTTATGCCGACAACGCCCTCCGCGCCTCGTACCAGAACAAGATTTACAACATTGGAAGCGACGGCGAAACGCCCGGCGCAAAGGCCACGGTGAGCGGCACCGTACTGGAGGCCGAGACCGGCCTGCCTCTGCCTGGCGTGGTCGTATTTGACGACAACACAGGCACTTACGCCCGTACCAACTCCCGCGGCGTGTACCATATAACACTGCCCAAGGGGGAGAACCGCCTCAACTACAACGCCGATTCCAAGGAAAGCCTGGCCCTTAAAATAGTCCTCCACTCCGACGGAGACCTGGACATTGTGATGAGCGAAAGAATCACCCTCCTGAAGGGCGCGGTGGTATCGGCCGAAAGCATGCGCCAGCACCGCAATACCGTGCTGGGCGTAGAATCCGTGAGCATGAAGACGCTCAGCAAGATTCCATCGGCTTTCGGAGAAGGTGACGTTATCAAGGCCGTGCTTTCGCTGCCGGGCGTCAAGAGCGTGGGAGAAGCGTCCGGCGGTATCAACGTGCGCGGCGGCGCGTCCGACCAGAACCTCATCCTGTACAACGACAACACCATCTATAACCCCAACCACCTGTTCGGCATGTTTTCCTCCTTCAACCCCGACCTGGTGGATGGCGTGGAGCTGTACAAGAGCTCCATCCCGGTGGAATACGGCGGGCGCATTTCCTCCGTCCTGAGCGTAAAGAGCAAGGAGGGAGACCGCAACCGGGTGAGGGGGTCGCTGGGTATCGGCCTTCTGACCAGCCGCGGCCATATTGAAGGGCCGCTGGGCAAAAAGACTTCTTTCATTGCCGGAGCCCGCACAACCTACTCCAACTGGATTCTGAAACTGTTGCCCGAGGACAGCGCCTATTCCGGCGGCAGCGCGGGGTTCACCGACGCCAACCTGGGCCTGACGCACCATTTTGATTCGCGCCATTCCCTGCAGCTGTTCGGCTATTTTGCCACGGACCGCTTCTCCTTCAGCGGAGACACCACTTTCCACTACACCAATTACAACGCAT
This sequence comes from Bacteroidales bacterium, assembly GCA_017617475.1. The sequence continues at coordinate 33,673 of JAFZWC010000022.1, forward strand.
CGACCACCTACCGGTACAGGGCCGATGACGGCTCCTCTTTCAAGCTTAGCGCCGGTTACGACCATTTCACCAACACGCTGGGCGCCCATTCCTGGAAAAGCGGGGCCTATGACCTCCAGACCTATATCCGCCAGGCCTTCCTGAAAGCCGGCGGCGTCAAGAAACTGGGTTCCCACTCGCTCACGCTGGGGGCCGATGCGGTGGCCTACATGCTGGATCCGGGCATCCTTACGCCCGCCGGAGACGAGTCCCAGGTGATTACGTCCCGCCTGGACCGCGAAATGGGCATTGAACCGGCCGTGTACCTGGCCGACAATTGGGAAGTCTCCGACCAGTTCTCCGTGGACGGCGGCGTCCGCCTTTCTTCCTTCCTGGCGCTCCCGTCCCATAAGTTTTACGTGGGACCGGAGTTCCGGCTTTCGGCCAAGTATTCCCCGGTGACCAACCTGTCCTTCAAGGCGGGCTTCAATACTCTCCAGCAGTACATCCACCTCATTTCCAATACCTCCTCCGTGTCCCCCATGGACACCTGGCGGCTTTCTTCGGCCCAAATCAAGCCCACTACGGGCTGGCAGGCCGCGGGCGGCGCCTACTGGACACTCCTGGGCTCGGGCATAGACCTTTCCCTGGACGGGTATTACAAGCAAAGCCGCAACGCGCTGGACTACAAGAGCGGCGCCCTGCTCTCCATGAACCCGAACCTGGCCGACGACCTCCTGCCCGTGCGGGGCCGGGCCTATGGCGTGGAGCTCATGGCCAAAAAGACCACCGGACGCCTCACGGGATGGGTTTCCTACAGCTATTCCCGCAGCCAGCTCCGGGAAATGGAAACCCAGAGCATCAACCACGGCGACTGGTATAACGCCCCCTATGACAAACCGCACGAGTTCAAGCTGGCGGGCAATTTTGCCTTCACGCACCGGTACAGCCTCTCGCTCAACATAGACTATTCCACCGGAAGGCCCGTCACCGTTCCCGTGGGGCGGTACTATTTTGCCGACCAGTGGCGCCTGGCCTATTCGGAGAGAAACGGCTACCGCATTCCGGATTACTTCCGCATGGACGTGGCCGTAAACGTGGACCCGGGTCATTCCCTGAAGGCTTTCGCCCATGTTTCCTTCACGGTGGGAGTTTACAACGTCACCGGACGCAAGAACCCTTATTCCGTCTTCTTCCGCACCGAACCTTCCGGCAAGGTTCGCGGCTATATGCTTTCGGTGTTCGCTTCCCAGATTCCCTATATCAACCTCAACGTCCTGTTCTGATGAAAAAGTGTCTGTTCTTCCTTGCAGCAGCCCTCTGCGCCGGCTCCTGCATCTACCCTTTCAAGACCGACCTGGAATCGGACGCCTCCCGTACCCTGGTGGTCAACGGAAACATTCTGGTGGGCGGTATAAGCACCATCCAGCTTTCCTACGTGTTCCCGCTGGAGAAATCGGCCACGGGAAATGTGGCGGGATCGGCCTGGGTCGAGGACGACCTGGGAAATCAGTATTTCCCCGAAGGAGGCCCCTCCACGCGGGGAGACTTCCTGTATATTCCCACCGATTCTGACCAGGCCATGAAAGCTACCTCCTTCCGCGCCGTGGTGCAGGCCGACGGGGAAACGTATACCTCCGAATGGACCACACCCGACCCCGCACCCCAGATTTCCAGCATCCATTTCGAGGCCGACGACGACAATGTTACCGTGATGGCCGACCTGCAGACCGGCCTGGAGAACCCGGGCTATCTGGGTTTCCTGTTCGAGGAAACCTGGGAATTCCACTCCGATTTCATGGCGGAATACGAAGTGGACCCCCGGACCTGGAAGATTTCCCAACTCACCGATCCTTATCCCTATTACTGGTGCTACCGTACGCGCAAACCCATGCAGGTGGTTCTGGCCGATGTGAGACACATGGAAACGGGGAACCTCCAGAATGTGCCCGTGTGGTCTTTCTCCCGCCAGGACAAGCGCAACCTCAAGAAATACTCCATCCTGGTGAAGGCCTTCGCCCTTTCTGCCGAAGCCTACCGGTACAACCGGCAGCTGCAGCAGGTATCGGACCAGGGCGGAGACCTGTTCTCGCCCGACCCGGGCTACATGGAAGGGAATCTGGTTTGTTCTTCCCATCCCGGGAAGGAAGTGATGGGGCTGGTGCTTTCGGGCCGTGTCTCGAGCCGGCGCGTATTCCTGGACTCCCGGTACAGCAAATACCCCGGGCCTGACGAAAGCGTTCTGGGGTCGGTTCTTCCGGAACTGATGGAAGATTTTTATGAAAGGGGTTACAGGCCCGTCAAATACATCGAGACGGAGGATGGTCCCGCCCTCGGCTGGGGCCTCCAGCGCTGCTATGACTGCATTGTGGACGGCGGAACCCAGGAAAAACCGGATTTTTGGGAGGACTAGGCCATGAAAAGAACTCTTCTCGTTTTCCTTCTTTTGGGGTTGGGGCTCTGGGCCCACCCCCAGGATAAGATTTATGTTTCTACCGACCGTCAGGCCTACCTGTCCGGGGAGGAAGTTTTCTGCTCTCTCTTCTGCGTGGACGAAAACGGCCGCAGAAACGATTTTAGCGCCGTGTCCTATGTAGAACTCGTCTCCACGGAAGGAACCGCCGCAGAGGCCAAAATAGGCCTGTTTAACGGCAGGGGCGCCGGTTCGTTCCGGATTCCGGCATCGGCCCCAACCGGAAATTACCGCCTTATGGCCTATACAGCCCGGAGCGCCGCCACACCGGAGGCGTCCCGCATACTCTCCGTCTACAATCCCTTCTCTTCCTCACGGGTGAAGGACGGGGTTTCGCTGGTTCCCGAGGATCAGTATAAGCCGGCCGTTGCCGCCGACTGCTCGGACGGTGTCCAGCTCTCCCTTCCAGCCCGCCTGTCTCCCGGACGTACGGCGTCGCTGGTGGTAAGCGGAACCCGCCAAGCGGCCCAGCTTGCCGTTTCGGTTTACCATGAAGACGGCCTGGAAGAGGCCGGCGGAATAACCCTCGCCTCTTTCCTGAAGGGCACGCCCGCCGGGAAAGGAAACCGGCCGGCCGAGTATGAGGGAGAAATCCTGTATGCCACCGTGGAAGGGGAAGGCACCACGGCCATCCTTTCCACCGCCGGCGACCCTTCGCTGGTATACCTGGGGAGAAGCGACGAAAACGGCCGCATCCGCTTTTACACGGGCAATATTTACGGGGACCGGGAACTGGTCTGCGAGGTTCTGGCCGACGGTGGAACCGCGGGGCACATCAATATCGGCAGCCCCTTTGCCCATCCGGAAGCGGGTCCCGTGCCGCCGCTGGTTCTGAGTCCCGCCCAGCGGGATGCCCTGGTCGGCCGAAAGGCAGCCCTTCTTTCCGGAAATACCGTTCTGGATACCCTGGTTAACTATTTGCCCAAGCGGGAAGACCTTCTGCTGGAAGGCATTACGCCGCTGCGGTATCACCTGGACGATTACAGCCGTTTCCCCTCCGTTCAGGAGGTCTGCGTGGAAATCATTCGCGAGCTCCAGTATTCCCGCAACCGCGACAAATGGACCATGAAGATGGTTGTCACCGACGGCAACAAGGAGCGTAACTACTTGCAGGACAACATTCTGGTAATGATGGACGGCGTGGTGCTCACCGACCACAGCATGCTGGCCGATTTTGATGCCATGCTTCTGGAAGACGTTTACCTGTACCGCCATGCGGTGGTGCTGGGTGGCGTTTCCTACAACGGCGTAGTGAATTTTGTCACCAAGAAGAATTATGTGACCTCCCTGCTCTTCCCCGACAACGTGCGCGTGGTGGATTTCAAGGGCGTATCCTATCCCGTGGCCTATCCGGGAACGGTGGTGAACCCGGAGAAAGACCTTCGGCAGCTCCTGTTCTGGCATCCCGCCCTGGAGGTAAAGGCCGACGCCTCCCTCTATATTCCGCTCACCATGCCGGCATATGGCGGCCGCTTCCGCGCCGTGGCCGAAGGCTGGCTGGAAGACGGCACCCCTGTCCGTGCCGAATTCTGTTTTGAGGTAGAATAAAAAGCCCCCCGGTTGTAGCCGGGGGCTTTTTGTCATTTCGAGCGAAGCCGGGAAATCTCTTTAAAAGGCGTAACCTAGTCCTACGCAAAGCGTGTTACCTATAGTCTTGTTGGCCAGGAGGTAACTCACGTCCACGTGGATTCCGGCGAACTTGGCTCCCAGGCCCATAGAAGCATACGTGGGCAGCGGAGACTGGCCGGTTCCCAGGTGGAAGCCCGCCCTAACGAAGACCATGTCGTTCCAGCCGTACTGGGCGCCCAGAGCCGCACCCACGCCGCCGGTGAAGAAAACGTCGGCATCGGCCGCCAAAGAGACGGCGTTGGTTCCGAACGTCACGTCATACCCCAGGCCCACCTTGGCCGATGTCGGGAGTCCGTACGACTGCTCGCCGCTCTTCACGGGCGTTCCCAGGGAAGCCACACCCACGGCGGCGCTGAATCCCTGCTTGCTGAACATCAAAAACGCATCTCCCGCAATGGCACTGTAATTGACGTCCGAGGCCACGGAACTCTGGGCAAATTTCACATTTACGCCCACCGAAAGGAAATCCGTTATGGCAAAGCCCACACCGGCGCCCACCAGCAGATCGGACGGGGCGAAGGTCGCTTTCCCGTTGCCTGTATTGTCGAACAGGGTATACTCCAGACCCTGCTGGTATGCTCCCACGACGTGAATTCCCAGCCGGCTTCCCACACGGATGCCGCCCAACAGGTTTATGTTGGTACTCTTGGCTCCGCCGGGCGCCCAGTTCTGGTAGGAGACTGCGATATCGCTGCCGCGGAAGGGAACGGCCGCCGGGTTATATAAAGGTGAAAGGGCTTCCGTTCCGCCCATGGCCGAAGTGATGGCGCTGCGGTCAATCCTCAGGAAAGGCAGGGCCGGAGACTCCTGTGCGAAGGCCGCGGCGGGCAGCAAAGCCGCCATCAAAGCTATGAGAATGTTCTTTTTCATGGTCTTTTACTTTTTGACGACGGTTTGCTTGTGTTCCGTGCCTCCCAAGGTGATGGCGGCCGAATAAACGCCCGGTGCTACGCGGGTCATATCGATGACGGCCGGATCGAAGGCGCTGCCGCTCACGGTGCCGTCAAACACCACGCCGCCCGTAGCGCTCACAATGCGCACGGCCATGCTCACGGGATTCACTTCCCGGTTGGTAATGTACAGCTTGTCCGTAACCGGATTCGGATAGGCCGATATCACCACGTCACCGGTGCGGACCGCCACCTTGAACTCGGCGCTAGCCGACTTGCCCAGCGGGTCGTTGGCCGTTACGCTCACGGATGCCAGGCCGTTGGAAATGGCTGTTCCTGAGAGCTTTCCGCTGTTGGTCGTGATGTGCACAGCCGATCCGGACGTGTTGGTAGCCGTATAAACCAGAACGTCCCCGTCTTCGTCGGAAAAATAATCGGACAGGGTCAGGCTGAAGTCTTCGCCCTGAGTGGTAAGAATCCGGTTTTCCATCTGTTTCTTCAGAACGGGACCGTGATTCTCCAGAATGGTATACGTCACCTCGGCCTGAGCCGACGCGCCATAAGGGTCCTCGGCCAGGATCTTTGACACATAAGTGCCCGCCTGGGCCTGGGTGGCATTGATCTGCAGCGTGTACGTCCCTTCCGGATTGGCGCGCCACGATTCGGCCGCCGAACCCGGCGTATGGGTCACCGTGATTTCGTGACTGTCGGGATCCTCTATGTGGAACAGGATGGCGCGGGTCTCGGAAGCCTTGATGCGCAGGTTGGAAAGATCCTCGTCAGCGGTAATCTTGGGAGGATTGTTAACAGCAGTCCGGGCCGACACCGTAGCGGAAGGTCCGGAAAAAACCCGGTTGGCGTTGTAGGCGTATATTCTCACGTAATACTCCTTTTCAAACTCCAGATTCCGGAGCGGAATGGAGACGACGTCGCCTATCCTTTCCGTGGAAAGGCCGAAATAAGCCTCCTCTACGCCTTCTTTCTTCTCGGTGGGAGTGGAGGCCTCCAGGTCGGCCTTGCTGGCGCTGTAGTGCACCAAAAAGCCCGCGGCGGGGATGTTGTCGTGTCCCGTTACTTTCCAGCTGGCAATTAGGGAATTGGCCTGGGCCGACACGGAAAGGGTGGTCACGGTGGCCGGAGGGGTTGTGTCTCCGTAATTGATGGCGTTCCAGGCGTCCACCAGCGGACCCACCTGGTAACTGGACAAGTCAACTTTGGAACTGGTTCCGTTGAGAAGTTTGTCCACAAGCATGTCCCGGGTGAAACCCATTCCTCCGCAGGCGGCCACCACCAGGGCAGCTACGCCGGAGACGTGCGGGCACGCCATGGACGTTCCCTGCATGGTACCGTACTGGTTATCGGGAAGCGTACTCAGGATGCTGTAATTCCCGTCTCCTCCCGGTGCGGCAAGGTCTACCCAGTCGCCGTAGCAGGTATAGCTGGACGGACGCCCGGTTGCACCGAGGGCACCCACCGCAAGGATGCCCGGATACCCTGACGGGGCACCATATTCCGTGGCGTCATTACCGGCCGAGAAAATGACCACACCGCCCGCCATGGGGCCCACCTGCTTGCCGTTCTTGTCCAATCCCGCATTTGAGTTGAAGTAATCTACGGCATCCTTCAGGGAAGAATGGTATTCGCCGCTGTTGGGCTTCAGATAGAATTCATGGTCTTTCCGGGCATTGTCTGCGTCGTAATTCTTATGGTCTTCGTCCCAATAGTCATAGCCCCAGCTGTTGTTCACAATGACGGCGCCATGGTCGGCCGCCCACTTGATGGCCGTGGAGAAATCGTTGGCCTTTGAATTGTCATCGGCAAAGACCTGGCACGAAATGATGGTGGTTCCCTTTTCTCCGGTTACGGCATTGCCGCCGGCGATACCCGCCACGCCCAAACCGTTGTTGCCCATGGCGGCAATGGTGCCGGCTACGTGTGTACCGTGACTCCCCGCCACAATATTCCCGGAACTGGTTATAAAGTTATAGCTGTTGGCCAGGTCCACGTTATCCTTAAGGTCTTCGTGCGAGAAATCTACTCCGCCATCCACTACGGCCACCACCACGCTGGGGTCTCCCGTGGTAATATTAATCCATACCGGAGCCGCGTTTACATCCACCCCGGCTACGGTTCCCTTGATGGAGCCATCGTTGAAAAGGTCCCACTGATCGGAGAACCGGGGGTCGTTGAAGACCGATTCGGCCTGCACGCGGACGGCGCGCCGCTGCTCCACCGTTACCACGCCGGGCACATCGGCCAGGGACGCTTCCGCCTTGGTGGCAGGCATTTCTGCGTTGTAAGTAACCGTATACCATTTATGCAGCCCGGCGGCCCGGGTACGGGGTTCGAATTCCCCGGCATCGGGGAACAGACGCTCCATGGAAATTACGCCCAACTGCTCCATAACAGAGTTGAAACCCTCTGCCTTGGTAACGAAGGTGCCGGTTCCAAGGGCGGCTTCCAGATCCTGGGCCAGCCCTTCTTCCAAATACAAGTTCACCTGCTGCACCCGGGGCGCGGCGGCTTCCGCCACGGCGGGAGCTTCCTCCGGGAGAATGGTCTCTACCGGTGCCCGCTGGCAGGAAAAAACCAGCACAAGGGCCAGGGAGAGCATTCCAAATTGTCTTCTCATATCGTCAAAATTTTGTTAAAGATAGGACATTTTTTCAAGATAAAGAAATGCGGCCAACCCCGGAAAAGGGCTGGCCGCAAACAGGTGTTTATCTATCAAACGCTTACTTGAGTCTGATATGGTCGGTGAGCTTCATGTTCCGGACGGAACGGGTGACGTCCTTTTTGCTTCCGGGCATCCGGATATCGGACTTCTTGAAGTCTTCGGGCATAGCCTCCGGCTCAACGCGCACAAGCGTGTTGGGAAGAGCGGTGTAGGCATCGGCGGTATAGCTGATTGCGCCCTCCTCGCACAACCCATAATACTTCATTCCCATAAGGCCGTAGAGGGTGCCGGATTCGCTGTCGTACCAGGAACCGGCCGACAGGGTGGCGGTTCCGTTGGCGCCCAGGGTTCCGGTAGAAAGAAGCACGTTGTCATCCGCCACATAGTACACAGCGCCGCCATCGATGATAAGACCGGCCAGGACGTCTGTGACGGTACCATAGTCTGCACTTTCCCAGGTGCTCAAATACTGGGCATAGATGCTCAGGGTACCGTCCTCCTCCAGGATGCCGGTGGCGGAAATGCCATAGTCCTCAGTGGGCAGCCCCTCAAGGCCGTCGATATAATAGGATTTGTTCACATCCTGGGCGCGGATCTTAACCACGACGGGTGTTTCATCATCGGCCGTGGCGCCAACTACCCAGTCACCAATCCAGGCGGTATAGGCCTCGGTGGGTTCGGGTTCTTCCTCAATGGTGAAGTCAAACGAATTGTATTCACCCGTGCAGACACCATCCTCATTAATGGCCAGTATCCAAAGCGTGTAGTCGCCGGGGGCGCGCTTCTTGGGCGTAATATAGGTTTCACCGGTAGTGTCGAAGGGCACAATGTCGCCAAGCTCATATTTGCCCAGATAATTGGCAACATAGGCGTTTTCCTCGGCAATGATGTTGGGGAATATCACACTGTTGGTTTCCTCAACACCGGCGCCGGTTACCATATAGTCAAAGTAGCCACCCATGCCGGTAACCTTGAAGAGCTCCACAGTGACACCCTTGGCATTGACCGTGCGGCCCATATACTCGGCCCCAAAAGCCATGTTCTTAACAGGAAGGGTGAAGTCCAGGGCAGAGGCCAGCCAGGAGCGTTCTCCCACCTCGAAAGAGCCTTCGGAGATTTCCACAACCTGCAGGGCGACTGCAAAGAAATCACTGGTATCCAGGACATCCAGGTCGATGGCGGCATAGCCGGTGGCTTCGGTTTCTCCGGCCTTGACGGTAACGGTCTCGTCAAAGCTCAGGGCTTCGGCGGGAACGTTGGTGAGGCCGGGATACTCGATCTGGGCAAACTTGACCACGCAGTCTTTCTCGCTGTACATATCCAGAGAAACCGTGAACGAGGCCAGGCCATAATTGTCGAACATGCCGTCGAAAGAGACGCTTACCGTGGAAACGCCCTGCAGCAGCAGGATGTTGGCGGTATTACCGGAAGACAGGTTGGCACCCTTGGAGCTGGTAGCCACAATCTGCGTTTCATACTTACCCTTGGGCAGGGTGGAATTGTTCACCGTCACCGTGGTGGAAGCCATGGTTTCACCGGCCGGAATAGTGATGGTTCCGGCGTTCACCAGCTCGGGGTCGATGGCGGTAGTGTAACTCTGGGCCAGCTTGGTATCGGCGGCCAGGGATACAGTTACGGGGGTCTCCACGGCCTGGCTCAGCACAGCCGTCACCGTTGCAGTAGCGTCCGTAAAATAGGGATCTGCGACAATGGATACCATTACCGGCTTCTCAATGGCGCTGTCATTATCCTTTTCCTTGGCGCAGGATACGGCAAGGACACCTGCGAACAGGGCTACAAGAGCTATTTGGAAAATATTCTTTTTCATAAGTATACTCTTTTAGGACAGTTCAATTACTTGGTAAGCACAGTATAACCGCCATAACCGCCGCCTTCGCCGGAGAAGTTATAACCAGCGTACTGGCCGGTGAGAATGATGGCATACCAGGGGCCGATCACAATGCCGCCGCTGGTAACCGTGGCCGGGCAGTCCGTCAGGGAGCCGCCGGAGACACCGTAGATACCGCAGGGACCGTAGGAGCCGGAAGTATAAACCACCTGGCCGCCTTCGAAGACGATACTGGCCGAGTTGTTGGCCTTGTCAAAGGAAATGGTACCGTCAATGGAGGAACCTTCATCCCAAATGTTGACAAGCTTAAGCGTGGTCTCGGTTACCTGCTTTATCTCCACATCGTAGTAAGAGCTGCCGTTGTCGGTGGCATTCCACTTGCCCGCTACGAAATCCCAGTCAACCACAACGTCGTTGTCCTTGATTTCCACGGTGGCGGAATAAACTCCGCCGATATCGGTAATGTCGCCGGTCACGCCGGTGAGCTCCAGGGAGAACTTCAAAGTTCCGGTAAGGACGCCGGGGTGCTCTATTACGGAAATGACAATGCTTTCCGTACCGTTGCCGTCAAAAGACAGCACACCATTGGCCGGCTCTACCGTAAAGTCAGAACCTTCGATGGCGGTTCCGTTGTTTACCTTGAAGAAGACGGACCCCTGGTAGGTCTTGCTGTTGTAGGCCGATACGGGAATATAAACTTTACCCACATCTTCCTTCACGGAGAAACTGGTCTCGCCCAGCATCACATAGGAGTTCGACTTGAAGGCATATTCATGCGTGCAGGAGAAAAGAACCGCTGCACAGGCCGTAGTCAAAAGAATATTGATGAATCTTTTCATGGTCTTTCACTATTAATAACCTGTGTTCTGAACAATATTCGGGTTGGTCTGAATATCATTGGTGGGAATGGGCCAGTTGAGATGGTAGTCCGTGGCTTCCACGCTCTTGTACTGGTAGTTGGCGCCATCCATGATGAGGCCGTCGGCGGCAGGCTGGCTGGTGCGGACGGAATAGCCCTTACCAAAGCGCTTGATGGTGCTCAGGCGCAGACCTTCTCCGATGGTCTCTTTGAACCACTCATTGGCAAGAACCGTCTCGGTAACAGTATCGGAAGGCGTGGCGCCACGCTGGACCTGAAGAGCGTTCAGGGCATCAAGGGCAGCGTTTTCGCTACCTCCGCGGAAGTTGGCCTCGGCGGCAATCAGGTACATTTCACCAATGAGCAGGGGCTTCACATGCTGGCGGGCGTTGAGAGCCGCGTTGGTGGTGAGGTCCGGATTGCCCAGATATTTGGTGAAGATGGTTACATCATACTTGAAGTCGTTGATGATAAAGGTAGGATACGTCTCACCGGTCAAGTTGTTCTTTCCGTTCACGGTGAACCAGCAGGCCAGACGGAGGTCTTCTTCATCATACAGGTCCAGAAGCTTCTGGGAAGGGAAGAAGAACGGCTTGTTGAAGTAACGGCCGCTGGGGTTATCGGACACTTCGGCCGTGGAAGTAGCCATGGAAGTATACACGGTGTTGGTTCCGGAACCATTCTCGGACTTGCTGGCATACAGCTGCACGATGGCCTCGGTACCCTTGTCGTTCAGGTACTCCGCGGTGAATTCCTTCACGGAGGAAGAAAGGGCATAACCGGCATTGGAATTAATTACCTCGTTGGCCTTGGCGGCAGCATTGGAGTAATCCTTCACATCCAGATAATAGCGGGCGTAAAGGGCATTCACGGCGTCAATGGTGATCTTCTGGGAAGCCTTGGCACCGGCTACACCGGCCAGGTTCACGGAAGCGGAATCCAGGTCTTTCTTAATCTGGTCGTATACTTCCTGAACGGTAGCGCGGAAGGGCTTTTCGTTCTGGTTGTATACCAGCACCAGCGGAACACCGGAATTCTCGGCGTTGGCGGTAGAAGCGTTGTACGCGGGAGAGAAATGGCGAATCAGATCCAGATAGGCCGATGCACGGAAGAAATAAGCTTCACCCTTGACCTTCTGTGCCTGGGCGCCCAGGGACTGATACTCTTCGGGGAGATTCTCCACGCCCTTGATAAAGATGTTGTAGTTCTTGATAGCAGTATAGCGGTTGGCCCAGAAGTCCCGGATATAGTAGTCGCCAGGATTCAGGTCACTGTCTACGCGGTGTACGCCGCCATAGTTGTTGCCGAAGTCGGCAGAGGCGTTGAAGCCGTCCGTCATCACTTCTTCGGTAATGGAATACTCACCGTAAAAACCACTGCGGTAAGAAACATAGAGACCATTCTCCAGGTAACCCAGCTCGGTTGCATTGTGGAACAGGGCGCCTTCCTCATCGTAGGCGATGCTGCCATTGGGGAACAGGTCCATGTTGCAGGAGCTCACAAGGACCACGGCGGAGAAAGCGGCAAGAATATAGTTGATTGTCTTTTTCATAATCTCAATTATTTAATAATCAACCGTTAGAACTGAACCTGGATACCGCCCAGGAACTGCTTGGAGTTACCCGGGAGACCGAGCGTCAGGTTGGAATTCACCTCAGGATCGATACCTTCGTACTTGGTGAAAGTGAGGAGGTTACGACCGGTGAAGGAAACAGTGATGCCCTTGACGGCCTTCTGCCACTTGAACCAGGAGGCGGGGAGGGTATAGGAAACAACCAGGGTCTTCAGACGCAGGAAGGAAGCGTCCTGAAGAAGGTGGGAGTCGAACTGCATGCCGTAGCCGTCGGCCCAGTTGGGATACTTGGCGTCGGTGTGCGTGGGAGTCCAGAAGTCGGTGACATCCTTGGACTGGTTGTAGCCGAAGAAGTTGTTAGGGTTGGCCACGAAGTAACCGTCGTTGTTGATGAGGTACTTGCCCAGCATGTAGGTGAAATCGGCACGCACAGACAGTCCCTTCCAACCACCGGAGATGCCGAAACCGCCGTTGATGGGGTTGTAACGGGCAATGCCGGTGTTCTGCATCAGGAGGTCTTCGTTGAAGCTCTTGGTGGTGGCGTTGGGGTCTTTGCGGGTGCGGGTGATATCGATAAGGTCGGTATCTGGTTTGCCGGCGGCAACGGAAGCCTGATATTCCTCATAGCCATAAGGCAGGTACCAGGTGGGAGCACCGTCCTCGGGGTCTACACCGGCCCACAGGGGATAGTAGAAGGAAACCGGCTGGCCCACAACATAAGTGATACCGGTGCTGGCCACCGTCCACTTGTCCAAACCGTTGAACAGCTCGGTCACCGTCTGCTTGTTGTAGTTGAAGGTGGCGTTCAGGGAGAGGAAGGCGTCGCGGGTTCTCAGGATGTCCCAACCTAAGGTGAGGTCGACACCCGTATTGCTAAGGGTACCCACGTTGGCGGTCTGCTCACTGAAACCGGCGGTGTAAGGATAGGGCACGTCCATGAGCATGTTGGAGGTATTTCTCTTATAGTATTCCACCTCGAAGTTCACCTTGTTGAACAGACGGGCACGGATACCCACGGTGAACAGGCCCTGCTTTTCCCAAGTGAGGTCGGGATTGGAAGGCTGACCGAGGACCCAGCCCTTACCCAGGGCGTAGTCGTCGTCGGTCTTGCTGACGAGACCCAGGTGGGAATAGTTGCCGATGGAGGCGTTACCCTGGGTACCATAGCTGAGTTTGAGGTCAAGGTCGTTTACCCAGGTCACGTTCTTCATGAAAGGCTCACGGGCAATCTTCCACATGGCACCCACAGACCAGAAGATGGCGTTGCGGTTGTTTTTACCAAAGCGGGAAGAAGCGTCGTTACGCACGGTAACGTCAAGCATATACCTCTTGTCGAAGGAATAGTCGGCGTGGCCGAAGAAGGACAGGAAGCGGTACTGACTCATGCTTTCATCCACCACAAACTGGTCTTTGATACCGTCCTGCAGGCGGAGCTGCTGGTCGTTGGTCTGACCCGTGGAGGAAGCGCGGAAGTAATCGTACATATAATCTACACCCTCATGACCGGCCAGGAAAGAAACATCGTGCTTCTTGATATTGAAGGAATACTCGATGGTGTTGGTGATGGTATTGGTGTACCAGCCCGACCAGTTACGGTAACGGGAACCGGAACCGCTGGAAGCATAATAGCTGGGGTTTCTGTAATACTTGTTAATCTCGAAACCGGCATCGGTACCCACGCGGGAAGTAATCTTGAGGTTTTCGATGGGCTCGATGGTCACAAAGGCGCTGCCGTTGAGGTTGTAGCTCTTGTAAACATCGTCCGTATTATCGAAACGCACGCCGGGATCCTGATAGTTGGAAGCCTCGTAACGGCCGTCGGCCTTCAGAGTGTCGGGATACAGGGGGTTCAGGATAACGGACAGACCGCCATACAGGTAGTTGTTACCACCGGCGTTGGCAGAGTTACCGAAGTTGGTGTTCCGCTGGGTCTCGTCAATGGTCATATTGGAATTGACACCGAACTTGAGCCAGCTGGTCGGGTGACCCTGGATATTGGAACGGAGGGTGTAACGGTCGTAGTAGTTACCAACCGTAGTACCGTCCTGATGATACTGGGAAACAGACACCAGGTAGGCCACGGTCTTTCCGCCGCCTTCGATGGTTACGTCGTTCTGGGACTGGAGAGTATTGGTGTTGTAGAACTTACGCCACCACTGGGTGTTGTTGGTATAACCCTTGGCGATGTAGTTGTTGTACAGATACTCGGCCGATGCAATACCGGAACGCTGCCAGAAGTCCAGCAGTTCGTCGCCGCTCATCATGTTGTTGTAGTAGGTCATGTCGGCGATGGTGGAAACACCCCACTGGGAACGCACCGTGATGTGGGCGTTCTCGCTGTAGGCACCCTGCCTGGTGGAAACATAAACCACACCGTTAGCAGCACGGGAACCGTAGATAGAGGTGGCGGAGGCATCCTTCAGAACGCTCACGCTCTCAATATCGTTGGGGTTCATGTTCATCACGGCGCTGGAGGAAGACGGAATACCGTCAATCACGAACAGCGGGGTGGAACTGGCACCCAGGGAACCCACACCGTGCAGGGTCATGGACACGTTGTTATCACCGGAAACACCACCGGTGGTGAGAACGGACATACCGGCAACCTGACCCTGGAGGGCATCCAGAGCGGTGGCGGCAGGAGTGTTCTTCACCGTCTCGGAGTTGACGGTGGCAACCGAACCTACCAGGGTACTCACCTTCTTGGCGGAACCGTAACCCAGTACGACTGCACTTTCAAGGAATTCATTGTCGGAATGGAGGGTCACATTAATGACCGTCTGTCCGTTGACAGCCACTTCCTTGGTCTCATAACCAATGGAAGAGATAACCAACGTTGCGCTGGAAGGAACGGAAAGGGTGAAATTTCCGTCCACATCGGCGGCAACACCCGTGGACGTTCCCTTCACCTGAACGGAAGCACCCACGATGCCTATGCCCGTTTCATCTACTACGGAACCCTTCACAGTTACGTTCTGTGCAAGTGCCGTAGCGCACAAAAGGAGCATAGTCAAGGCTGCGAAAAAAACGCGAATTTTTTTCATAAGCATTAGAACTAGTTAAACACAAATATTGATACAAAAATTTTTTTCTGCATCGAATACACTACTATTATCCCGGGGTTCCCGGAATAAAAATGCAAAGATTGAATAAATATTTCATTTTTACAAATTCTAAACCCTAAATCTACCGTTATTAATTGAATAAAAAAGTATCGGCGGCCTTGTTGGAAGGTCGCCGATACTTACAATTATTAACGGGCTTACTCGCTGAAACGGGCTTTCAGATACTCTCTGTTCAGACGGGCGATGTGGTCGATGGTCACGTGCTTGGGGCATTCCATCTCGCAGGCGCGGGTATTGGTGCAGTTACCGAAGCCCAGTTCGTCCATCTTGGCCACCATGGCGCGGGCGCGGCGGGCGGCTTCCGGCCTACCCTGCGGCAGCAGGGCCAGGGAGCTTACGCGGGCTGCCACAAACAGCATGGCCGATCCGTTCTTACAGGTAGCTACACAGGCACCGCAACCGATACAGGCAGCGGCATCCATGGATAACTCGGCCGTGTCGTGCGGGATAAGGATGGAATTGCCGTCCTGGGCACTACCGGCACGGACGGTGATGAAACCACCAGCCTGCATAATCTTATCAAAGGCGGTACGGTCCACCACCAGATCCTTGATCACCGGGAAAGCACCGCTGCGCCAAGGCTCTACGGTAATGGTAGCGCCAGGTTTGAAATGACGCATGAACAGCTGGCAGGTGGTCACCTGGTCGTCCGGACCGTGGGCGCGGCCGTCCACATAAAGGGAACAGGCACCGCAGATACCCTCGCGGCAGTCGTGGTCGAAGGCGATGGGTTCAATACCCTTGCGGATAAGCTGGTCATTAAGAATATCAAGCATTTCGAGGAACGATGCATCTTCCTCCACATCCGTAACGTGGTAGGTCTCGAAATGGCCTTTTGCTTTGGCGTTCTTCTGACGCCATACTTTCACATTATATTCCATAATCGGGATTAGTCTTTATAGTTACGGGTGACAATCTTGATGTTTTCGTAAACGAGGTCTTCCTTATGCAGTTCGGGTTCCTTCCCTTCTCCCTTATACTCCCAGGCAGCTACATACATGAAGTTCTCGTCGTCACGCTTGGTTTCGCCTTCCTCGGTCTGCATTTCCTCACGGAAGTGACCACCGCAGGATTCGCGGCGATTCAGGGCGTCACGGGCCATCAGTTCTCCAATGTCAAAGAAGTCTACCAGACGCAGGGCTTTTTCCAGTTCCTGGTTGAATTCCTCGTTGGTTCCGGGAACACGGACCGTCTTCCAAAATTCTTCCCGCAGTTTACCAATCTCTTCAATGGCTTTCTTCAGACCAGCCTCGTTACGGGCCATACCCACATATTCCCACATAATGTGACCCAGCTTCTTGTGAATGCTGTCCACGGTTTCCGTACCCTTGACGGCAAAGACCTTGGCAATGCGCTCCTTAACGGCTTTCTCGGCCTCCTCGAATTCGGGGGCGTTGATGTCTGTCTTAGGCTCCGAGAACTTTTTAGACAGATAACCGCCGATGGTATAAGGCAGGATGAAGTAGCCGTCGGCCAGGCCCTGCATAAGGGCCGATGCACCCAGACGGTTACCGCCGTGGTCGGAGAAGTTGGCTTCACCGATGGCGAACAGACCGGGGATGGTGGTCTGGAGGTCATAGTCTACCCAGAGGCCGCCCATGGTGTAGTGGATGGCCGGATAAATCATCATCGGCTCTTCCCAAGGGGAACTGGAGGTAATCTTCTCATACATGTCGAAGAGGTTGCCGTAACGTTCCTGTACGCGCTGGTGACCCAGACGCTTGATGGCATCGGAAAAGTCCAGGAATACGGCCAGACCTGTTTCATTTACACCGTAACCGGCATCGCAACGCTCCTTGGCGGCGCGGGAAGCCACGTCACGGGGAACCAGGTTACCGAAGGCGGGATAACGGCG
Organism: Bacteroidales bacterium; assembly: GCA_017617475.1. Next base: position 50,582 of record JAFZWC010000022.1, read on the forward strand.
CTCCAGATAGTAGTCACGGTCTTCCTCAGGAATCTGGGAAGGCTTGATTTCGTGCTTCCGGAGTTTCATTACATCCTCCATCTTCTTGGGAACCCAAATACGACCATCGTTACGCAGAGACTCGGACATCAGGGTGAGTTTGCACTGCTGGTCACCATGTACGGGAATACAGGTAGGGTGAATCTGGGCAAAGCAAGGATTGGCGAAGAAAGCACCCTTGCGATAGGCCTGCATGGCGGCCGATCCGTTGGAATTCATGGCGTTGGTGGAAAGGAAATAGGTATTTCCATAACCGCCGGTTGCCAGAACAACGGCGTGGGCGCCGAAACGCTCGATTTCACCGGTTACCAGGTTGCGGGCAATGATACCCTTGGCCTCACCGTTGATAATAACCAGATCCAGCATTTCGTGACGGGGATAGCTCTTCACGGTGCCGTTGGCAATTTCCTTGTTCAGGGAAGCATAAGCACCCAGCAGAAGTTGCTGACCGGTTTGTCCACGGGCATAGAAAGTACGGCTTACCTGCACACCGCCGAAAGAACGGTTGGCCAGATATCCACCGTATTCACGGGCAAAAGGAACACCCTGTGCCACGCACTGGTCAATGATAGCGGCACTCACTTCGGCCAGACGGTATACGTTGGCTTCACGGCTGCGGTAGTCACCGCCTTTCACGGTGTCAAAGAACAGACGGGATACGGAGTCGTTGTCGTTCTGGTAGTTCTTGGCAGCATTGATACCACCCTGTGCAGCAATGGAGTGTGCACGACGGGGGGAGTCGCTGATGCAGAAAATCTTGACGTTGTAGCCCATCTCACCCAGAGATGCAGCTGCAGAAGCACCGCCAAGACCGGTACCTACCACAATCACTTCCAGTTTCCGCTTGTTGTTGGGAGAAACAACCCGGATGGAGCTTTTACGCTTGGACCATTTATCCTTGAGCGGTCCGTCCGGAATCTTGGAAATTAATTTAGGATCTGACATATAAAATAAAATTGGTATTGTATTCTGTCTACAGATTCTTCGGCCTTCGGCCTCAGAATGACAAAATGAATTCAGAATAATAAAGCAGAACGTATTTGTCATTCTGAGCGAAGCGAAGAATCTCACTTCACCCTACAAATATAAGCATTTTTCGGGACTTATTTAGGACTTTTTACTTATTAGTCCAATTTATAAGGCAAACACGGGACTTTATCCGGCTTTCCAAGCGAAGCCCACATGGTGTTTCCTTCAAAGACAATGGCACAGGAAGTAATATCCCTGAGAATGGGTTTTCCGGAACAGGAAATGTTTTTGATAAAGAAATTATGGTCCCATTCTTCCAGGGGAACATAACTGGAAGCCAGAATCTTATGGGCCTTAATATAGCGGTCCACTCCCTTTCTGTCTTCCATGCGGCCCGTCATGGTGAAATTGGTGACTACCCTATATCCCAGCGGTTCCTTGTTAACATCGTATTTTATCCAGCTGTGATTGTTCACCTCATAATAAGCCGCACCTCCGTTATTGTCTATGACTCCAAAGTTGGCTTCTACGCCCATCGGCCTGGAAAGGGTATCCATAAAATGCTCGAAATCTTCCAGCGAAGCACATATTTCCAAAGCCCTGTACATGAATACACCCTCCATTTCCATCTTTTCGAAAGGAACGTCGTCGTCCTTCAAATCATACGTAGCCGTATTCATGATGGCAAAACCCGTCTCATTCTCTCCGGCCCATGCTTCATGCGTTCCCAGAGGCACTTTGGCCGCCGGATTGGTACGCCAGTCGGCATTGACCAGACACATCATCCTGTACTTTTCTCCCTGAAAATATTCCACCGCCACATCCTGGCAGCTGGAATCCCGGTGCTTGAACATCACCGCCTTTCCATCCTTGGTGCACTTGCTGCTCACAATCACAGAAGTACAAGCAAAAGACGGAATACAGAATGCTAAAAAAAGCAGAATACTAAAACAATGAGCCGCTTTCATCCAATGAGTATTTTCTTTGGTTCATATATGCTTCCATACCCAGATGGGAATAAGCAAGGTCGGTGGCTACACGGCCTCTTTGGGTACGGACTATAAATCCTTCCTTAATAAGGAAAGGTTCGTAGACTTCTTCCAGGGTTCCTGCATCTTCACTGACGGAAGTAGCCAGGGTTCCAATACCTACCGGACCTCCCTTGAAGGTAAGGATAAGCGTGCGGAGTATCTTGTTGTCAATGGCATCCAGCCCCCTCTTGTCAATCTTGAGCTTATTCAGGGCAAAACGGGTAATCTCCAGATTAATGCGTCCGTCTCCCAGAACCTGGGCAAAGTCACGTACCCTCTTTAACAGAGCATTGGCAATACGGGCCGTTCCGCGGCTTCGGAGAGCAATCTCGTAGGCGGCATCGTCGTCAATTTCCAAAGACAGGATCCGGGCCGACCGAAGCACTATCTTCTTCAAATCCTCCGTATCATAGTATTCCAGGGCACAATTGATGCCGAAACGGTCCCTTAGCGGCGCCGTCAAAAGACCGCTGCGCGTAGTGGCACCCACCAGCGTAAAAGGATTGAGGGAAATGCGCACGGAACGGGCACCTGGTCCCTTATCTATCATTATATCAATCACATAGTCCTCCATGGCGGAATACAGATATTCCTCCACTTCAGGTGAAAGCCTGTGGATTTCATCAATAAAGAGCACATCTCCCGTTTCCAGGGAAGTAAGGAGGCCCGCCAAATCTCCGGGTTTGTCCAGCACCGGACCGGAAGTCACCTTCATATTGACCCCCATCTCGTTGGCAATAATGTGCGCAAGGGTGGTTTTACCCAGACCGGGAGGGCCATGAAACAATACATGATCCAGAGCTTCTCCGCGAAGCTTGGCAGCCTTAATATAAATGCCTAAATTGGACACAATCTCTTTTTGACCGGTAAAATCATCCAGCCCCTGCGGGCGGATAATTCCGTCAAATTCATTATCTTTGCGCTCTATTGTATCGTGAGGATCGAATTCGTTCATAGCGGACCAGATTCAATTCAGATACAAATATAGTTTTTTTATTTTTAAGAAGGGTGTTTTTGATACAGTTGTTAAAAAGTTAATAACTTTTACAAGTGATTAAAAATCAATTTTTTAAGAATAAAACAAGTTGTTGAAAAAAGCTGGAAAACCTGTAAAAGGACAGTGAATGGCCGTGGCGCCCTTTTCTTTCCACTGATAAAAATAAGTTATTAACAGGGTTATCAACAGCTTTTCAACAGGGAAAATATAGGAAATGTTGATAAGTCAAAAATCCTCCGCCCTGCTGCAAAAGAAACTTCAAAATGGTTCTGAAGTATTTTGCAGTGGGTTGTTTTTGTCTGCCCGCTGGGCTGTCGTTTCCCAGGTTGCTTCCCATAATGTCCAATTGATAGTACTTCCTACCCGAGAATCGGCCGAATACTGCAGCGCAGATTTATATAATCTGACGGAAGGGGACTGTGTCTTTTTCCTTCCGGAATCTGGCAAAAGCGTTGAAAGGAGCAATTATAAATCTTCCCTGGGAGTACAGCGCACTGCCGCCATCGGCAAAATAATGAACAGATCCTTCGCTACGCTCAGGATGACAAACGATTGTCATTCTGAGGAGCAAAGCGACGAAGAATCTCCTCTTTATATAGTAACATATCCCGAAGCCCTGGAAGAAAAAGTACCTTCACAGAAAAAACTGGAAGGTGCCCTGTTTACTATAAAAGCAGGTGAAGAATTGGCTTATGAAGCTCTCCGCTCCCGGCTTCAGGAAGAAGGCTTCGAGAAAGTGGACTTTGTATCGGCCCCAGGACAATTTGCGGTAAGAGGCGCTGTTATTGACATCTTTTCCTATTCCCTGGAAAAACCTTACCGTATTACTTTCTTCGGAAACGAGGTTGATAAAATCAATACCTTCGACTGCAATACCCAGCTTTCCATAGAAAAACTGGAAAGGGCCGATATTTATCCCGACATTGCCGCCAGGGAAGCCGATGAGGACGAAGGAATCTCTCTTTTAACCCTTCTTCCTTCCGATTGCACCATATGGCTGGATTCTTCCGACATGTATAAGGAAAGAGCTTTCTTTCAGGAATTGGCGGCCTTCCAAAGGGTATACCTGGATATTCCTCTCAAAAGGCAGGATGTGGAGTCCATTGCCTTCCACATTGCTCCCCAGCCCGTTTTCAATAAGAACTTCGAACTCCTTATTTCCGACATCCGCTCCCGGATAGAGAACAATTATAAGGTGTGTATCTTTGGAGAAAAGGAGAGCCAGCTGGAGCGTCTGCGTTCCATCATGATGCAGGACGAGCATGCCGCCATGCCGGAATTCGTGAAAGGAAAGAACATCCATTCCGGATTCATTGACCATGACGACAAAGTATGCTGGTATACGGATCATGAAATCTTTGACCGCTTCCACCGGGTACGTCTGAGACGGACCGTAGATAAGTCGGAACAACTTACCCTGAACGACCTTAACTCCTTCAATCTGGGAGACTATGTGGTTCATATAGACCATGGTGTAGGCGTTTTCGGTGGTCTTGTTAAGATGAAGGACGACTACGGCCGTGTACGGGAAGTGGTCAAACTCATATACAGTGGGGGAGACGTGGTATTCGTTTCCGTCCATTCCCTGCACAAGATTTCCCGTTTCCGTTCCAAGGAAGGGGAGGCTCCGCGCATCAACAAACTGGGTTCCAAGACATGGAGTAACCTGAAGAGTGCCGCCAAATCCCGCGTAAAGGATATTGCCAAGGAACTTATCCAGCTGTATGCCAAGCGCCGTGCTTCTACGGGCTTTGCCTTTTCGGCCGATACCTATCTTCAGGAAGAACTGGAATCATCCTTCATGTATGAGGATACCCCGGATCAGGAAAGGGCCACCAAGGCTGTTAAGGAAGACATGGAAGACACCTGCCCCATGGACCGTCTCATTTGCGGAGACGTGGGTTTCGGAAAGACGGAAATAGCCATAAGGGCCGCTTTCAAGGCTGTCAGTGATTCCAAACAGGTGGCTGTTCTGGTACCCACCACCATCCTTTCTCTGCAGCATTACGAGACCTTCAAGGCGCGTCTGGCCAATCTTCCCTGCACGGTGGAATATGTGAGCCGCCTTCGTACGGCAAAGCAGATTACCGACATCAAAAAACGCCTGAAAGAAGGTAGTATAGACATACTTATCGGCACCCATAAGATTCTGGGCGGCGGATTTGAATTCAAGGATTTAGGTCTTCTAATTATTGACGAAGAGCAGAAATTCGGCGTGTCGGCCAAAGAAAAACTGCGTCAGTTCAAGAATTCCGTAGATACCCTTACCCTTACGGCCACTCCCATTCCCCGTACCCTGCAGTTCTCGCTGCTGGGCGCGCGCGACCTTTCCATTATCCAGACTCCCCCGCCCAACCGTATTCCCATCCAGACGGAAATCATTCTGTTCAATGAGGACGAGATAAAGGGTATCATCAATTACGAACTCAACCGTGGCGGGCAAATCTTTTTCCTGCACAACAAGGTAGAAGAACTGCCGGCCATTGAAGATATCCTGCATAGGCTGGTTCCGGATATGAAGATTTGTGTGGCACACGGCCAGATGGAGTCCAAGGAGCTGGAAGACCGCATGTTGGCTTTCATGAGGGGAGATTACGACCTTCTTCTCTGTACTACCATTATTGAAAACGGTCTTGATATCCCCAATGCCAACACCATCATAGTCAATCAGGCACAGAATATAGGTTTGAGCGATCTTCATCAGCTCAGGGGCCGTGTGGGCCGCTCCAACAAGAAAGCCTTCTGCTATCTCATTGTTCCGCCGCTGGTTTCCATCACGGACGATGCCCGCAGGCGCCTCAGGGCCATAGAAGAATTCTCCGACCTGGGAAGCGGCTTCAACATAGCCATGCAGGATCTGGATATCCGTGGCGCAGGCAACCTTCTTGGGGCCGAGCAAAGCGGCTTCATCTCCGACATGGGCTACGAAACCTACCAGAAAATCCTGTCCGAAGCCATGGAAGAACTGGGCATGGAAACTCAGGTTACCCAGCGTTCCGGTCACGAAAAGTTTGTAGACGACTGTACCATCGAAACTGACCAGCCGGCCCTCATCCCGGACGACTACATAGATATAACGGCCGAGAAAATCCGCCTCTACAAGATGCTGGACGCCCTTACCGACGAGCGGGAGATAGACCGTCTGGGCCAGCAGGTAGCCGACCGTTTCGGCCCGCTTCCCCTGGAGGTGCAGAACCTGCTATTCGTGGTCAAAATCAGGAATTTAGGAACTCAGATGGGCTTCGAGAAGATTATCATCAAGAACGGCATGCAAATCATGTTCTTCGTGAACAATCCCATGTCGCCCTACTACAAGTCCAAGCGCTTCGAGACCATCCTTTCCCGCGTGAACGAGCACCCGGCCGATTTCAAGTTCAACCAGGACGGAGGCAAGCTGCGCACCGTTTCCCGCGGGGTGAATACATTGTCATCGGCCCTTCATGTTTTGAAAAAACTCCAATAATTGGTAAATTTGCAGTCTATGTCCAACCTGCTCATAGAAATAGGAAATACCGCCCTTAAGGCCGCCTGGGCCCAGGAAACCACCCTCGGAAAAACCTTCCGCTACCAGGGGGAGAAATTCCTGGACTTCATCCTTTCCCTTACCAAGAAAGATAAGCCTGCCGTAATGGTGGTGTCTTCCGTGTATCCTCTCTCGGAGGCCGATATTGAGCTGCTGGAAAAAGAGTGCGACAAGCTGCTCCTGCTGGATCAGAATCACCGGGAGATGCTGCTTTCGCACGGACTGCCCTCCTACCTATCCTACGACAGGGCCGCCTCCATTGTGGCTGTTCGTCATCTGTTTAGCGGAAAGGGCTGTACCATAGTGGATTTCGGGACCATCCTCTCGGTCGATTTTACCTCGGCCGAAGGGCTTTATACCGGAGGAAACCTGTCGCTGGGATTCCGTACCCGCTTCAAGGCTCTGAGCCGTTATTCCCGTTCGCTCCCTCTGGTGGATACGCCCGAGAATCCCGAGTTGGTAGGCCTTTCCGAGAAGGCTTCCCTCGAGAGCGGAGTGGTTTCAGGCATTATATTTGAAATGGAGGGCTACCTGAACCTTCATCCGGAAAACGTCGTGGTCTTCACCGGCGGCGACGCGAATTATTTTGCAAAACGGATGAAAAGTTCCATATTTGTAATTTGTAACCTCGTTTTGATGGGGTTGGCTTTAATGGCTGAAGAGTATGTTCGCAAGAATGAGAAATAGTTTGTTTGCACTGGTATTGCTGGTGCTTTCTGCCGGCTCCCTGGGAGCCCAGACCGACGGAACCTATGGCGGATTCTCCCCGTATTCCGTTTTTGGCCTGGGGCAGATGCATCAGGGCGGAACTTCCTGGAACCGCGGAATGGGCGGCGTAGGAATAGCAGCCCGCAACCACCGGTTCATCAATATTCTCAACCCGGCCTCCATGACGGCCCGCGATTCCCTGTCCTTCATGGCCGATATGGGCCTCGGCGGCCGCATGTCCCTGTTTACCGAAAGTGGTAAGAAGGCCTTCAATACCACGCTCAACATTGACGACGTTGCCATGTCTTTTCCCATGTGGCGCAATACCGCCTTCATGGTGGGCGTTACTCCGCTGAGCGACGTGGGTTACAACATCTCTTACCGTGAGATGGACGTATACACCCAGCAGCGCCAGTTCACTTCCACGGGTAACGGCGGAACTTATCAGATTTTTGCCGCCGCCGCGGCCACCTTCTGGAACCGCCTGTCCGTGGGCGCCCAACTCAACTATATCTTCGGCAACATCAGCAAGCAGTCCAGCATAGTGAACGGAGACGATTCCTACCGCACCAGCGTATCGGGCGACTCCCTGCAGGTGAATACCTTTAACGCTAAATTCGGCCTCCAGTATGAACAACGCCTCTCCGGCCAGTCTGTCATAACCGTGGGTGCCACGTACAAGCTGTCTTCCCCCATCCGGGGCCACAGCGTCCATTACCGTGAACTGGGCAGCTATGACCGCCGCCGCGAAGCCGCCGAACTCAAGGACAAGGGGCTCCGTCTGGGAGACGAGCTAGGCCTGGGTGTAAGTTTCCGTCAGGGCGACGACCTCCTTGTGGAATTTGACTATACCCGTTCCAACTGGAGCAACAGCAGGCTGGACCAGGTAAGCGGTTTCTCCAATGTGGGTGATGTGGTGTTTGCCCCGTCCGTGGGCCAGTCCTTCCGCCTGGGAGGCGAGTTCACCCCCAACCGCAACGACATCCGCTATTTCTTCCGCCAGTGCACCTACCGTGCCGGTGTTTACTACGATCAGTCCTACTATACGGTAGACGGCGCCCATGTGAATTCCGTGGGATTGACCGTGGGTATGACCATGCCCGTTTTCCGTTGGTACAACGGTCTGAGCATAGGTTTGGAACTGGGTCGCAGGGGCCTTGCCACCTCCCAGGTGAAAGAGAATTATTTTGGTTTTAACCTCGGATTCAATATCTTTGACATCTGGTTCCAGAAACGAGCCTACGAATAGTGTGGCATAATGCTTGTAAAATGAAATAATTCAAAATGCTTAGGATATGAAAAAATTAGCTCTCATTATCTTCGCCGCCATGGCCCTTTTCGGCCAGAACGCCTTTGCCCAGACCTCCCGTTTCGGTCACGGTAAAGACAGCGCGGACTGCGTGCTGTATCTCTCCTATTATCAGGAGTACTACAAGCAGAAGAACTACGATTCTGCCCTGCCTAACTGGCGCAAGGCTTATGCCGTCTGCCCTGCTACGGCTTCCCAGAATATGTTCATCCACGGCACCACCCTCATGACCCGTCTGTACAACCAGACCAAGGATGCCGCTGCCAAGAGCGCAATCGTAGACACCATCCTGACCCTTCAGGACCAGCGTATGGCCGCTTACCCTAAGAACCGTAGCTCCATCCTGAACAACAAGGGCCAGCATATCATCAACTACCGCAGCGCCGACGCCGCCTACACCTATAAGAATCTGGGCGAAATCGTAGACGAACTGGGTTCCCAGGCCAACGGTCCCCTGCAGGTTAACCTGCTCCAGGCCGCCATCGCCCTGTACCGTGAGAACCAGCTCAGCGCCGACGACGTGATTGCCACTTACGACAAGGTGGCTGCCAACGTGGAGAACGCTCCGGCCAAGAACGACGCCGAGAAGGAAGACAACCTCAAGGTCAAGGCCACCATCGAGTCCATCTTCGCCGACAGCAAGGTAGCTTCCTGCGAGAACCTCCTGGCCATCTTCGGCCCCCGTTTCGAGGCCGATCCCAACAACCTGGCCCTGGTTTCCAACATTGTGAAGCTCATGAACTCCGCCGAGGACTGCGCCTCCAACGACCTCTATCTCAAGGCTGTTACCGCCATGTACAATCTGGATCCTTCCTATCGTAGCGCCTATGGTCTGTACCGTCTGAACGCCGCCCGCGACAACGTGGCCGACGCCTGCCGCTACCTGGAAGAGGCTATCGCTTCTGACGAGTCCGACGCCGCTACCGACGCCCAGTACTACTATGAGCTGTCTGCCTTCGCCTACAAGAACGGCATGCGCAGCAAGGCCAGCGAGGCCGCCAAGAAGGCCGTTGAAATGGACTATGGCTATGCCGGTAAGGCTTACATGATCCTGGGTAACCTCTGGGCTTCGGCCTCCTGCTCCGGTGATGTGGACAAGTATGCCCGCTACTGGGCCGCCACGGACTACTATCAGAAGGCCCGCAGCGCCGATCCCAGCATCGCCGATGACGCCAACGCCTCCATCTCTTCCGTGAGCCGTTACTATCCGGAAGCTTCCGAGATCTTCATGTACGACCTCAGCGCAGGTCAGTCCTACACCGTCAACTGCGGCGGCCTGTCCGCCTTCACCACGGTGCGTGTCAGCGGCCGCTAGTGAGATCCCGTCACATATTTACGATGATAGCAAGCGCTCTGGCGCTTGCTTTCGTCGTATATTCCTGCAAGGGTAATCTGTCGGAAGCCGAAAAACTGGACCTGACCAGGATACCCTTACAGACCGTGGACGACATGTTCTTCGTACAGTCGGAGAACGGTCTCCTGAAAATGCGTGTAGAGGCACCCAGAATGGAGGTATATGAGCACGACACCTTGTCGTACGACCTCTTTCCCAAGGGAATACGGGTCTTCGGCTATTCCGAGGAAGGCCTTCTGGAAACCACCATCGTCTCCCAGAAAGCCCGGCACGACAAAACCGCCGGGAAGGAGCTCTGGTCGGCCTTCGGGAAGGTGGTGGTGAAGAATATCGTCAAGAAGGAAACCATGGAGACAGACACCCTGTATTGGGACGGTGAGGCCAAGGAAATCTGGACCAACTGTTACGTGAAGATGTCTTCTCCCTCCGGATACATGCAGGGATATGGCATGCGTTCGGACGAAATGGCCCGCAACGCCATACTGCTCAAACCCTTCGACAACGAGTTCATCATTGACAATGACAGCACCAAGGTTGTCATCGACTCAGTGAATTTTATCGGCCCTCTGTTAAAAAAATAGTAGTATTTAGAAGAAAATTAGTAACTTTGCAGCCCTTAACGCAATTTTTTGGAAAAAATTAAAAAACGTATATAAAAAATGGCAGCTCTTGAGACCATCAGAACTAAGTTTGGCATTGGTGCATCCCTCATCATTGCCTTCGGTCTTTTACTCTTCCTTGTAAACCCGTCCGACATCATCCAGACTATCCAGTCCACTTCTTCCAAGAACGATGTCGGCAAAATCAATGGGAAAGCTATCTCTTATCTCCAGTTTGACAACGAGGTCCGTCAGATGGACGAGGTGCGCAAAATGATTTCCGGCGCCACTTCTTCTTCCGACGAAGACCAGATCAACCTCCGCAACATGACGTGGCAGAGCCTGGTAGACCGCTACCTGGTTGTTCCCACCATCCAGAGCGCCGGTATCCGCGTAGGTCAGCAGGAGCAGGAGAATATGTTCGTCGGCGAGGCTCTCTCCCCGATCGCCACCAGCTTCTACGGCTTCTATGACGAGGATGGCAACTATTCCATAGACCGCGTGCGCGACCTGGTGGAAGGTGCCGAGTCCTCCGAGTCCTACCGTATGATCCGCGACTATCTGTTCGACGCCGCCCGTATCAACCGTTTCAACGAGAAGTATGTCTCCCTGTTCAACGCCGGTACCTATGTGAACGCCCTGGAGCGCAAGCGCGCCATCGAGGAGAACAACGCTACCGCCAGCGTGGACTTCGTGATGTCTCCCGGCACTTATTATCCGGAAGATTCCACCGTTGTGGTGAGCAAGGCCGACGTGGAGAAGTACTACAACAGCCACAAGGAGAATTTCCGTCAGGTAGCCAACCGCGACATCCGTTACGCCGTGTTTGAGCTGAACGCCTCCCAGGAAGACATTGCCAATTCCAACGCCAAGTTCGTTTCCCTGTACGACGATTTCGCCACCACCGACAACGTGCGCGCTTTCCTCCAGAAGAACTCCGACCGCAAGTGGGACGACGCCTGGTACAAGGCTGGCGAGCTCCGCAGCGTCAACAGCGATATCGACACCTTCGTTTCCGAGAACAAGGAGGGTGTTTCCCCGGTCTATCAGTCCGGCACCACCTTCTATGCCGCCCGTATCATGGACAACGCCAACCTGCCGGATTCCGTGTATGTCCGTCACATCATGCTGGTGGGCAATGACGCCAAGCACCTGGCCGACAGCCTCGTGAACGTGGTCAACAAGAACAACTTCTCTTCTCTGGCCAACCTCTATTCCGCCGACAAGGGCAACGCCGCTGACGGTGAGATGGGCAACATCGGCTGGATGACCAAGAACATCATGATCAAGGGTTTTGAGCCCGTTCTGGAAGCCAAGGTGGGCGTTCCCTTCGTGCTCAACACCCAGTATGGTACCCACGTGGTTGAGGTGACCAAGGCCACCAAGCCCGTTGCCAAGAAGAAGGTGGCCGTCTTCGAGAAGGAAACCACCATCTCCAAGGAAACCGAGCGCGCCGTCTCCGAGCAGGCCCGCCTGCTGGCCGTCCGCTCCCAGGGCAAGCTGGACAACTTCAAGACCATCTGCGACACCACCGGTATCTATGCCCGCAGCCTCAATATCACCGAGGCTACCGACAGCTACGGTGCCATCTCCCACGCCAAGGAAGTTACCCGCTGGGCCTTCAACAACAAAGCCGGCAAGGCTTCCGACGTTATCCCTGTGGACAACAAGTATTTCTTCGTGATTGCCGTGGAGAAAGAGCATAAGGAAGGAATCGCTCCCCTCAACGAGGTTTACCAGAGCATCCGTTCCCAGGTCTATCGTGACAAGTATGCCGAGAAGCACGCCGCCGACGTGGCCGCCCAGATCGAGGGTCTCACCTCCCTGGAAGCCATTGCCGAAAAGCTGAACACCACCGTGTCTTCCCTCACCGACGTTACCTTCTCCACCACCTCGGCCCCTACCACTGAGCCCGCTTTCGTCGGTGCCGTGGCTTCTGCCAAGGAAGGTGCCATCAATGGTCCGGTTGCCGGTATCATGGGTGCTTATGTGTTCCAGGTGAACGGCCGCGAAATGGGTTCCTACTTCACCGAGGACGACGCCAAGTCGGCCCAGACCCGTTTCATCAGCTACTACGACCAGATGATCCAGCCCATCATGATGGACAAGACCGTCAAGGACAACCGCGCCCGCTTCTATTAATAGAATTTGATGACAGTATGTCTTTAAAATGTGGTATAGTAGGCTTGCCCAACGTGGGCAAGTCTACTTTGTTTAATTGCGTAAGCTCCGGAAAAGCCCAGAGCGCCAACTTCCCTTTCTGCACCATCGACCCCAACGTGGGTTCCACCAACGTGCCCGACAAGCGCCTGGAAGTGCTTACGGAGATTTGCCAGCCCAAACGCACCATCCCCGCCACGGTGGAAATTGTAGACATCGCCGGTCTGGTGAAGGGCGCGTCCAAGGGTGAGGGCCTGGGAAACCAGTTCCTGGCCAACATCCGCGAAACCGATGCCATCCTGCACGTGCTCCGCTGCTTTGACGACGGCAATATAGTGCATGTGGACGGCTCCGTAGACCCCGTCCGCGACAAGGAAGTGGTAGATACCGAGCTCCAGATCAAGGACCTGGAAACGGTGGAAAACCGCATCAAGAAGGTGGAGAAGATGGCCACCACCGGGGGCGACAAGGAGGCCAAGAAACTGCTTTCGCTGCTTCTTCGTTACCGTGAGGTGCTTCTCCAGGGCAAGAGCTGCCGCACCGTGGTGCCGGAGAATGCCGAGGAAGAGCAGATGGCCAAGGACCTCTACCTCCTTACCAACAAGCCTGTCCTTTATGTGTGCAACGTAGACGAGGCATCGGCCGCAAGCGGCAATGCTTATGTTGACGCCGTCCGCGCCGCCGTGGCTGGCGAAAACGCCCAGATTCTGGTGATCGCCGCCAAGACGGAGGCCGAAATCGCCGAGATCGAAGACTACGAAGACCGCCAGATGTTCCTGGAAGAAATGGGCCTGGAGGAATCCGGCGTGGTGCGCCTGATCCAGAGCGCGTATAAGCTCCTGGGTCTCCGTACCTTCTTCACCGCCGGAGCCGACGAGTGCCGCGCCTGGACCATCGTGGCCGGAGACAAGGCACCCCGCGCCGCCGGTGTCATCCACACGGACTTTGAGCGGGGCTTCATCCGCGCCGAGGTCATCAAGTACGACGACTTTGTCCAGTACAAGACGGAAGCGGCCGTCCGCGCCGCCGGCAAGATGGGCATCGAAGGCAAGGACTACGTTGTCCAGGACGGCGATATAATGCATTTCCTCTTTAACGTCTAACGACGTTTTCGGCTAGTTATCCGGAAGAAAATTGGTTTTTTGGGCTACTGCACAAAAAATAATTTTCTTCCGGATTTGTTTTCTAAGTGCATTAGTATATACAGAGCCAGATGGGGCAGTGATCCGAAACACCGCAGAGGGGTGCACATACCTGGTATGTACCCAAATATCGCCCTGCAGAGCCATTTCCATGTACATACCTTCTTCTAATCGGCCTTATACCCCGGTTTTGCTAAAGGTATGTACACGAAAACCCAAATACAGAAGTCTTTAGGTGTACATATCCGGTATGTGCACCCCCAATGGCATAATCCCGAATTACAAGAGAGGGGGCCCGCGGGGCCTATTGGCCCCTAGAAAAAAAGTCATTCTCGGCGGCAGAGCCGCCGGCGGGCCCCCTCTTCTTTCAAAAACCCGTTAAAACCAGCTATTCCCCATGACACACAAAATAAAGACTTTTATTTGTATAAAAACTGCGTGAAAAATATTTCTGTTTTAACCGACCTGTTTCAATACCTCTCATTATCTTTGGACATGAACGTAATGCTCACTTTTGGGGCGGCTTTTCTACTATTGACAACGCCCCCGTCCGACACCCTTCGGGTTCTGTTCTGGAACCTGGAGAACTTCTTCGACTACAGAAACGACTCACTCGGCCCTTCGGACGAAGAATTCTCGGCCCGGGGCACAAGACACTGGACCAGGAAGCGGTTTCAGACCAAATGCAACGCCATTGCAAAGGGCGTCTTTTGGACCGGGTCGCAGGAAGGGGGGGTACCGGATGTTATCGGCCTGGCCGAGGTGGAAAATGAATATGTCCTAAAGCGCCTGCTCCAGACAACGGCTCTCCGCAAACTGGATTACAGCATCGTGCACTTCGATTCGCCCGACCCGCGGGGCATAGACGTCGCCCTCCTTTTCCGCCGTAGCCGCCTAACCCTAGTGGACGCCAAACCCTGTCACCTGTTCGATCAGGATTCCGTCATAATGGCCACGAGGGACATTCTTTTGTGTCGCTTCCGGTCTGCCCACGGGCGGGATCTTGCCATTCTGGTGAACCACCACCCCTCCAAGTACGGTGGACTGGAAGCATCGGAATCCCGACGACGAATTGCCGTGGAAAGGCTGCGTTTTCTGGCCGATTCTCTTTTGGCCGTGGGCGTCCGGGACATTGTGGGCATGGGAGACTTTAACAATACGCCGGACAACCCTGTCTATTCGCTATTGGAACCCACGCTTCATAATTTGGCCGCCCCGCTGCACCAAAAGGGTCTGGGCACCATTAAATATGACGGCGAATGGGAACTCATCGACCTGTTCTTTGCCTCCCCGGAACTCAACACTTCCGCCATGAAGATTATGCAGATTCCTTTTCTGATGACCCGTGACAGCGGTCACGCGGGGACCAAACCCTTAAGAACCTATTCCGGTCCCCGTTACCTGGGCGGCGTTTCGGATCACTGTCCCATTTGGCTGTGTTTATATCGGCCCTGATTATTTGAGATATGCCTAATTATCATCTTTGCTTCACCTCTCATAAAGAAGTCTTGTTCAGAGACGAGGAGGATATGAATCATGCTTTCAACAGCCTTTGCTCCTCTTTGTATAAAACGGACAGCGCTTGTTATGCCTATACGGCAATGTCCGATCATCATCACGGCTGCTACAGAACCAAGGAGCCGGTAGAACTTATTCGTACTTTTAGGGAGTCACACACTAAGTATATGAATCGGAAGTACAGCCGTTGTGGTTGTTTTGGAGAGCCCGGGGTCTATTGTCAGGAAATCTCTGGCACCAAGCATTTTATCGCCGCCGTTTCTTATGTATTGAAGAACCCTCCTCATCATGGGGTGGCGACAACGCCTTTTGAATATCCCTTTTCATCGGCAAATGATTACTTCCGTAAGGAACTGGGGAAAAACGTAGATTCAGAAAGGTTTCTTAACTATCAGGAAATCAAGGCCATCTTACCTAGGAGGGCCGAATTTGACCCATCGTGGAAAATGGGACGAAAGGGCGTTTTTCTTTCGGGCTCCGTTCTTGACATAGGTGCTGTAGAAACCAATTTCGGAACAGCCCAGGCCTTCAACTATTATATGGGCCGAAAGAGCGGGGAGGACTGGATTAAGGAGCAGGCCGATGAGAATAACTCCTCGCCCTTCGCGCTGGATAACATTGAAGCACCTCTAATTAAAACGCACGGTCTTTCTGTGGCCGATTTGCTCCGAAATGAAAAAAGCCGGTTCAGCACAGTGGCCATAACGGATATGGAAGTGTGTTCGCTGATAGACAAGAAGTATATTCTGGATTATGGAAAGAAGTCGGTATACTTACTGGAAGAAAAAGAGAAACTCGAAATTGCAAACCTTCTCTTTAAGAAACACACATTCAACGCGGACCAAATAAAACGTTGTTTGGTTTTATGACCGGACGTGACTGTCTTGGGGGCCGCACATACCTGGTATGTACACAAAGACGTTGTCGGGAGAAGGATTCGATGTACATACCTGTCGAGAAGAGCTCGTTTTGGGCCGATTCGGGGAGGTATGTACAAACGAAAGGCCGTGTTAGGCCGATTCCGTGTACATACCGGGTATGCGCCCCCCCCTCCGCCGGGAATAAGTGCCTTTTCGGCCCGTGCCAGAGGCCTCTGCAGGGGGAGTACATATCTGGTATGTGCACCCATCCCCGCGGAGGGGTTGAGCTCCCAGCGCCATGCAAACACAGTATTCCGAAAAATTGCGTATATTTGTATGATTGACACTAAAACAACAACACAGACATGAAACAGAAAATCCAGGAAAAATTCAAGACCCTTTTCGGTAAGGAAGGAACCCTTTATATGTCCTCCGGCCGCATCAACCTTATTGGTGAGCATACGGACTACAACGGCGGTTATGTGTTCCCCGGCGCCATCAACTTCGGTATTATGGCGGCCATCGAGCCCAACGGAACGGACAAGGTGAAGGTATTCTCCATCGACTTTGACGAATTGGTGGAATTCGGCCTGCAGGAAGAGGACAAGCCCCAGCAGCAGTGGGCCCGCTATATCTTTGGTGTATGCCGGGAAACCATCAAGCGCGGCGGCAAGGTGAAGGGCTTCAACGCCGTCTTCGCCGGAGACGTCCCGCTGGGTGCCGGCCTCAGCTCTTCGGCCGCCCTGGAGAGCGTGTTCGCCTTCGCCATCAACGAGATTAACGGCAACGGAATAGAGAAGTTCGAGCTGGCGAAAATCGGCCAGAGCACGGAACACAACTACTGCGGCGTCAAGTGCGGCATCATGGACCAGTTCGCCTCCATCTTCGGCAAGGAAGGTTCCCTGATGCGTCTCAACTGCAAGACGGGTGAGTACAAATATTTCCCCTTCCATCCCAAGGGATACAAGGTGGTGCTCCTGGACACCTGCGTGAAGCACGAGCTGGCCTCCAGCGCCTATAACAAGCGCCGCGAGAGCTGCGAGCGCGCCGCCGCCGCCATCAAGAAGAACCATCCCGAGGTGGACTTCCTCTCCGACGCCAAGCGCGTATGGCTGGACGAGGTCCGCGACCAGATTCCCCAGGAGGATTTCCTGAGGGCCGAATATGTGATCGGCGAGGTCCAGCGCGTGCTGGATGTGTGCGACGCCCTGGAGCGTGACGACTACGAGACCGTGGGTGAAATGATGTACCAGACCCACTTCGGCCTGAGCCGCCTGTACGAGGTTTCCTGCGAGGAGCTCGATTTCCTGAACAAACTGGCCCGCAAATGCGACGTCACCGGCTCCCGCGTCATGGGCGGCGGTTTCGGCGGCTGCACCATCAACCTGGTGAAGGAAGAACTGTACGACGCCTTTATCCAGACGGCCACCGAGCAGTTCACCAAGAAGTTCGGCCACGCGCCCAAGATCTATAACGTAGTTATCAGCGATGGCGCTCGCAAGCTGTAGCCATTGCGGAAAACAGACGGAGGTAGAAGTCCGTCAGAGTATCAATACCGCCCTTGACCCGGAACTCAAAGACCGGGTCAGGGACGGTTCCCTGTTTGTGTGGGAATGCCCTTACTGCGGACACCGCAATCTGGCCCGCTACCAGACCCTCTATCACGACCCCGACGCCAAGCTGATGGTCTGGCTCCTTCCCGGGGAGGAAACGCCGCCAAAAGCCGTGGAAGAGGCCGTAAAAGAGCTGGACGGTTACACGCTTAGAAGAGTGCGGGAAGTAGGGGACCTCATAGAGAAGGTGAACATCCGGGACGCCAACCTGGAAGACACCGTGCTGGAAATGTGCAAATGGGTCACCCGCCGCGAACTGGGTGCCAAGAACCCCGAGGCTGCCGAAGCCCCCTTGCGTTTCCTGCGGCTGGAAGGGGCCGACAACGACCTGGTGCTGGCGCTTCCCCTAAACGGTCAGATGCAGGTGCTCAACGTGGGGTTCAACGTGTACGAGGATGCCCGCGGCATCCTGGCCCGCAACCCCGCCGTCAAGCCTGCGGAAGGCTTCGCGGAAGTCAATCAGGACTGGATAGAACAGTTCTTCCGGTAGCCCCCTTGTCCTTCTGAGGCCGGAGGCCGAAGAATCTCCTAGATATCAAAACTAAGGATCAGCGAAACCGAATAGGGTTTCTTCTGGTTCATTTTGTCGTAGACGCTTCCTCCCAGCCAGGAGAAAGAGACGCCCAGTTTGGTGTCCATGGAAAGGAAGAAGATCTGTCCCATGTCGGCCACCAGATCGGCTCCGGCGCTCCACAGAAAGTCCTTTCCCAGGCCCGTATAATCGGCATGCGGAGTAAGCAGGAAATGACGGATATATCCCAGTACGGGAATGGACAGGTCGCCCAGGAAGATGGGAATGGCATAGTCGGCCGACACCTTCCACTGAGTGCGGTATGAGGCCGAAACAATGGAATGGGAACCGGAGTCAAAGCCCCGGGGCAGAACCCGGATGCTGTAGTCTCCGAACGGGGCGTCTCCCAGCTGGTGCTGGATGGTTCCCGTGAGCTTGAGGCCCTGTGTGCGCCACAGGCCGGGAAAATAAGCATAGGTATAACCGAACACCACCGGGCGGAAATGGGAGAAACTCCAGGGACGCAGGGTGGCACCGGCTTCGGCGCCCACACCCCAGCGGGGATACACCATGGACTTGGCGGTGGGCATTACCAAATATCCGCGGGCCGACGCCGTCAGGCTTTGCGCATATACGTCCCGGTGCTCCTTCTCCATGCCGGAAACAGAGAACAGGCCGGGAAGAGCCGTGTTCCACTGGGACGTGGTGTACTGCACGGGGTCCAGACCATAAACATGGTTGGAGAAAGAGTACCGGACTTGCGGTATAAAGCCGTACAGAAGCCCGCCTTTCCGGGAAGAGAGCGGGATGTAAGCCTTAACGTGGCCGCTCAGCAGAGGAACACCCCTTAAATCGGAGGAATGGGAGCGGCTCTTATAGACGGGGGTTACTATCTCCGTATAAGTGTACTGGCGGGCTTGGCGGTCTCCGAAGTCCAGCTGGGCCTCGAGCACCGGATACAGGCCGGTATAGGTGACTTTGGAGTGGAATGCGCCCCGCCAGCCCTTGTCCTGGTCCGGATTGGGATGGATGGCCACGCCGGCCTGTCCATAAAAAGTTCCCAGCGTGTTTTGGATAAAGCCGGTCACGCCCGGAGAGATATTCTCATAAGCCAGGTCAAAGGAATCGTGCATAATGGCGTCCGCGTTGACGTAAAGGGGCAGCCAGGTATGCAGCTGCAGCGGATGCGCCAGCTTGAAATAGCGTTTGGGGGCCGATAAAGGAATCTCCTGCGTGAGATCGGGAGCCGGTCCCAGGGCGCGCTCCTGCTCCGTAATGGCGTCTTCAATCACATAGGTATGGAGGTCTGTAAAGTTCACCTCCTTGGGCTCCAGGGCGTTTGCCGGTATGGAGAACACCAGTTTGCCGTCCCGCGTTTGAGAGACGCAGTAAAGCTCATCTTCTGCCCGGCAGAAGTCCGTGGCGCCATAATGCGTATTGGTGAGCTGGGAAAGCCGGCCGTCGGCCAAGGAATAGCGGTACAGTTCGTTCACGCCCGTGCGGTCGGAAACCCATTCCAGGCAGCCTTCTCCGCTTTCCAGATTCACCAGTTTCTGATGGGAAGGCGCCAGCACCGTTTCCCACTGGCCGGAAGGAAGGGCCCGATAAATGCCGTAACCATCCATGGAAACGCCGGCGCAATAAACAACCTCGCCCTGCCAGGCGCTCTCGGTGAGCTGGATGCCCTCAGGGGCTTCCTGGCGTTGGAGCAGGGCGCCGTCATCGGCCGATAAAACCACCAGATAAGTCTCTCCGGAAGTGGCGTATTCCGCCATGGCCAGGGCGTTGCCGTCGGCCGAAGGCTGGGGGTTGAAGTATCGCTTTCCCTTCGCCAGGTCCCGTACCTTGCGGGTTTTCAGGTCCATGAAGCGGACGGGCGAGGAACCGGAAAGGTCCCAGCGGAGGTCGGACCTGGTTTCGCTCCAGTAAAGCCGCTGCCGCACAGGATCATAGGTTAGGCGCGAGGAAGAAGCGGAGAACCGCCGCTCAGCCTTTACCTTGCCGTCCCGGATGCTCACCAGCTCGCGGGTGCGCAGATAGCCTTCCCGCAGGGCATACAGGGTGCCGTCAATCCAACGGAGGGAAGAGAAGGTGAGCGGGAAACTTTCGGCCGATGTGACGGGCTGCAGATTCAGGAAGGGAGCGCGGGCCTGGTCGTCGGCCCTCCAGGCGTCGTTGAAAGCATGCATCACATCCTGGAAGCTGGCGTTGGCCTTTTTGCCCGAATACAGCCGGATATACTTTTTATAATTGTAGGGAGCGAACAGCCAGGGTTTTTTCACCTGGATTTCGAGACCGTCTTGCGTAAAGAGGGGCCGGTTGTACAGATAACGGGTGCCGGCCATGAGCATATAGCCGGACTTGTAGTGGTCCGGGGCGAAGTATTTGTAGGACCCCTTGCTCCAGCGGGTGAGGTTTCTCCAGTCTCCCTGGTCGAAAGCCACGCGCATATAACCCAGGAAATCGGCCGTGCGGGCCCGTGTGCCATAGGCCAGACCTGTTTCGGCGGCCACAGCGTCGCCTTCTCCGCGGATACTCGCCAAATAGACCTGCCAGGCCAGCGGAGTGGCACCCTGGCCTATTACGTAAGAAAGTCCCTTGACCAGACCGGCGCTTTCCAGCTTCTCCAGCTGGGCCTGGTGGCGGGGTTCATGGGCGGCCAGCTGGACCGGCCAGGCCACCGGGTCTGAGCCGTAGGGTTCCGGGGTGGTGAAAAAGTCCATCCTCACCGGGGCATAGCCCACGGAGCCGTTGGAATAAACATGATGTGTATGCAGCACAACGGGCATCTTCTTTGCCCATCTCCCGCTCTGGGGAATGTGGCCGACACTGCGGCCCAGCGGTTCGCGGAACTGTTCCAGAAGGCGGGCATAGCTGCGGGCCAGGGAATCGGCCCCTTCCGGGTAGATGATTTTGTAATAAGGACTTTCCACGGAGTACCAGTGGAGGTAGCCCGGGTCCGTGCCCGATATGAAGAACTGCCCTTTTGCGCTGAAAGAAACGGCCGCAAGGACTATGAGTGACAAAACGAACTTTCTCATAATCGGTGCAAAAATAGCGAAAAAACCGTAAATTTGTGTAGTATGAGAACACGATTAGGCATAGGTTTTCTGCTGGCCCTGGCGCTCTCCTGCGGCCAGCCCAAAAAGCAGGCTCCGCAAGCTCCTGCCACGCGGGAATTCCCCATGGCGGAAATCCCCATGATGATTACCGAACCCGAGCAGCGGGCCGATTGGGTAGCCCTGCATTTCTGGGACCCGTTCACCCAGGCCGACAAGCTCTATTTCTGCGATTCCGTCACCGTCAACGGCGTTGACGCCGACAAGCTGGAGCAGCAGGTGGGGCTGTTTGCGTCCATCCTGCAGCAGATTTCCATCCCGGCGGGCCAGGAGGCCATGAAAGCCGCTTTCGGGCGCCTGGAAGCCTTCCAGAAAGCCCAGCCGGAGGGCAACGTCTTTGCTCGCACGTCGGCCCTTATTTCCCGCTATTTCTACGACCCCAATTCCCCCGTCCGCAACGAGGACCTATACCTTCCTTACGTCTCGCTTATGGCGGCTTCCGACCTGGTGAGTGACGAGGAAAAAAGACAGTATGCCTGGGACGCCAAGGTGTGCTCGCTCAATCAGACGGGCACCCCCGCGGCCGATTTTACCTTCGTGGACACCGCCGGCCGCCGCCGTACGCTGTATGGCATCCAGGCCGACTATACCCTGCTCATCTTCGGCAACCCCGACTGCAACGCCTGCCGGGAAATCATGGAGCAGATGGCCGCCTCGCCGGAGATATCGGCCCTCATTGCCAGCGGCCGGCTCAAGGTGGCAGACGTGTATATTGACGAGGATCTTGACTTGTGGAAGGAGAAGAAAGACACTTATCCCAAGGAATGGATCAACGGATACGACCCGGACTTCGTCATCCGCACAGACCGCCTGTATGCCGTCCGCGCCGTTCCGTCGCTCTATCTGCTGGATAAAAAGAAGAACGTCCTCATGAAGGACGCTCTTCCGGAATATGTTCTGAATGCTCTTACGCTGCTTTAGTCAAAAGCCCAGATAATAGCTTCTTCCATCACCTCCCCGGGACGCAGGACCGTGGAGGCGAAGCCGGGCTGGTTGGGGGCGTCGGGGCAATGCTGGCATTCGATGGCCACGGCGTCGTAGTCTTCGTAAACATGACCGTTCTTGCCTTCCGGGCAGCCCTTGAGCCAGTTTCCGGTATAAATCTGTACGGCGGGCTGGGTGGTCAGGACCTCCAGGTGACGGCCGCTCACGGGGCCCCACAGTTCGGCTGCCGTGCTCAGCTGGCCGGGCATGGCGCCGTCAATGAGATAGCAGTTGTCGTATCCCTTGCCGTATTTGAGGGCGGGGAAATCGGCCTTGATATCCTGGCCGATGGGCTTGGCTTCCACAAAGTCCATGGGCGTTCCGGCCACGTCTTCGGGTTCTCCCAGCGGGATAAGCGTTTCGTCGGTGGGGAGATACTGGGAGGCGTTGAGTTCCAGTTTGTGGTTAAGCACGCTGCCGGAGCCTTCTCCGTCCAGGTTGAAGTAAACGTGGTTGGTAAGGTTCACCACCGTGGGCTTGTCGGCCTCGGCCGTAAGGATGAGCTTGAGGGAATTGTCTTCCCCCCAGGTGTAATGCGCCACGGCCTTCAGGTTGCCGGGATATCCGGCCTCGCCGTCTTCGGAGAAATACATAAACTCCACGGAATCGCCTTCCACGCGGCTCTCCCAAACCTGGTTCTGGAAGCCATTGGGGCCGCCGTGCAGGTGGTTGGGGCCGTTATTCACGGGAAGCGTGTATTCCACGCCGTCCAGCGTGAACTTGCCCTTGGCAATGCGGTTGGCATAGCGGCCGGGTACCTTTCCGGAGCAGGGGCCGTCGGCCATATAGTCCATGGCGTTTTTGTAGCCGATGACAACGTCGGCCAGTTTGCCGGCCTTGTCCGGCACCACTACGGACACGATGCCCGCACCCAGGCTGGACAGTTGAACATACGCGCCCGAGGCGTTTTTAAGGGTGTACAGGAAGATTTCCTTTCCGTCGGGCGTCTTGCCCCAGAGTTCTTTGGTTATGGCCATAGCGCTATTTTTTGTGGTAGATGACAAATTCAAAGGAGTAACCGGTTTCCGGGTCTACGTGGGTTTCGGAGGTGCTTTCGCGCTCCCACACCGCGGGGTCAATCTCGGGGAAGAAGACATCGGCCTCCGTGAGCACCGTGTGCACGTGGGTGATGTAGAGCTTGTCCATGTCCGGCATGGCGGCCCGGTATACGGATGCGCCGCCCATGACGAAGCACTTCTCCGCGCCCGTGGCTTCGGCCTCTTTGTAAGCCTCGTCGAAGGAGTAGACGCAGGTTACCTCCGGGATATCCTCGCCGCCCAGGTTAAGGACAATGTTCTTGCGTCCCTTCAGGGGGCGGAAAGGCAGGGAGAAATAGGTGGTCCGGCCCATGATTACGGGGTATCCCCGGGTGGTTTCCTTGAAATACTTCAAATCTTCCGAAATATGCCACGGAAGGTTGTTCTTGATGCCGATGCCCCAGTTATCGGCCACGGCGACTATTAGACATTTTTCCATAGATTCAGACTTTGAATGCTTCGTTTCCAGAGATTCTTCGCTTCGCTCAGAATGACAAATGGGCTTAAACAGCCACGGGAGCTTTGATCGCAGGCCACGGGTCATAGCCTTCCAGAGTGAAATCTTCATATTGGAAGTCAAAGATGGACTTGACGTTGGGGTTGAGGTGCATGGTGGGGAGCTTCCGGGGTTCGCGGGACAGCTGCAGGGCCACCTGCTCAAAGTGGTTCTTGTAAATGTGGGTGTCTCCGGTGGTGTGGATGAACTCGCCGGGCTGCAGGCCGCAGACCTGGGCTATCATCATGGTCAGGAGAGCGTAGGAGGCAATGTTGAAGGGAACGCCCAGGAACACGTCTGCGCTGCGCTGGTATAGCTGGCAGGAGAGTTTTCCGTCGGCCACATAGAACTGGAAGAGGCAATGGCAGGGCGGCAGGGCCATCTTGTCCACCTCTCCGGGGTTCCATGCGCACACCAGCATGCGGCGGGAATCCGGGTTGTTCTTGATCATGTCCACCACCAGGCCCAGCTGGTCGATAGAGCGGCCGTCGGGGGCGGGCCAAGAGCGCCACTGGTGACCGTAGACCGGTCCCAGCTCTCCGTTTTCGTCGGCCCATTCGTCCCAGATGGTAACGCCATGCTCCTGCAGGTAACGCACGTTGGTGTTGCCCGAGATAAACCACAGGAGCTCGTATATGATGGATTTCAGGTGAACCTTCTTGGTGGTGAGGAGGGGAAAGCCGTCGGCCAGGTTAAAACGCATCTGATAGCCGAATACGCTTTGCGTACCGGTTCCGGTGCGGTCTTCCTTCATGGCCCCGTTGGCGCGGATATGTCTTAGGAGATCCAGATATTGTTGCATAATGCAAAAATACGAATCTATTTTGAATTCTTTGTTATTTTTATTTTCTTTGCAAAAGTAGTGTATTACAGGGGAATCCCCCAAAGGCAAACCATATGCAAGAGAGAGAGAATTTCGGCAGCCGGGCGGCCGTTATCCTGACTATGGCGGGCTCCGCCATCGGCCTTGGCAACATTTGGCGTTTTCCCTATCTGGTAGGGCAGAACGGAGGCGCCGCCTTCGTCATCATCTACATTGTCTTTACCCTGCTGCTTTCCCTTCCCATCTTCCTGGCCGAATCGGCCATAGGGCGCAACGGTGGCACGGATTGCCGCAGCGCCATAGCCATGTGGGTGCCGGGGCGCGCGGGACGATGGCTGGGCATGCTCTCCGTCATCACCCCTCTCTGGATTGCTTCCTACTACTCGGTTGTGGGCGGCTGGTCGCTGGAATACCTGTTCCAGGCCCTGCAGTTCAAATTCTCTACCACGGACCCTTCGCTCATGGTCGGGAGCTTTGAAAACGCCATAAGCCACCCCTACCTTCCCATACTCTTTCACCTGCTGTTCCTGGCAGCCACCGTCATCGTGGTGGTCTTCGGCATCAAAGGCGGCATCGAGAAATTCAGCAAGATCTGCATTCCGCTGCTCTTCCTTCTGATTCTGATCATCACCACTTACTCCCTTTCCCTTCCGGGCGCCTCAAAGGGTGTTAGTTATCTGGTCAAGCCCGTTTTTTCCAAAGTCACTATCCACACCTTCATAGATGCCCTGGGGCAGTCTTTCTTTTCCCTTTCGCTGGGCATGGGCATCATCATTACCTACTCTTCCTTTGTGAACAAGAAGGAGAACCTGATGGTAGCGGGGCTGGGCACGTCCGTCAGCGACCTGCTCTTTGCCTATCTGGCCGGTTTTGCCGTCATGCCCGCCGTGTTTGCCGCTGGCATGGAGCCCTCCTCCGGCGCCGGTCTGGTCTTTGACACGCTGCCGTATATTTTCTCCCAGATGGCCGTACACATGCCCGTTTTCAGCGGCGTGGCCGCCATCCTTTTCTTCCTGGCCATCTTCATTGCTGCCATTACCTCGTCCGTTTCCCTCATTGAAGTGGGGGTAGATTATCTTACCACCACCCACAAGATGAAGCGGGGCTGGGCCTGTGCATTGCTCTTTGGCATCTGTGGCGTGGCGGGCATCCTGTGTTCGCTTTCCTTCGGCCCGCTGTCCCAGATAAAACTGATGGGGCTCAGCATCTTTGACTTTGCCGACAATGTGGCATCCGATGTCCTGCTCATGTTAGGCAGCCTCATCGCGGTTATCCTGGCCGGCTGGGTAATGCCCAAGAAGGTTCTGTTCCGGGAGCTTACCAACGGCGGCAGCAAACACGGAAATGTTAAGGTGTTCCCCGTAGTCTATATACTCCTGCGCTATGTGGCGCCCATTGGAATACTGGTTCTTATCTTGTCTTCCATGTTATGATTAAGCAAAGGGAGCATTTCGGCAGCCGTTTTGCCGTGATTATGGCCATGGCGGGCAGCGCCGTGGGCCTGGGGAACATCTGGCGTTTCCCGTATATTCTGGGTCAGTATGGCGGTGCGGCCTTCATCCTGGTGTACGTTGTCGCCAGCATTTTCCTGGCCCTCCCCATCTTCTTTGCCGAAGCCATCATCGGCCGACGCTCCCGTTCCGACACTTTCGGCGCCATGCAGAAACTGGCCCCCGGCACGGCCTGGCGCTGGGCAGGGCTGCTCACCGTGCTCTCGCCCCTGCTCATCCTCAGCTACTATTCCGTAGTGGGCGGCTGGAGCGTCGAATACCTGTTCAAGTCCCTTTCTTTCAGCTTTACGGACGTTCCGGCCGAGGTGGTTCCCCATTTCTTCGGCCACTTTATCTCTTCTCTGTGGCAGCCCATCTTTACCCATACGGCTTTCATGGCCCTGGTGGCCGGAATCGTGCTGGGCGGGGTGAAAGACGGAATCGAGAAGTTTTCCAAGATTGCCATGCCCCTGCTATTGTTCCTGATCCTGGCCATCGAGGTGTATTCGCTTACGCTTCCCGGTTCGTTCAAGGGAGTGGAATACCTGATTAAGCCGGACTTTTCCAAGCTCACGGCCGACGCCTACGCCGCCGCCCTGGGACAGGCGTTCTTTTCCCTCTCGCTGGGCGTGGGAACCATCCTTACCTATTCTTCCTATGTGAAGAAAGAGGAGAACCTGCTGGTCTCCGGCGCCGGAACCGCGCTAAGCGACCTCATCTTTGCCATGATTGCCGCTTTTGCCGTGATGCCGGCCGTTTTTGCCGCCGGTCTTCAGCCGGGCTCGGGGCCGGGACTGGTCTTTGAGACGCTGCCTTATATTTTCAACAAGATGGGCGAAGGCCTACCCATTATCACCACCCTGGTATCTACGGTCTTTTTCGTGGCCATCCTGGCGGCAGCGCTTACATCGGCCATCTCCATGCTGGAAGTGGGCGTGGCGTTCCTTACGGACGAGCGGGGGATGAAAAGGCGCAGCGCCACCCTGATGCTGGCCTTCCTATGCTGGGCCGTGGGTATTCTGTGCAGCCTTTCCTTCGGCTCCCTTTCCGGGGTTAAGATTCTGGGACTCACTTTCTTCGACTTCCTGGACACCCTGTGCTCGGACTGGCTGCTCCCGCTGGGCGGTCTCATCTTCACCCTCTTTGTGGGCTGGAAAATGTCCAGGGCCGACGTGCGCGACGAGTTCACCAATGGCGGCACCAAGAACGTGCGCCTCTTCGGGGCGGTCTATTTTCTGATGCGTTTCCTGGCCCCGGTGGGAATTGTGGCGATTTTCCTGACCAACCTGTTCCTCTAGATTCCCAGCTCGTCCTTCATGGCGCGAAGCAGGTCAAAAGCCTGCAGGGGCGTCATGTTGTTGAGGTCGGCGGCCTTGAGGCGGTCGCGAAGGCTTTCCAGCAGAGGATCGTCCAGCTGGAACATGGACAGTTGCAGCGAGCCGTCTTTCTCTATGCGGCCCTCTTTCACGTTGTGCGGCTTAACCGGCGTCAGGGCGCCGATGGCGTCCAGCTTCTGGCTGTTCTCCAGGGCTTTGAGGGTCCTTTCGGCGCTCTCCAGCACGGGCCCGGGCATGCCGGCCATGCGCGCCACGTGGATACCGAAGCTGTGGGCGGTGCCGCCTTCCTTGATCTTGCGAAGGAAGATGACCTCCCGGCCCACCTCCTTCACGGTGACATGGAAATTCCTGACCCGGGGGAAGAGGCCCTCGAGGTCGTTGAGTTCGTGGTAATGGGTGGCGAAGAGCGTCTTGGCGCCCTTGCCGTATTCGTGGATGTATTCCACGATGCCGCGGGCGATGGACATGCCGTCGTAGGTGGACGTGCCGCGCCCAATCTCGTCCAGCAGCACCAGGGAGCGGGCCGATAAATTGTTGAGGATCATTGCCGTCTCCAGCATTTCCACCATGAAGGTAGATTCTCCGCGGGAAATGTTGTCCGTGGCGCCCACGCGGGTGAACAGCTTGTCGAACCAGCCGATATGGGCCTCGGCGGCCGGCACGAAGGACCCGGCCTGCGCCATCAGCACAATGAGTGCCGTCTGACGCAGCAGCGCACTCTTACCCGCCATGTTGGGACCGGTAAGGATAATAATCTGCTGCTTATCCGTGTCCAGGTGTACGCTGTTGGGAACGTATTCCTCTCCGGCGGGCATGAGCGTCTCAATCACGGGATGGCGGCCGTCCCGGATGTCCAGCGCCTTGCTTTCGTTCATGTCCGGACGGCAGTAGCCCCGCTCGCGGGCCTGTTCGGCAAATCCGGCCAGCACGTCCAGTTTGGCCAGGATGCGGCTGTTGGTCTGGATGTCCGGAATCTGCTGCTGGATGCGGGCGATGAGCTCTCCGTACAGGCGTGACTCTATGGCGTAGATGCGGTCTTCGGCCGTGAGGATCTTTTCCTCGTACTGCTTCAGTTCTTCGGTAATATAACGCTCCGCGTTCACCAGCGTCTGCTTGCGGATCCACTCCGGCGGCACTTTGTCGCGGAAGGTGTTGCGAACCTCTATGTAGTAGCCGAAAACGTTGTTGTAGGCAATCTTGAGCGAGCTTATGCCGGTTCTTTCGGCCTCCCGCTGTTGCATCTGGAGCAAATAGTCTTTGCCGCCGGCGCTCAGGTTGCGGAGGTCGTCCAGTTCGGCGTCAACACCCGGGCCGATGACGGGGCCCTTCCCCACCTGGATGGCGGGTTCGGGGGCCAGCACCCGGAAGATTTCGGCCTGAAGCTTTTCGCAATTGCGCAGGCCCTTGAGCAGTTTTTCCAGGGCCGATGAACCGGAAAGGCGGGCCTTGATGGGGCTGGTGAGGGCCAGGCCGCGACCCAGCTGCATTACCTCGCGGGGGTATGCCTTGCCGGTGGCGATGCGTCCCAGGATACGGTCCATGTCGCCCAGCTTGCCCAAGTCTATCTGGGTTTCTTCCAGGACGGACGGCAGCTCCGTGAAACTCTGCACCACGTCGTAGCGGGCGTTCAGCTCCTTGAGGTCCAGGATGGGCATGGCCAGCCATTGCCGCAAAAGGCGAGCTCCCATGGGGCTGGAGCATTTGTCCAGCGTCTGCACCAGGGATACGCCGTCGGCCCCGGCCGCACTCTGGAACACCTCCAGGTTGCGGAGGGTGAACTTGTCCATCCAAACGAACTTGGCCTCGTCAATGCGGCCGATGGTGCAGATGTTCTTGAGGCCGGTATGCTGGGTCTGTTCCAGATACACCAGAAGGGCTCCGGCGCTGCAGATGCCCAGCGGGAAGGGGTCTATGGCAAAACCTTTCAGACTCTCTACCTGCAACTGGCGTTTGAGGCGCTCCACGGCCGAGTCGTACACGAAGGCCCATTCGTCAATGGAGGTGGTATAAATGTCGCCCAGACGCTCCCGGAGGCCTTTCTCGTAGCCTCTTTGAACCACCAGTTCTTTGGGTTTGAGCGAGCCGACAAGAGTGGCAATGTAATCCAGAGCGCCTTGTGCCACCTGGAACTGGCCGGTAGACACATCCAGGAAGGCGGCGCCGCACTGGTCTTTTTCCAGGGTGATGCCACAGAGGAAGTTGTTCTCCTTGGTTTCCAGCATGTTCTCCCCGAAGGAGATGCCGGGAGTAACGATTTCCGTAACGCCGCGCTTGACCAGCTTCTTGGCAAACTTGGGGTCTTCCAGCTGGTCGCACACGGCCACCTTGTAACCGGCGCGCACCAACTTGGTGAGATAATTCTCCAGCGCGTGATGGGGGAAGCCCGCCATAGCCACGGGGCCCTTGTCCCCGTTGGACTTTTTGGTCTGCACCAGGCCCAGCACCCGCACGGCCGTAATGGCGTCGTCGGAATACATCTCGTAAAAGTCTCCCACTCTGTACAGCAGCAGCGCCTCGGGGTGTTGTGCCTTCACCTCGAAGTAGTGCTTCAGCATGGGAGTATCTTCCGCCATTTTAGCCATAGGAGT
Source organism: Bacteroidales bacterium (assembly GCA_017617475.1). Next base: position 80,789 of record JAFZWC010000022.1, read on the forward strand.
ACAAATATACGAAAATTAGGGCTTATTCCACCAGGCGGGACGCTCGTAGGAGTAGCCCTCGCGTTCGGCCGCCCAGGCTTCGTTCACGGTGACCGTATCGGCCCTGTCCGTGTAGATGATGCCGTCCAGGTGGTCGCATTCGTGCTGGAAAATAATGGCCGAATAGCCCTCCACCTTTTCGGTGACGGGGGTGCCGTCGGGCTTGAGATAGCTGATCTGCACGCGCGGATATCGGCGCACGATGCCGCGGTAGGGCGGCACGGAAAGGCAGCCTTCAGGCCCGGGTACTTTTTCTCCCAACAGGCTGTCAATCTTTATGTTGAGGTAGGGCTCAATGGGCTCGCCAGGCTTGTCGTAACGCATTACGAGTACCATGCGGCGGTTGATGCCAATCTGCGGGGCGGCAATGCCCACGCCGTCCTGGGAGGGGTCGGTGAGCGTACGGTACATCTTGTCCAGCAGGGTTTTGAGCTGGGCCGATTCCAGTTCCTTCGGCCCCAGGTCTTTGCTTATGGTGCGAAGGATGACGCTGTCCTGCGGCATCACGCACACATACATGACGGAATCGGACCGCTCTATCACGGTGCTTTCCCACGCCGTCCAGCCCTTGGGGCCGCAGCTGCTAATTACTAAACCCAGAACCAACGCCAGGCGAAACAGATACTTCATAAACAATTATAGTCTTGCGTCAACCACATCGCGGGGAAGGATGCCTTTCACGTCGTAGAGAACGCCGCCCTTGCGGACGAAGGCCGGGATGTCCCTTTCCAGAAAATCGTTGTGGGCCACCGCCAGGATTACGGCATCAAACATTTCCTTGGGCGGGGTGCTCACCACATCCAGGCCATATTCCTTCTTGACTCCTTCGGGATCGGCCAGCGGGTCGTAGATGGTTATGTTGGAGGTGTATTCGGCCAGCGTGTTGTAAATATCGGCCACTTTGGTGTTGCGGATGTCGGGGCAATTTTCCTTGAACGTGACACCCAGGATTAGGATCTTCGCATCCTTCACCAGGACACCTTTCTTGTTCATGCACTTGATGGTCTGCTTGGCAACATAGGAACCCATGCTGTCGTTCAGGCGGCGTGCATTGGTCATAATGCGGGGAAGAACGCCGTACACCTGGGCTTTCTGGATTAAATAGTAAGGGTCGACGCTGATGCAATGGCCGCCCACCAGACCGGGATTCATTTTGATAAAGTTCCACTTGCTGGAAGCTGCCTCTATCACATCGTGGGTGTCAATCCCCATGGCGTTGAAAATCTTGGCCAGCTCGTTCATGAAGGCTATATTTACGTCACGCTGGCTGTTTTCGATGATCTTGGAAGCCTCGGCCACGCGGATGGACGGCGCACGGTGGGTTCCATTCTCCAGAACCGTATTGTAAACCTGGTCCACCAGGTCTGCGATTTCCGGGGTGGAGCCGGAGGTGACTTTCTTGATCTTCTCCACCGTGTGCAGCTTGTCACCGGGATTGATTCTCTCCGGGGAATAGCCGGCAAAGAAGTCCTGGTTGAAGCGCAGGCCGGACACCCGTTCCACCACCGGAAGGCATTCCTCTTCCGTAACACCGGGGTAAACGGTTGATTCATAGACCACTATATCCCCTTTTGAGATAACCGCACCCACTGTCTCCGAGGCTTTTATCAAAGGCGTCAGGTCTGGCCTGTTGTTAGCGTCCACGGGCGTGGGAACGGCTACCACATAGAAATTGCAGTCCCGGATATCGTCCAGCTGGGAGGTACAGCGGAAACCGTGCTCCCGGAGGGCTTCCTGAAGCAGGGTGTCGCTCACTTCCAGGGTGGCATCGTGCCCGGCCGCCAGCGCGGCGACCCGGTCCCGATTCAGGTCAAAGCCGATGGTGGGAAAACGGGTAGAGAAAAGACGGGCCAGCGGAAGGCCTACGTAGCCCAGGCCTATCACGCAAATTCGGATATTCTTTGTGTCCATAACGGGTGGAAATATCATAATTCACAAAGGTAAGAAAATTTCCGGATAAGGCTATTTTTGCTAACTTTGCAAGTTATGAAACGTGTTCTGATCATCACCTACTACTGGCCCCCGTCGGGCGGTTCTGGGGTGCAGCGCTGGGTTAAATTTGCCAAGTATCTTCCGCAGGAAGGATGGCAGCCGGTGGTCTATACCCCGGAAAACCCGGAGCTCACCACGGTGGATGAAAGCCTGGAAGCCGAGATTCCCCCGTCTGTGGAAGTGCTGCGCACCCCCATCCGGGAGCCCTACGACCTGTATCGTAAAATAATGGGCAAGAAGGCTTCCGGCAAGGAGGTGACCCCCATCTCCAGTGGTAAGAAAGGTCTGAAACAACGTATCATGCTCTGGATACGGGCCAATCTCTTTGTCCCGGACCCCCGGATAAGCTGGGTGCGCCCTTCGGTCCGTTTTCTCAAAGAGTATCTGAAAGGGCACCCGGTAGACCTGATGATTACAACAGGGCCGCCGCAGTCCATGCACCTGATCGGTCTTAAGCTGCACCGGGAAACGGGCCTTCCGTGGGTGGCCGATTTCCGGGACCCCTGGAGCCGCCATTACAGCCTTCCTTACCTTCCGCTCACCCAGCGCTCCCTGCGTAAGATCCGGAGGATGGAACAGGAGGTGCTGGACGAGGCCTCGGCCGTTCTCACGGTAACGCCCTTCGTGCAGAAAGAATATGCCGCCCAGACCCGCACCCCGGTGGCCATGATCACCAACGGCTATGACGAGGAGGACTTTGCGGCCGACGTTACCCCGGACGGGTACTTCAACCTCACCCAGACGGGCTATCTGGCGGCCGACGGCAATCCCGCGGTGCTCTGGAAGGTGCTGGGAGAAATGGCCGGGAAGGACGCCGCCTTCCGGGAGCAGTTGCGCATTCGCCTGGCGGGCCTGGTGGACAAAGCCGTTTATGACACCCTTGACCGCGAGGGGCTTCGGCCGAACCTGGTGGATCTGGGTTACTGCACCCATGGGACGGCCATTCGGGAGCAGCAGGCCGCTTCCGTGCTCCTGCTTCCTCTGCGCAACGCCCCCGAGATGCGGAATATCCTGCCCGGAAAGGTGTTTGAGTACATGGCCGCCCACCGTCCGGTGCTGGGTTTTGGCCAGCCGGATGGTATTCAGGCTCGGCTGCTTAAGGAAACCGGTGCCGGAGTCACCTGTGACTGGGAAGACGAGGCGGGTATCCGCACATTTGTGCAGAAGGCCTGGGAACAGCACCAGGCCGGTGGCGTATCGGCCCCCCAGGGAGAGGTTTCTCAGTATTCCCGTCGCAACCTTACCCGCCAGTTGGCAGAACTATTAGATAAAACAACAGATTCTTCGCTTCGCTCAGAATGACAAAAGAGTATTGGAAAAAAATAGCCCTTGCTTTGGGCATCGTGGTGCTGTTCCTGGCACTGAGTTACGGTTTTGTGCCCCAGGTGTTGGAGGGTAAGATTGCCAACCAGAGCGACATCTCCGGCTATGTGGGCATGTCGCATGAGGCTAGCGAATGGAACAAGGCCCACCCCGACGACCCGGCCTACTGGACCGACGCCATGTTCGGAGGAATGCCCACTACGGCCATTATCTCCCAGAGCGAGGGAGACTATACCTTGCCGTTTTATAATCTGCTTTTCATGGGCAAGCGCCCCGCGCCCTGGCTCTTTGTGACGCTGCTGGGGGCCTTTTTGCTTTTCCTGGCATTGGGCGTAAGCTGGCCCGTAGCTGTGGGCGGAGCCATTGCCGTGGCCTTCTGCAGCTACAATTTCCAGATTATCCAGGTGGGCCACAACACCAAGATGCAGGCCATCGCCCTCATGCCCTGGGTCCTGGCCGCCCTGGTGTACACGTATCGCAGTTGTCATACCGAGCGAAGCGAGCGTATCTCCTCATGGCTCCCCAAGGTCCTTCTGGGCGCGGCGCTCTTTGGCATTACGCTCAGTTTCCAGATCAAGGCCAACCACCAGCAAATCTCTTACTATCTGGCCATCATGGTGCTCATTTACGCCATTGTGGAACTGGTGCAAGCCATCAAGGGAAAGGCCTGGAAGCCGTTTTTGGTGGCATCGGCCCTTCTGCTGGTGCTGGGCGTTGCGGGCATAGCCACCAACACCAACAAGCTGCTGCCGTTGGCCAAGTATACGCCGAACACCATGCGCGGCGGTTCCGACCTGTCCAAGGACGGCGGTACCCAGAAGGGGCTGGACCTGGACTACGCCACCTCCTGGAGCTATGGCTGGGAAGAGCTGCCCAACCTCATGATTCCCAATTTTAACGGAGGGGCCTCTTCCGGCGCCGTCAATCCGGACAAGTCGGAGACCATCCAGCTCCTGAAAAAGGCCGGCCAGAAAAACCTTAAGGAGACCGCCAAGCACCTCCCGCTTTACTGGGGCCCCCAGCCCTTTACGGCCGGTCCCATGTATATGGGCGCCATCAGTGTTTTCCTCTTTGTGCTGGGCCTGTTCCTCTACAAGGGCCGGGAAAAATGGTGGCTGGTGGCCGCGACCATCCTGGCCGTCCTCATGGCTGTGGGATACCATTTCATGGCCTTTACCAAGTTCTGCTACAACGTCTTGCCTCTCTATAACAAATTCAGGACGGTGTCCATGTCGCTGGTGGTGCTGCAAGTGAGCCTGCCGGTGCTGGGCTTCCTTACGCTGGACCAGATACTTAAGGAAAAGGTTGGCAGGAAAGAGTTCCGGAAGGGTCTTCTTTGGGCGGCCGGACTTACGGGCGGGTTCTGCCTGCTGTGCTGGCTGGTGCCCGGCCTCTTCGGCACTTTCTCCGGAGCGTCGGACGCCCAGATGCAGGATGTTCTGGTGGACGCCCTGGTGATGGACCGAATAGCCCTCTTCAAGGCCGACGCCGGCATCTCCCTGCTTCTCATCCTGGCTTCGGCCGGCCTTTTTTTCTGGGCCTATACGCCCAAGGGACGCAAGTGGGTGGCCGTTGCCGCCATTTGTGTCCTCAGCGCCGCCAACCTCTTCGTGGTGGGCAAGCGCTATCTGAATGCCGACCATTTCACCACACCCAAGGACTTTGGCAAACCCTTCGCAGAGCGCCCCGTAGACCAGATGATTCTGGCCGATGAAGATCCCCAGTACCGCGTACTGGACCTTACCGTAGACGTCTTCAACTCTTCCGTTCCCAGCTATCGGCACAAGAACGTGGGCGGCTATTCTCCGGCCAAGCTTCAGCGCTACCAGGACCTCATAGAGCACTATCTCGCCGGCGAAATCAACGGCTTGTACAAACAGTTCGGCGAGGTCGAAGACCTGGAGGCGGTGAGCGACTGGATGGAAACGGGAACCCCGGTGCTGAACGCGCTCAACACCCGGTACATCATTCTGGGCGCCGAATATCCGCCGTTGGTGAATTACTCCGCCTTCGGCCCCGCCTGGTTTGTGGACTCCGTGGTTAAGGCCGCCAATGCCGATGAAGAGATAGCCCTGCTGGGCTCCGTGGACCTTCGCCGCCAGGCCGTGGTTACAGAGCCCGTGAACGTGAATCCGGCCGATGAAGGGGACGCTATCGAAATGACGTCCTACGCCCCCAACGAGCTTCATTACCGGTATTCGGCCTCTTCCGACCGCCTGGCCGTCTTCAGTGAAGTATACTACCCCAACGGCTGGCACGCCACCGTGGACGGAGAACCCGTGGAGTTGATTCGCGCCGATTGGACGCTGAGGGCGGCCGTGCTCCCGGCCGGGGAGCATGAGGTGGTAATGACCTTCCTGCCGGACAGCTACCGGATTGGCGCCGCCGTCTCCCGCGTTTCGTCCATCGTCCTCATCCTGCTGGTTCTGGCCTCCATCGGCCTCCTTCTTTACACAGAAAAGAAAAACCGAAATGAACAATAACGATATTCTCCAATGGCTGCAGGAAGTGCAGCATCCCGCCAAGGAAGACCAGAGCGTCGTTGCCTTGGGGCTGGTAGACAAGGTTGAAGTTTCTGACGGCCGCATCCACGTTACCCTGGGCTTCCCCAAACGGCCGGATCCCCTGAAGAACTATCTGGTTGGGGCTGTGCAGGCCTGCCTGTACCGCAATGCGCCCGGCGGCACGGAGATAGAGGTGGACACCATAGTCAAAGACCCCGCCAAACCCGCCCCCAAGGGCATCCAGTTCAACCTGGAGCAGCTGCGGGAGGTGAGTCACATCATCGGCATCGCTTCCGGAAAGGGAGGCGTGGGCAAGAGCACCGTTACCGTTAACCTGGCCGTTGCGCTGGCCCGCCTGGGCTACCGCGTGGGCGTGGCCGATGCCGACGTGTACGGCCCCTCCATCCCCACCATGACGGCCACCGAAGGCGTTACCATTGAAATGTACGGGGAAGACGAGAACGACAACCTGTTTGTGCCCGTTGAGAAATACGGCGTCAAATGGCTGTCCGTTGGCCACGTTTCCGGAGCCGGACAGGCCCTCATCTGGCGCGGCCCCATGGCCTCCACCGCCCTCAAGCAGATCATTCTCCAGACCCTCTGGGGGCCGCTGGATTTCCTGCTCATAGACATGCCTCCGGGAACCGGGGACATCCACATTTCTTTAATCGGTGACGTCCCGCTCACCGGCGCCGTCATTGTGACCACGCCCCAGCAGGTGGCCCTGGCCGACGTTCTCCGAGGCGTAAACATGTTCCGCAATCCGCAGGTGAACAAGCCCATCTACGGCCTGGTGGAAAACATGGCCTGGTTCACCCCCGAGGCCCATCCGGAAGAAAAATACTACCTCTTCGGCAAGGACGGCGGTACCAAGATGGCGGCCGACCTGGACATCCCCCTCCTGGGCCAGATACCCCTGGTGCAGGGCATAAGGGAAGGGGCCGATGCCGGCGAACCTGTCGCCCTGGGCTCCCGCCCGGATTCCCTTGCCTTCCTGGAGCTGGCCAAACAACTGGCCGAAAAGGTTTAACCATACCTCCGTGTGCAAAAACAGCCCCCGGTGCTCACCGAGGGCTGTTTTTTGTGTGTCCGTAAGCACTGGGGGCCCCCAGTGCTCACAGGGACATTACTTGGCGTAAGTGAGTTCGTTGATGATGTTGGTGGCGCCTCCTACCTTGTCCACCATCCATAACACGTAACGGATATCCACGCAGATGCAGCGCTGGAGGGCGGGCTCAAACATGACGTCGGAGCTCATGCTCTCCCAGTTGCCGTCGAAGGCCAGGCCAATCAGGTTGCCCTTGGCATCCAGGACGGGGGAACCGGAGTTGCCGCCGGTGATGTCGTTGTTGGTGAGGAAACAGGTGTGCAGGGTGCCGTCGGCATCGGCCCAGCGGCCGTAGTCGCCGGTCTGCAGCAGGGCCTTCACCTCGGCCGGAAGGATGAATTCCGGATTGGTGGGGTCTTCCTTCTCCAGCAGGCCCTGGGCGGTGGTGTAGTACTTGTACACCAGGGCGTCCTTGGGGCTGTAAGGCAGAACCTTACCATAGGTCAGGCGCATGGTGGAATTGGCGTCCGGATACAGGGCTTTGCCCTTCTGCCATTCCAGCAGGGCGCCGGCAAAATGCTTGCGGGCCTCGTTGTACTTCTCGTCAGCCTGGCTGGTGGCGCCGGCGCCCGGACGGGGACGGCGGGGACCGCCATACAGGGCCTCGTAATGCTTCATGATGGGGGCGAAGATGCCGCTGTACAGGCCCACTACGGGATCCTGATCCAGATCCTCGGCCTTTGCCTGGGACAGTTTCTCATAAGAGGTAAAGGCGCTGTTGGCGAAAACGTCCTCTACATAGGCGGGGATGTCCATGGTGGCGAAATCCTGGCCGGGAATCTGCAGGTAGTCTTCCTGCTTGGCGCGCTGGCGGTAGAACTCCATGAGGGCCACGGCCTCTTTCTTGTCCAGTTCCACCACATAGTCGCGGTACAGGTCCTTGACGCGGGGAAGAACGCTCTCCAGCTTGGCGGTGGTGTCTCTCTGCAGCTCGCGGGCATAGGCGTTCATCACGTTGGTGTACATGCCCACCAGTTCAATGCGGTAAGGGGCCTCGGTAAGGAGGGAAACGGCGCGGTTGGCTTCGGAATTGGCCTGTACGTATTCGGCGATGTCCTCAATGGGGGTGCCGTACTTGGCGGCGCGCTCGGGGTCGGCGGCAATCCAGGCTTTCAGCTGGGCCTCTTTCTCTTCTTCGCGGCCGATGATGTTCAGGTTGTCGAAGGCCAGCTCTTCACCCTGCCACTTCTTCCAGCCGTTGGCGCTGCCGGCGTACTTGTCGGCATACTTGAGCTGGACGGAAGGGTCGGCGCACATGGCTTCCCACATGATGTCCTGACGCACGGTGCGGGCGTCGATGCGGATGCGGTTCACGGCAATCATTTCCTTGAGCTGGGCGGCGGTCTGGTAGCGCTGGGTGCTGCCGGGATAGCCCATGATCATGGCATAATCGTTCTCCTTCACGCCCTGGGTGGCAATCTTCAGGCTACGGGCGGGGGTGTAGGGCACGTTGTCCGGGCTGTAGGCGGCGGGCATGTTGTCCTTGCCGGCATACACGCGGAACATGGAGAAGTCGCAGGTGTGACGGGGCCACATCCAGTTGTCGGTTTCTCCGCCGAACTTACCCATATAGGCCGAAGGGGCGGCCACAAAACGTACGTCCGTGTAAGTGCGGTACACAATGAGGTAATAGACGTTGTTGTTGTAGAAGGATGTGACCTGGACGCGGCAGCCGGGGTTGGCATCTTCGGCGGCCTTGCGGAGCTCGTTGCTCTTGGCCTGGACGTTGTCGGCCTTCTCAACCACGCTGGTTACGTCTTCCATGCTCACCAGGAAGGTGACGGAAAGGCCCGGGCAGGGGATTTCCTCGGCGTAGCTCTTGGCCCAGTAACCGTCCATGAGGTAGTTGTGCTCGTCGGTGGACAGGCCCTGGATGCTGCTGTAGCCGCAGTGGTGGTTGGTGACCAGCAGGCCCTGCTGGGAAATCATTTCACCGGTGCAGCCGCCGCCAAAGTGGACGATGGCGTCCTTGAGGGAGGTCTTGTTGATGGAATAGATCTCTTCCGGGCTCAGCTTGCAGCCGGCGGCCTTGATGTCTTTTCCATTGAGTTGCTTGATAAGCGGCAGCAGCCACATACCTTCATCGGCAAAGGCGGTTGCGGAGATGGCCAGAGCGGCCAGGATGGCTAAAACTTTTTTCATTCTTTAAGGGTTTTGTGCAATCGTACAAATATAATCAAAAAAGGGAAGGTTCCAACTCCTTTACGTGGAAAGATTTACGGTGCCAGGGGGAGTAGCCGTACTGCCGGATGGCTTCAATATGTTCGGCCGTGGGGTAACCCATGTTGCGGTCCCAGCCGTACTGGGGGTATTCGCGGGCAATCTGGCGCATGAAATCGTCCCGGTAGGTCTTGGCCAGCACGGATGCGGCGGCTATGGACGCATAGGTGGCATCCCCGTGCACAACCGTTTGGTAATCCTTGAACCCATACGGGCCGAAGGGCCGGAACTTGTTGCCGTCAATGAGGAGGAACGCCGGTGCGGGAGTCAGCCGCAGTACAGCGCGTTGCATCCCCGTCACCGAGGCCCAGAGGATGTTGAGTTTGTCAATCTCCTCGGCCGATACGGCCTCCACGGCCCAGGCGACCGCCTCCTGCTCAATAATCGGTCTCAGCTCTTCGCGGGCCTTTTCGCTCATCTGCTTGGAGTCGTTGAGGAGGGGGTGATGGAAATCGGCCGGCAGAATGACGGCGGCGGCATACACCGGCCCTGCGAGGGGCCCGCGGCCCGCCTCGTCGCACCCGGCCTCCAGGCGGCCCGGCTCAAGATAGGGTTTTAACTGCGGAATCAATAGCAGAAGGCTAAACCCACGGAGAAAGTGTTGCTTTTGTGCCCACCGTCCGCGATGGTGAAACCGACGGGCTGGTAGCGCACCACCAGACCCAGGTCTTCAAACCACAGGATGGCTTTCAGGTCCAGGCGGAAGCCCGCACGGTTCTTGTTGGGGTAGTAACCGTTTTTGTAGTGGACGTCGCCGGAGATATAGTCGCTGTTATAACGGATCAGTCCCACGCCGGGCGCCACATACACGCTGGCGGCCAGGCGGCTGCTGAACTTCTGCGTAAAGCCGAAGGGGAAGGAGAAGGTGAAGTCGGTCATATGTCCCTTTGCACGGGAATCCTGGGAGGCCTGGTGAATGCCGGCTATATTGCCGTCGGGGAGATTTGTCCCGGAAGCATGCCCGTAATCGGGGTAGTACTCGACGGGAGAGAAGATATAACCCTTCTGCAGGTAACGGAAATCAATCTGAAGGTCCAGCAGGCCCAGGGAAAGGATGCTGTTGGGGGTAATGAAGTATTGCCCTTCCATGATGCAGAAATCCAGGCCCAGACCGCTGTGGGACATGTGGTCCGGGACGTTGGTAACATAGTTGTAGCCAATGGCAAAACGACCGCCGATGTTCCATGTAGAGTCTTCAAACTTATAAGTACCATAGGCGGTTTGGGCCAGGGCAGAGAAGCCGATGGTGGCCAGAAGGGCCGATACAAATAGTTTTTTCATGATTTCCGGTTTTAACATGGGCAAATATAACATAATTTCCTTATATTTGTGGGCTACGACGATTAATATTAAAAATAATCAATAACACACAATGAAAACTTACACAACTAAAAACATCCGCAACATCGTCCTCATCGGTGCACCGCGTTCCGGTAAGACCACCCTGTCCGAGGCCATGCTTTTCGAAGGAAAAGTGATCGACCGCCGCGGTTCCGTGGAAGAGAAGAACACCGTCTCCGATAACACCGAGTTCGAGCAGACCAACCAGAAGTCCATCAATGCCACCCCTCTGTACGCAGAGTTCAACGGCTGCAAGATCAACTTCATCGACGCTCCCGGTTCCGACGATTTCTCCGGAGGTGCCCTCGCCGCCTTCAAGGTGGTTGACGCCGCCATCATGGTGATGAACGGCACGGCCGGCATCGAGGTGGGTACCACCCTGTTCGCCCGCTACGCAGACCAGTACGGCATTCCTATGGTAATCGCCGTCAACCAGCTGGACCACGACAAGGCCAACTGGGAAGGTGTGCGCAACGCCATCAACGAGGAGTTCGGCAAGAAGGCCGCCATCTGCCAGTTCCCGGCTGCTCCCGGCGCTGGCCTGGAAGGTTTTGTGGATATCATAACCATGAAGTTCTACAACCGTAAGAACGAGGAAATGGACATCCCCGCCGCTTATGCTGACGAGGCCGAAGAACTCCGCGCCGAACTCATGGAGAAGGCTGCCGAGGGTTCCGACGAACTCATGGAGAAGTTCTTCGAGACCATGGAACTCACCACCGACGAAATCCGTGAAGGTCTCCGCATGGGCCTGCAGAAGGGCGAAACCATCCCCGTGTTCTGCACCGCCGCCAAGGAGAACATCGGCGTCAAGCGCCTCATGGAATTCACCGTGAACGTGGTTCCTTCCCCCGAAGGAAAGGAAGAGCCCACCGTGGACGGCGGCACCATCAAGTGCGACCCTGCCGGTCCCGTGGCCCTGTTCATCTTCAAGACTTCCGTAGAGCAGCACCTCGGTGAGGTTTCCTACTTCAAGGTGATGAGCGGTACTCTCAACGAAGGCGCCGACCTCGTGAACCCCGAGACCGGCAACAGCGAGCGCCTCAGCGCCATCTATGCCGTGGCGGGTGCCAAGAAGGAAAAGGTTGCTTCCATCAGCGCCGGTGACATCGGCTGCGTCATGAAGCTCAAAGCCGGTAAGACGGACGTCACCCTGGCCCAGAGCGGTGTGGAGGCCATCAAGCACATGGTGTTCCCGGATGCCAAGTACCGCTGCGCCGTCAAGGCCGTCGACAAGAACGACGAGGCCAAGGTGGGCGACGCCCTCAACAAGATTGCCGCCCAGGATCCCACCATCACCGTGGAATACTCCAAGGAACTGCGCCAGACCATCCTTTCCGGTATGGGTGAGCAGCACATCAACTATGTGAAGTGGAGAGTGACCAACGAGTTCAAGCAGAACATCGAGCTCTACGCTCCCAAGGTGCCCTACCGTGAGACCATCCTATATGAATAGAAAATTCATATATTTATATGGTTTAAAATTAAAGTATAAAATATAATACTTAGAATATTATAATAATAAAATATCATATCATATCACATCATCTTTTATTCAGATTCTAAAATACCATAATACTATTTATAAAGTAAATTTTTTATAGTATTAGAAATAATTTTGGTTTTTCCCAATTTTTCAATTTTTTTAATAAAAATCATTTTTTCTTCTTTATTTAATCTTGCAATTAATTTTTCCAAAACAAAATTCCCATAATTATTATTTAACAAACTTTCTAATTTTTCTTGTTCAACAATGTTTTTAAAAATTTTTTTAACAGTATTTTCTTTTCCATATTTAATACAATTTTCAACAACATTAGATGAAAATTTTTGCATAGATAAAGATAAATAATTTTGTACAATAGTCTCAATAATAACATCGCAATATGCTAAATCTGTATTACTAAGTAAACTTTGTACAGCATAATTTGCATATGGATGTTGTATAAATGATAATGGGTCCCCATTAGTAATATAATTTGCTAATTTTTTAGCAATATTTTTATCTTTAGAATGTTTAACTAATTGTATTAAAACGCAAACACCAAAGGGATTAATTATAAGTCTATCTATTAAATTTATTAAATTTTGGTTTAATTCATTTCTTTCTTCATCTTTTGTGCAAGAAATAAATTTTTGTAATACATGAGTTCCTTTTGAGTCTAAAGCTAATTCACTTTCATTATTTAGAATATATTTTAATACTAATTTTTTTTCTTCTGGCATATTAATTATTTCTATTAAACTTTGTAAAGGATGGGTACCAAATGAATTATTTGCTATTTCTACAAAACGATTATTTATACTTTCTAATAATTGTATGCGTTGAGAAGGTAAGCATATTTGTATTAATTTTTTACTAAAATAATTTCCATATTTATCAATTGTTATATCACTGAAATAATTTTTTATTTTTGAAATAATTAACTCAACTTCGTTTTCATTTACTTTTTTAATGATATTTTGAACTTCTCTACTCCCTTTTTGTGTAATTATATAATTATAAAGAGTTTGCCCATTCATATCTAATAATTTTTTTATTGATAAATTCGAACTCGATTTATTATTATTATTATTTTTGTCTTCATTTTGTAATTTTTCGATTTTAATTGATTTATATTTTTGAGATAAATTTTTTTTATTATTTATTGGTATTTGTCCATTATTAAAACTTATGCATCTTAAATTAGAATTATTATTATTTAAATCATTATTAAAAGATAAAGGTAAGGTATTATTAATATTTTGATAATTAAAAGCATTTATTGGATTTATACCACTAAAAGAATTCCATTGTGGATATATATTATTAAATGAATTGAAAGGAATTGAAATATTATTATTATTGTTATTATTATAAAAGTGTTGATAATCTATATTATTATTTCTATTAAAAAAATTCATATTAAAATTATTAAAATTGTTATTTTGATTCATCATTAAATTATTTTTTTCATTAAGAAAAAGATTATGATTTGCATTATATTGATTAATATTATTATTAATATTTACATCATTATTTACATTATTATTTACATTATTATTTGAATATAAAATATTATTTTGAGGATAATTTAAAATTTTATTACTATCCTCTCTAGTACTATTATCCTTTTTATTATCGACACTTTTTTCTTCATTTGATTCTTCTTCCTCTAAACTATTACTATTATCTTTAAAATAATCATCATCTGTCAAAAAAGATGGTAGACAATGATTTACTTTTTGTATTTTTTCAGTTTGGTTTTGTTGTTCATTGCTTTTTGGAATAATATCTTTTAAATTTTCTTCTTGGTTTATTTTGATTTCATCGGAATTCATATATAAATAAAATTTGATTAATTAATTATATTGATTTATATGATTTTTTTGGAAATTATTTTAATAAAAATTATTTTATAATTAATTTATTTTATAATAATTATTTAATAAATAATTTGAAAATATTTATTGGTCGCCTTTCGCCAGCTTGGAGAATACGTTGGAGGAGCTTCCGCCCGGGCAGCAGGCGATGAGCACGAGGCCGATGAAGAAGACC
>JAFZWC010000023.1 GCA_017617475.1 Bacteroidales bacterium
TGATATCTACGAAGCGCAGGTCTCCGTAGCGGAGGCTTCGCTGCAGAAGTTGCAGAAGCAGGAGGAGATTGGCCAGAAGAGCCATGCGGACGTGGTGCAGGCCGAGGCGGACCTGGCTGACCGGCGGTATGATGCCATCGAGGCGCGGAATCAGTATGCGGATCAGCGGACGAACCTGGCCGACCTGATGTTCTGGCCGGTTGATCAGGAGCTGGTGATCGATACGGAGATCGGGACTTTCACTTTCGCACTGGAGGACAAGGAATCGGTGATTGATTATGCGCTCTCCCACGATCCGGGCGTGAAGATCGCTGGCTGGCAGGTGGAGAATGCCCGGCGCGAACTGGCGACGGCGCGTTGGCAACTGTTGCCGAGTTTGAGCTTCAATGCGGGCTGGAGCACCAGCTACTTCAATTATCCCGGCAAGGACATCCAGGTCGATCCGTACCGTGATCAGCTGCGGAATCACCAGGGCGAGTACTTGCAGTTGTCGATGTCGATTCCTATCTACAACCGGCTGCAGGGCCACGACAATATCGCCCGCAAGCGCAATGCGGTGAAGAAGATGACGGCGCAGTATGACCAGAAGCGCCGTGAAGTGGCTTCGGAGGTGCAGCGGGCGGTACAGGATCGTGACGGTGCGCAGGCAGCCTATGAGCAGGCGCTCCGGAAAGCTTCCGTGCAGGAAGAGGCTTATCAGTTGAATGCCAAGAAGATGGAGCAGGGACTGATCTCGTCTATCGAGTATCAGACGGCTACGAATAATTATCTGCGTGCCCAGGCAGATGAGATGAACAGCCTGTTCAAGTATCTCATCAAGCAGGCGGTGGTCAGATACTATAATGGAGTTGAATATATAAATCAGTAAAACAATGGATAAAATCATCGAGAAGAAAACAGGTTGGCGGGTTGCTTTTACCAAAAAAGCACTGCCGTGGTGGCTGGGCGCGCTGCTGCTGGTGTTTATCGTGTATTTGATTGCGCGGCCGAACAATAAGACGCTGCGCGTGGACAAGGATACGGTGACCATTGCCAGCGCCGTGAAGGGCGAATTCAACGACTATATCCGAATCAGCGGCCGTGTGCAGCCGATGACGACCATCCAGCTGAGCCCGCAGGAGGGTGGCATTGTGGAGAAGATCCTCATCGAGGAAGGGTCCCCGGTAAAAGCCGGTGATGCCATCCTCATCCTGAATAACGACAACTTGGATCTCCAAATTCTGAACTCTGAGGCAGAGTTGGCCGAGAAGGAAAACATCCTCCGCAATACGCAGATTCAGATGGAGCAGCAAAAGCTGGATGTGCGCCAGAACGTGCTGGAGTATGGTATCAACGTGGATCGCTTGCGCAGGGCTTATGAGCAGCAGAAAGCCCTCTATGAGGACAAACTCATTGCCAAGGAAGATTATCTGAAGGCCGAGGAGGATTATCGTCTGGCTCTCCAGAAGTATGAGCTAATCCGTGAACGCTCAAAGCAGGACAGCCTATATCGGGGCACCCAGATTGACCGTATGGAAGAGAGTCTGGACAACATGCTGCTGAACATGCAGATGATCCGCAAGCGGAAGAGCAACCTGATTGTCAAAGCCCCCATCGACGGCGAGCTGGGCCTGCTGGATGTGGTCCTGGGCCAGAGCATCCAAAGCGGCACCAAGATCGGCCAAATCAATTCCGTAGGAACATACAAGGTGGAAGCACAGATTGACGAACACTACATTGACCGCGTAGTAGAAGGCCTGCAGGCAACTTTCGAGCGCCAGGGCGAAACATTCTCCACCGTCATCCGGAAGGTTTATCCGGAGGTCCGCGAGGGCAAGTTCAAGGCCGATTTCAAGTTTGACGGAGAGCAGCCGGACAACATCCGCTCCGGCCAGACCTACTACCTAAACCTCCAGCTGGGCCAGCCCGAAGAGGCCGTCATTATCCCGCGCGGCACCTTCTACCAGAAAACCGGCGGAAAATGGATCTACGTTGTCAACAAAGAGGGCAACAAGGCCATCAAGCGGGAAATTCGCATTGGCCGGCAGAACCCCCAGTACTACGAAGTCCTGGAGGGCCTGGGGCCGGGTGAGAAGGTTATTACCTCCGGGTATGAAACGTATGGTGATAGTGATGTATTAGTGTTTTAAGCGATGAAGATATTCAGAAAAACCGGCGTCTCGACGCTGATTAACATCCTGGGAATGAGCGTGGCGTTTGCCGCGGCGATGATCCTGATGGTGCAGGTGAAGTGGGACGCCACCTACGACAAGAACTTCGAGGGGCACGAGCAGGTGTTCCGGATGGAGAACAACTGGATTGATGACGGTCCTTTCTCCGCCATGTTCTCCAGACCGTTGATTGAGTTGGTAAAAACAACGAGTCCGAACATTGAGGCGACAGGTACGATGATGGGGCGTCCGGAACAAGTTTATTATCGCGAAGGAGACAAGGAATCCGCGATTACCGTTTCTTCCGTGCTGGTTGACAGCACCCTGTTCAGTGTCTTCCCTTTCGATTGGGTGGAAGGTTCCGTACAGGAATTCACAGCACCTGGAACAGTCGCCATCAGTGAGAATGTTGCCAAAATTTTCTTTGGGAGCGAAAACGCTCTCGGTAAAATTCTTCAGACCGGAAACGGAACCACGGCCCGCATCGTGGGCGTTTTCAAGAATACGCCGCGCAACTACAGCCTGCATTACGGCATCTTTGAGAATCTCGGAGACCAGTGGGTGTATGATTCCAGCGAATGGTCGTTCGAATCGTTTGTGAGGCTGAAAGATCCGTCACAGGCAGAAGAGACCGTCTCGTCGATGTTGGATGAACTCCAGAAGTATAGAAATAGCGATTCGGAAGATGAATTAGAAAAGTTCCGGAAGGGATTCCGGCTAAGCAGGCTGCACGACGCGCACTATGAGAGAGATGTAAGAGCATCGAAATTCTCTTCCAACAAGGCCATTACGGTCACGTTGGCCGTCATCGCCACGCTGCTGATCCTCATCGCCATCATCAACTTTATCAATTTTGCTTTCGCAGAAATTCCTTTCCGCATCAAGAACATCAATACCCGGAAGGTCTTGGGTGAAGGCCGTGGCTCGCTGATCGGGCGCCAGCTGTTGCATGCTGGGCTGATCGCGCTCATCGCGTTTGCGATTGCCTGTCTGATCATGCACTTAGTAGCGGGAACATCCTGGGCTTCGTATGTGTCTGACAGCTTGGCCCTGAAGGATAATGCCGGCATCCTGGCCCTGATGCTGGGCGTAGCTTTGGTATCTGCCGTAATCGCCGGTATCGCTCCGGCTCTCTACTCCACGGCCCAGCCTGCAGCGCTGGTACTGAAAGGTACCTATGCGATGAGCGTGAAGGGTCAGGCACTGCGCAATATCCTGGTGGGACTTCAATTCGTGCTTTCGTTCCTCTTCATCCTGATGGCGCTCTACGTTGGCGTGCAGACCAAGTATATGATGAAAAAGGACATGGGCTTCCCGCAGGAGAATATCCTGCAAATAGGGTGCGGCTATTATGCGGGTGGTGCACACGAGCCACTGAAAGACAAATTAATGCAGAATCCATCCATCACGGATGTGACCTTTGCCGACAACAGGATTGTCTCCGACGGGAAGATGGGCTGGGGACGTACCGTCGACGGAAAGCAGGTTTATACGGAAGTGCTTCCTGTCAACGATGATTTCGTGCGGTTCTTTGGTCTCCAGATGCTGGACGGACGTGACTTCCAGCGGTCGGACAACCAAAGTGAACAGGGCTGCATGATTGTCAATGAGACATTTATCCAGATGTATCCGCAGTTTCACGTGGGCAGCCTGATGGGTGGTCATATGGGTGAAACCGAGATCGTGGGTATCGTCAAAGACTTCAACTTCAAGAGCCTGCAGCATCCGATGGGACCGTTGGCACTCTATCTCTGGGGTAAGGAGCCGTGGAGAAATTTCAGCGTGATGTATGTCAAGACGGTTCCTGAAGCTGACTTCAAGGCAATCTCCGACTATATCAAAGAATCGGTATGCGCTTTTGATCCTACCCGGAAACCCGACCAGGTTAACGTGCGCCATCTGGATGAGTGGATCGAGAATATGTACCAGAGCGAACAGTCCCTCGGAAAACTCATCACCATCGCTTCCTTTGTGGCCCTATTGATTGCCATTATCGGTATTGTCGGCCTGGTGTTCTTTGAAACGCAGTTCCTGAAAAAGGAGATTGCCGTGCGGCGTGTGAACGGCGCCTCTGTGGGAAGTATCCTGCAGATGATCAATCAGAAGTACCTGATTATGGCAGGAGTAAGCTTTGCGGTGGCAGCCCCGTTTGCTAACTGGTTAATGACCGCATGGCGCAAGGGCTTTGCCTATCAGTCTCCAATCCCGATGTGGATTTTCGTTGCAGCCCTGTTCGCGGTAGCCGCTATTACCCTGGCCGTCGTCACGCTCCAGAGCTGGAGAGCGGCCAATGCCAATCCTGTTGAATCGTTGAAGAATGAATAAGAGATGCCCGATCAGGTCGGGCATGACGAAAACGAATAATAAACAATTAAAATACAACAAATTATGATCACTGTTAGCAACCTTTGCAAAGTCTTCCGGACGGAAGAGATTGAGACCACGGCGCTGGACGGCGTAAGCTTTGAAATCAAGGACGGCGAGTTCGTTGCCATCATGGGCCCTTCGGGCTGTGGAAAGTCCACGTTGCTGAACATCCTGGGCCTGCTGGACAATCCTACGAGCGGTTCCTACAAACTGCTGGACACGGAAGTGGCCAACCTGAAAGAAAAAGAGCGCACCAAGTTCCGTAAAGGCAACATCGGCTTTGTGTTCCAGAGCTTTAACCTGATTGACGAACTTAATGTCTATGAGAACATCGAGCTGCCCCTTCGCTATCTGAACATCAGCGCTGCCGAGCGCAAGCAGAAGGTCACGGAGATTATGAAGAGAATGGCCATCAGCCACCGTGCCAACCACTTCCCGCAGCAGCTCTCCGGCGGTCAGCAGCAGCGTGTTGCCATCGCCCGTGCCGTGGTAGCCGGCCCCAAGCTGATCCTCGCCGATGAGCCCACCGGTAACCTCGACTCCAAGAATGGCAAGGAGGTGATGGACCTGCTCAAGGAACTCAACGCGGAAGGAACGACCATCGTGATGGTAACGCACAGCCAGAAGGACGCGGCGCAGGCACAGCGGACGATTGACCTGTTTGATGGTCAGATAGTTTCTGACGTTAAGAACGAGCTTTAGAGTATGGGAATGCCCTCTGAAAGAATCCTTTTCATTTAGTGTGTAGTTAGAAAACAATCTTACAGAGGGCAGACCCTTTTGGGTACGACAATGTTATGAAATCTTATCTGAAATTCCTATCCCGCAATAAATTATACACTGCCATCGAGGCGGTGGGGCTGGCGGTGAGCCTTGCGTTTGTGATCCTGATCGGGAGTTACGTGGTGCAGCAGTATGAAGTGGCGCATGAGTCTCCAGACTGGAAGCGGACCTTTGTGCTGGGAAGTGACGAGTTCCTGGGCCTGACCTATTGGGACAAAGAGGAGCTGGAGATGAATATCCCTGAGGTCGAGGCAGCAAGCCGCGTGGCCTTGCTGTGGCAGCCGCTCATCCGTGAGGGCGATGATCTGCTCCAGTGCTCTGGAATGGAGACCGATGCCGACTTCTTCAATGTATTCCCGGAATACCATCTTGTAGAAGGCAGTGCGGAAGATTTTGTGGGCAAGGATGATGTCCTCATCAGTGAATCACTGGCCAGGAAACTATCCATAGATGGAGGAAGACTTATTGGGCGTACTATCAAAGTGGATGAATCGGACCGTACCATTAAAGGAATCTTTGCCGATTTTGACGGGACCTTCTTTATGCCCTACGACATCATAACGCACATTTCGGGGACCTGGGCTGCAGCGCAGGAGCGGAACTTTGGCAGCATCGGCAACTACACGACCTGGTTCCGCGCACGAGAAGATGCGAATCCCGACGATGTGAGGGGCAAAGTGAAAGCGCTGCTGCACAAGAACTACGACGCTGTCTGGAGTGAGGCGAAAGTGGATACCTGGAAGGCTTACCGCATGGACGAGGCCTTCTTTGCCACAGGGAACAGCAACGGACTTACCCGCCAGGGCAACGCCCAGATGCTCAAGCTCTTGACGGTGGTTGTGCTCTTGCTGCTCCTGTCGGCCATCTTCAACTATGTAAACCTGAGCCTCGCGCTTACAGGCAAGCGATCCAAGGAAATGGCTACCCGGCGCCTACTGGGGGCCGACAAAACCGGCATCCTCTGGAAATACATCGGAGAATCCGTGGCGTTCACCGCCGTCTGCTTTGCCGCGGCACTGCTACTAGCCGACTTTCTGGTCCCGATGATGAACAGCCTCGTTTCCACCAGTGATCCAGACGAGGTGATGCTGGGCATCGGCGATACCAGCGTGAGGCTATCCTTTATGATAACACCCGGGTATATCCTGGCATACATCGCCAGCATCCTGTTCTTGGGCACCCTCTGTGGACTTCTTCCGGCCATCGTAGCCTCGCGCTACGAACCCATCGACGTGATCAAAGGGACGCTTCGGCGCCGCAGCAAAATGGTACTGAGCAAAGTGTTCATTGTGGTGCAGAACGTCTTGTCGGTATTCCTGATTGCCCTGGCGCTGGTGATGGAAGTGCAGATGCGGCATATGCTCACCCGGCCGATGCACTCCGCAACAGAAAATCTCTATTACATTGAGTACTCTGCCCGCGACTACGATATGATGAAACTCTTCAAGGACAAGGTGGAACAGTTGCCCTTTGTGACAAAAGCTGGTGTTGGGCGCGGTATTCCTGGACTCATCAATATGACCATGGGAATCAAAGTGGATGAGGAGCATCGCGTCGATATGCCCGTCATCGTCTGCGATTCCACCTATTTCAAACTGCTGGGGCTGGAGGTGGAGGAGGATTTCGGCCATCCGCTGACGCATTCGCTTTGGATGAGCCGCAGTGCTTTCAACGCGGCAGCGGTATCGGATACATCTACTGTATTCCCCAGAAGAATCAACATGAACGGCGCCCAGCCGGAGTTCATTGGTGGCGTGGTGACGGATTATCCAACCCGGCCGGCTTCGGAGAGTAGTCAGAACCCCAATGGTGGAGTCATCGTTACCCGGGCAGAAGAACTCCGCTATTCCAATTGTATGTTGATTGGCACCACGGGAGAGGACGAGTCATACGACAAAGCCATCCGGCAGGCTTACAGGGAGTATCGTCTGGAAACTGCCGGAGTGGAAGAGCCAGCCTGGCGGTATGGCTTTGTAAGTGACATTAACAAGAAAATGCTCGCCCCGGTCAAGAGAACGCTGCGCCTGGTTGAACTCTTCGCCGTTCTCTCTGTGTTGATAGCCCTGCTGGGCCTGTTGGCCATGAGCACCTACTTTGCCGACGAGAACACGAAACAGATTGCTATCCGGAAGGTCTTCGGCTCTGATGTGACGCACGAAACCAGGAGGAATGTCCGAAGCTATATGATTCTTGTTGGCGTGGCTTGCCTCATTGGCATTCCGCTGGCCATCTGGGCGGCCCAGGTTTATCTGCAACGCTTTGCCTACAGGGCTGAAGGCTACGGCTGGGTGTTCGTGGTGGCTGTCATCATCTCCCTGGCCATTGCCTTTGGAACGGTGCTATGGCAGACGCTGAAGGCGGCGAAAACCAATCCAGCAATAGAGCTGAAGAAGGAGTAAAGGCTTCATAAGCATAGTTAAACATAAATACTTTCTATCCGGATGCCAGGCGGGGCCTGGGAAGGTCCTGCCTGGTGGAAGGAAAAAAGAATGATTTTTGAAGCAGTATTTCGACCCTTTGCGTGTTTAATAAGAAAACGAAAGTGATGAAGATATTGAGAACAATGATTTGCGCGGCGCTGCTGGTGGCAGGGCTGTGCAGCTGTGAGAAACTTGATATGAGCAAACTGGAGGGTACCTGGTCTGAGCAGTATGATCCCGCGGTCTTTGCGATGGACGGCTCCGTGGAGTACACCTTCGACGGGAACAATAATTACAAGCTCCACACTTATGATGCGCTGGGCGGCGAATCGCACGATTACAGCGGCAGGTATGCCATCGATCTGATCAATAAAGGAACCATAACAATCAATCCGCAGATGTCGGACTACAGCAACGTCACTTATACGTTGGTCAAGTTGACGTCAAAGGAGATGGTCTGGCAGAAGGAAGGGACGACGTACTCTGTTGGGACGTGGGGGTCAGATTATCGGCATTTTGTGAGGGTCAAGTAGAATTCGGACGATTATACAGAGAATGAAAACTGCCGTCATCCTGAATTGGGGTGGCGGCAGTTCTCTTATGTGGATGGGTTTATTTCTTGATCAGGACTATCCAACGGCCGGTTTTGACTGGACCGAGGATAGTTTGGGTGATATTTCCATCCTGGCAAACACGCCGGAAATGAGTTTCCAGATTACTGTTATGGACTGGGAAGGACCCGTGATTATGACCGTGACGATATAACTGAGAGCGGAATCACAACGGTTCCGCTCTTTTTTCTTAGAACTCTTTGTTTCTTCCTGTTTGTTTATTATCTTTGCCGTGTTTAATATTTTTAAACAGACTTTTGTAATGAACATACGCACAGAAGAAATCATCAGCATGGCCCTGTTCCAACTGGAAGCGCACCTGGGTATGAGCGATGCTATTGTATTGCAAAATGATGACACTGTGGAGATTCTGGGTCGAAGGTTTTACGTGATGGCGGAGACCACAGTGACAAAGAGAGGCTATAATTTCGTAGCCGAAACGCTTAAGGAGCGTGCATGGTCAGCAGATGCACTACCCCTATTGGTGTGCGGTTCCATTTCGGAGGAAATGATGTCCATTGCCAAAGCTGACGGCATCTATACATTGGATGCTGCGGGTAATTGTGAGATCACCCCCGAAGGTGGTCCCTTCCTGTCACTCCGAGGCAGGAAGTCCGAGTACCGGAAACAGAGTACCGTCATGGTATTCCGTACTGCCGGGCTCAGGGTACTATATTACCTCCTGTTAGACCCCAAGAATATCCGGAAGCCCTACCGTGAAATCATGATTGATACAGACGTGTCCGTTGCAACGGTAAAGAATGTTGTCGATGCACTTACACCACAGTACTGCTTTGAATCCAAAGATGGACGTAACCTGACCAACCTCTCAAAACTTCTGGATTTCTGGGCAGAGCAGTACAACCAGTTGTATAAGCCGCGTCTTTTTGTGACGAACCTCTCGCTTGCTCCCAGAAAACAATGGCAGGACGTTCTTTTACCACAAGGCGTAAGCTGGGGTGGAGAATGCGGCGCGTTCAAAAGAGACGGTTACCTTATTCCGCAAAGTTTTGAGCTCTATACGGCCATTCCTATTCGCGAATTGATAAAAACGAGGCAGTTAATCCCGGCTAAAGAGAACGCGGTCTCCGTTTATCAAGCGTTCTGGAAACTGCCGGAGAATGCTATTCACCCATTAATCCTTTACGCAGACCTCATGGGAACAGCTGACGGACGCTGCCGTGAGGAGGCACAACGCATCCTGAACAATGACCTAGCCTATCTCCTCTAATACCATTGCCAACCCCTTGTTGGTTGACCTGTTGTTAATACAGGGGGCTCCGCAAAGATTCCGAATAATTCCTTATCTTTACGCCATGAAACGTATTCTTGCCATTCTAACCACTACGCTCCTGCTTGCATCCTGCGGCATTCTCAAGACCAACATAGGAGACGTAGACGAAGACTTCAAATTCGATCCGTCCAAAGACAATATCATCCTTCAGCACGAAGTGCGCGGAGACTGGCTCACCACCGTGGGCGGTTACGACTGGCCAGACAAAAACGACCCCGCCGAAACCCAGATTTCAAAACTCCGGACCATGATCCGGAGAATCAAGGAAGCCGGCTGCAACCTGGTATTCTTCCAGGTGGTGTCCAATATGGACGCCATGTACCCTTCGGAACTGCTTCCCTGGAGCCACGTCATTACCGGCACGCAGGGACAGGACCCCCTCTACGACCCGCTCATGGAAGCCGTATCGGCCTGCCGGGAGGAAGGAATGGAAATCCACGCCTGGATCAACCCCCTGCGCGCCGGGAATGTGAGCCTGGAGCGCTGCCCGGAGCACGTGGTTCTCAAGCACCCGGAGTGGATCCAGCAGTACGGTAGCGGATACTACCTGGACCCCGCCCTGCCGGAAGTGCAGGAACACCTGTACAACCTGGTCACGGAACTGATGACCAACTACGACCTGGACGGCATCCACATAGACGACTACTTCTACCCGGACGGCATCCAGACCGATGAAAAGCAATGGGCCGAAAAGAACTTTCCTGCCGGAACCGACAAGGATGAATGGCGCTTCAAAAATATAGACCTCTGCGTCAAGGCCATGTACGACGCCACCCACGCCGCCAAACCCACCGCCACCTTCGGCATCTCCCCCGCCGGCCGACTGGAGAACACCCTGAAACTGTATGCCGACCCCCGCCGCTGGGTGGAACAGGGCATCGTAGACTACCTGGTGCCCCAGATCTATTGGCCCCACGGCCATAAGACGGCCGACTTCAAGCAAGTGCTGGACAGCTGGAAAGACATAGTGGGCAACGTTCCTATGTTCACTGGCCTGGCCGCCTACCGCCTGGGAGAAACGGGCTTTGAATCCATGGCCGAATTCATCCGTCAGGTAGAGGAGTGCCGCGAGGCTCACTACGTGTTGGGCCACATCTGGTTCCGCACCGCCTTCATCCTGAACAGCGAATTCCAACCCACCCTGCAGAACGTCATCTATAAATACGGGTCCCTGGTTCCAAAGATTGGGAAAAGCGACCGCGACGTCCCCGGCCGTCCCACGGTAAGCCTGTACGGAACGGAAATCCAATGGGCCGAAGTCCCCGGCGCCGAGGGCTACGCCGTATACGAGCTGTCTAAGGAGACCAAGGGCTGGCGAGCCAATTTGGTATACAGCGGCCCGCACATCAGCTACAATGGCCAGCCCCGCTGCAACTACGCCGTGCTGGCCTACGCCGACAAGGAGAAGGGAGAGCTCTCGGAAGTGGTCTTCATCCCCAGCAAATAACGGAAAAAGCCGGTCCTCGCGGGCCGGCTTTCTTTTAATAATTAAGGAATTAGTAGGTTACGACGGGCTCCAGTTTCTGAGCCAGTTCGATGTACTTGGCAATCTCTTTCTCCACCGGGGTGCGCTTGCACAGGTGCTTGGCTTCATTCACTTCCAGCATCTTGGCGGCCAGGTTGGCGGCATTGCGGTTGCGGAGCTCCTTGACGGTATCTACACCGGCGGCTTCCAGCAGTTCGGAGAACTGAGGACCTACGCCCTTGACACGGAACAGATCTGCGTGATTTACCCAGGTGAGGATTAAATCACCACGGATGCCGGTCTTTTCTTCCAAAGCCTTGCGGCCCTTGGCGCTGGCACCTTCTTTCAGCAGCTGATCTACAGTTTCAATGCCGATGGCAATGAGCTTCTCGGCGTACACAGGGCCGATACCCTGAATGTCAATGATTTTGTAAGCCATAGTGTAAATAATATTTAGTGGTTATAAAAGCCAATTCAACCTCAAAGTTAAAAAAAATCACGGAAAAAAGGAAATTTTTACATATATTTGCAGATGTAGGCGAAATTTATGGAAAACTTTCCGTTAGACAGCGAAAAGATTTATTTCTCTTCGGACATGCTCACGCTGGACTGTGAAGACGGTCCGGTTACGCTGAAAGTTTCCGACTGGCTTCACAAAGATCCCGTTCGCATCCACAAAATGATAGTCAAAGAGAAAGTCCTTCAGGTGGACCAGATGGAGGTATTCGCACCGCTGGTATCCAAACTCAGAAGGGCCGATTACGACTATTACAAGCGCATCACAGGGCTCAAGATGATGATTGATTTCCCCGGATTCCCCTCGGAAATCGAAGCCCGCATCCCCTACGACACCGACCCCATCGCCTTCTACAAATGGTGGCGCAAAGGCAAGAACGAAAACCGCGTATACCTCTCCCCCGCCTACCAGTTCAAACTTTTCCAGAAAGTGTCCCACATGGAGCCCAAGATCATGCTCAAGAAGGACATCGATTTCGTTAAGACCTTCTGATCATGACCTTGGAACAAATCCTGGCCGTCCCCACCACCCCTTCGCAGGAAGAGCTGGATAGGGACATTTGGGACGGCGACAACTGTGTAAGCTATTCGGCCGACGGCAAACGCCTGCTGGACGCCGAGAATTTCCCCTCGGAAGTCACCGTCCGGGAAGGTTGCGAAGTCATCTGCGACGACGCCTTCGCCTTTCAGGACTACATGGCCGGCCGGAAGATAGGCGAGGAAGTCCCCCTGGAAGAGCGCTCCTCCTATCTGGAAAAGATCACCCTTCCCGCCAGCGTCACGCACATCGGCGCAGCCGCCTTCTGCGAATGCGGGGAACTCGTCAAGATCAAGCTTCCCGCCGGGCTTCTGAGCATAGGTGCATCGGCCTTTGCCGACTGCTGGCAGCTGGAGAAGATTACGCTTCCCGCGGGCACGCGAATTATCGGCCCCGGCGCTTTTCAGGGCTGCATCAACCTTTATCAGATTAAGCTGAACAAGGCCCTGGAGGTGATTGGAGACGAGGCCTTCGACGACTGCGAGTCGCTGGAGACCATCATCATTCCCCATGGCACGCTGGACCATTTCATGAAACTCCTTCCCAAGGAATTACATCCCCTGATAGAAGAATTATGACCGGACAAAACTACAAGGTAGCCCACGACGGTTTCCTGCTGCAATATCTGTTTGAAATCCTTCCCGGACAGTCCCGCACCGGCGTCAAGAACCTGCTATCCAAAGGACAGGTGCTGGTGAACGGCGAGGGCCAGACGGCTTTTGACCTGCCGATCAAAAAGGGCGACAAGCTCACTATTCTGCCCAAGGGCATTTCCATTGCCCGCGCCACCCGCTCCGATGCCCGGGACGAGGTCCTGAAAGCCGGCGTGCAGATTCTCTTCGAAGACGAGAACTACATTGTGGTGGACAAACCCTCCGGCATGCTCTCCGTAGCTACCGGCAAGGAGAAAAAGACGCTGTACTCCCTCCTGAACGCCTATATTAAGGTGAATGCCCGCATGCAGCGCAAGGAAGACCTCCTCTCCGGCAAGGAGCCCGACCGCTCCACCGCAAAAGTCTGGATTGTGCACCGCCTGGACAAGGGGACATCCGGAGCCCTGGTCTTCGCCAAGAACGAGCGTGCCAAGGACATCCTCCAGAGCAAATGGAAAGATCTGGTGGCCGAAAGAAAATACATAGCCTGGCTGGAAGGCAAGCCGGAGAAAGAAAGAGGCGCCATCCAAACCTGGCTGGTAGAGAACCCCAAGTCCCTGAAGATGACCTCCTTCGACACGGAGGTTAAAGACGGCCAGCTGGCCATTACCCACTACCGCGTATTAAGCACCAGCCGCCATTACTCCCAGGTGGAATTCTCCCTGGAGACCGGACGCAAGAACCAGATCCGTGTGCATGCCGCCACCCTGGGCTGCCCCGTGGCCGGCGACGAGAAATACGGCGCCCAGACGGACCCCATCAAACGCCTGGCCCTGCATGCCCATACGCTGGTGTTCCGCAATCCCTTCTCCGGGAATATGGTGCGCTGCACCTCTCCCCTGCCCGAATCCTTTGAACGGTTTACCCTCAAATGAAAACCCTTACCATCCCCTCCGGCGACCTCCAGCTGCAAGCTGCCATCATCGCTCCCGAACAGCCCAAGGCTGTGGTGGTGTTTGTCCACGGCATGGCCGAGCACAAAGAGCGCTACTACCCCTTCATGACTTATCTCTGCGGGCAGGGTTTCGCCTGCGTCATCTACGACCAGCGCGGCCATGGCGCCACGGCCCAAAGCCCGGAAGACCTGGGCTATTTTGGCAAGAAGGGCGTGAACCTTCTGGTAGAAGACACCCGCAACGTCATCCGCTGGACGCGGCAGCAGTACGCCGGCCTCAAGCTCGTGCTCTTCGGCCACAGTATGGGTTCCATGGTGGTTCGCTGCTTCGCCAAGCAATATGATGACCTTATCGACGGCCTGGTGGTCTGCGGAAGTCCCTCCGACAACGGGGTGGCCGGCCTGGGCATCCTGGTCACCTATGCCATCCAGCTCTTCAAGGGAGAGCGTCACCGCTCCAAGAAGGTAGCCCTCATGATGTTCGGCACGCATGAAAAGAAGTTTAGGGCCGAAGGCATGCACAACGCCTGGCTCTCTACCAACAGGGCAAACGTCCAGGAGTACAACGAAGACCCTCTGTGCGGTTTCAAGTTCACCCTCAACGGTTACCGCGTGGTGATGCAGCTCATCCGGGAAACCTATTCGCCCAAAGGCTGGGCAGTAAGAAACCCCAATTTGCCCGTGCATTTCCTGGTGGGCGCCGAAGATCCCTGCATCATCTCCCGGGAGGCCTTTGACAAGGCGGTGGAGTTCTTCCGCAACCGCGGCTACAAGAAGGTCAGCGCCAAGGTGTACACCGGGATGCGCCACGAGGTCCTCAACGAGCTGGGCAAGGAAAGTGTATGGGAGGACGTAGGAAACGTCATCGGGAGCATTCTGGTTTCGTAATTCAAAAAGTTTTTATACCTTTGTGGCGGGAAAGTCTTGTACGACCAGCTCCCTCTGAAATCCCCCAGGGTAGGAATACAGCAAGGGTAGGAGGTCGTAGCGGTGCGATACAAGGTGCTTTCCCTTTTTTGTTTGCCTATGACCGCAGTATACACTATTACTTCCGGACTGCACAATGAGCAGTCGGTGGCCAGATTAAGCGACGCCTTCCTCTCCGAGGTTTTCCCGGAGGGAGGTTTCGAGTTCAAGGGTTCCAACTTTTCCGACTTCGGCACGCACAGCCTGGATCTGATCTATGTGCGCACCGGCGGGGCCGAGGGCATCTTCAAGCAGCTTTTGCCGGAGATGCTGGCCCGCGGGACCGAGCGGTACTACCTGCTCACTTCGGGCAAGAGCAACTCCCTGGCCGCCTCGCTGGAAATTCTCTCCTACCTTCGGCAGCAGGGGCTCCAGGGCGAGGTTCTGCATGGCAGCGCCGAATATCTTCGGCACCGCGTGCAGGTGCTCTCTACCGTGGCAGAAGCCCGCAAAAAGCTGCAGGGCACGCGCATCGGCGTCATCGGCCAGCCTTCTGACTGGCTCATCGCCAGCCAGGCCGACCCTATGGCCGTAATGGACAAGCTGGGCGTACGGCTGGTGGAAGTGCCTATGGAAGAGCTCCTGAACGAGATTGCCAAGGCTCCCGAGGACAACGCCCCCGCCGAGGTACAGATGGCCGATAACGTGCGCAAATCCTACCCCGGCGCCACGCAGATATACCACGCGCTGGAAGTACTGGTGAAAAAGTATGAACTGGGCGCCTTTACATTAAGGTGCTTCGATTTGCTCACCGCCGTAGGCAATACCGGCTGCCTGGCACTGGCCTCGTTCAATGCCGACGGCATTCCCGCCGCCTGCGAGGGAGACGTTCCCGCCCTGCTGTCCATGATGATAGCCCAGGCCGTCACAGGCTGCACGGGCTTCCAGGCTAATCCGTCCCGCATCGACGTGCAAACTGGCGAAATGCTCTTCGCCCACTGCACAGTACCGTTCAATATGGTCACGGACTGGCAGTACGACACGCATTACGAGTCCGGCATAGGCGTAGGCATCCATGGCAACCTGCCGGAAGGCCCGGTGACGGTATTCAAGGTTTCCGGCAAACTGGACCGCCATTTTGTGGCCGAAGGGGAACTCCTGTACAACCAGTATGAAGACAACCTCTGCCGCACCCAAGTGGTGCTCAGGCTTCAGCCGGAGGAAGCCAGGTACTTCCTGACCAACCCCATCGGCAATCATCACATCATTCTGCCGGGACACTGTAAAGAGCTGCTGGAGGAGCTTCTGTAATGGAACATCTGCTGGAAGAACACGGAGTAAAGGCAACGCCCAACCGCCTGCTGGTGGCCCGGGCGCTGGCCGAAGCGGGCCGTCCCCTGTCCCTGATGGAACTGGAGGCCCGGCTGGAAACCATAGACAAGAGCGCCATCTTCCGCACGCTGGGAACCTTTAAGGAAGCGCACCTGGTACATGCGCTGGAAGACTCCGGAGACGGTGTGCGCTACGAACTGTGCCACAGCCATCACGAAGACCACGACGATGACCTCCACGTGCATTTCTACTGCACCAAATGTCACCGTACCTTCTGTCTGGAAGACACACCCATCCCTCCGGTATCAGCACCGGAAGGGTACGAGGTGGAAACGAAGAGCTATCTGCTCAAGGGCGTTTGCCCGGAATGTCAATAGCGTAGACTTTGATGTACTCCTGCGTGAGGCCGGAGGAACCGCTCTGGCTGTCCGGAATAAGCAGGAGGGTCTGGCGGCCGTCGGCCAGCCTGGGGCCCAGGCACATGCCTTCGTAGTTGGCGAAGGAGGAAAGGGCCGATGTGTTGAAGCTGGTCAGAAGGGTCTTGGTCAGGTTTCCGCCAATGGCGGCGGCCGGATTCACCAGATACAGTCTGATGGTGGTGAAGGCCTCTTTCAACTTGTCTTTGAGGTTTCCGCCGGGCACATAGACTTCCCTTTCCAGCACAATGATGCGTCCATCATCCAGGGCTGCCAGGGCCGGAACGCCGAACACATAGGCTCTGGCTTCTTTCGCAGCCTGGGCCGATACGGCAGGAGCATCCATCCTATAGATATAGCGGGCGGCAGGGTTCAGGTCCTCGCCAAAGCTCTGGAGGCGGAGGATAAGGGCGTCATCGCCTTTGACGGGGCCTTCGGTGGTGGTCCAGAACAGGTGGGTTTCGGGATTGTAGGTAAGGGCCTCGAAGCCCTTGTTGCGGGAGATATTTCCTTTACCCATATCGGCCGGAATACTGAGCTGACGGCCCGTAGGATGGCCCTTGAGGTCGTATTCGCGGATGGACTGGTCGTTTTCGTCACTGATGAAGAGGGTGCGGGTTGAAGGAACGTATACCACGCCTTCATTGTCGTGCCCGTCCGGGTCGGAGGTGCCTTCGGCCAGCGATTTGGAAGCAAAGGCCACGCTGCCGTCTTCCCGGAAGCGGATGGTGAAAAAGAGCAGCCCTCCCCCGCCCAGATTATCGTGAACTACGGCATAGTGGTCGCCTCCCATATACGTAATACCGGAGTAGTCGCCGTTCCCCACGGCATCCGTGACGGTATTGAGGCTGAGCTCGGTAAGGGTTACAGGAGTCTCGTTACGGGAAACCGCCACCGTGAGGAGCTGATAGTACAGAACCTGCGCCAGGCGGAGGTTGCCTTCCGCACCGGGGTGGAGATGGTCCCAATCGGCCTTGAAGAAGATTTCCTGGCCGAAGAGAGGATTCATATTGCTGAGGGCGTGGACGTCTATGACGTTAACAGACCAGATTCCCGCAGCCTCCTTGACGGCGTTCACATAGGAATCCAGGTATTCTCCCACACGGTTCTGGTAGCTTTCCTCCGGCTGCACATTGCCTTCGTCCAGGCGGAACCAGCCCCGGTGCAGCGGAGTCAGAAGCACCACCGGGCAGCGGGGGTAGGCCTCCTTGATGAGCTTGAGGGCTATGTTCATCCGCCCCTTTACGGTTGCGTCGTCCATTACGGGGTAACGCCGTTTGCGGAGCTGCATGATGGCCGGTTCATTCATGTCGGTGCCTGCCAGGACGTATTCTTCCTTCTCCGTAAACCATTCTCCCGTGGGGATACCCATGTTGAAGTCGTTGGTACCCAACAGGATGATGATGGCGTCCACATCCTGTCCATGCTCTTTCTGAAGGGCGTTCAGCTGGCGGGGAATGTCGTTCCATTCCCTTCCGGACACGGCGTAGTTATAGATGTCCAGGTTGAGCCACTCCTGGAGGTAAGCCCAGTACATCTTGAAACCGCCGTCCCGTCCCAGGCCGGGGTCCGTGATGGAATCTCCGAAAAGGGCCACCCGTTTTCCCGCCCAGGGGTGGGTGAAGGTGTTGCCCTCCTGGGCCTGCGCGCTCATGATGCACAGGACGGAGGCCAGTAAACAGATAATGACGTTTTTCTTCATCAATTCCTTATTTGATCTTGGAGTCGCAGTACCAGCAGCGGATCTTGCCGGTGGGAGTGCGGCGGAACTTGTAGGGGGCGTGTTCGTTGTTGCAGATACACTTGCGGTTGGTGCAGTGGAGTTCCGGGTCGTAGATGGGCTCGTCTGTTTCGGGCATGCCGTGAGCGGGATCGTCCTTCCATTCATGCAGTTTGAGAATGAGGGCCTCGCGCACATACTTGCCGTTTTCCACCTGGCGGAAGTAAGCGGCACGGGGATCGTCGTCCACTTCGGTGAGAATCTCGTTCACGCGCGGAAGCGGGTGCAGCACGGCCATCTTCTTCTTGGCCATGGTCATGCGGGCGGCATCCAGTACGAAACTGTCCTTCACGCGGTCAAATTCGTCCTCGTCCAGGAAGCGCTCCTTCTGCACGCGGGTCATGTACAGCACATCCAGCTGGGACATGACCTCTTCCATGGTACTCACCTCGCGGAAAGGAATGCCGGTGCGTTCGCAAACATCGTGTTTGATGTAGCCCGGGAGCTTGAGCTCGTCCGGCGCAATCAGAATGACGTTGATGTCCTCATAACGGCTCAGGGCTTTGATGAGCGAGTGGACGGTACGGCCGAATTTGAGGTCGCCGCAGAAGCCTATGGTAATGCCGTCAATGTGGCCGAGCTCACGTTTGATGGTGAGAAGGTCCGTAAGCGTCTGGGTAGGATGGCTGTGGGAGCCGTCACCGGCATTGATGATGGGCACGCGGGATACCTCCGAGGCGTATAGCTGGGCGCCCTCTATATGGTGGCGCATAGCGATGACATCGGCAAAGCAACCCACCACACGCACGGTATCCTGAACGGTTTCACCCTTGCTCACAGAGGCATTTTTGGCGTCGGAAAAGCCCAGGACATTGCCGCCCAGTTCCATCATGGCCGACGTAAAGCTGAGCCGCGTACGGGTGCTGGGCTCATAAAAAAGGGTGGCCAGCTTGCGGTGGGACATACTGCCCTGGTAGCGTTCGCGGTGAGCGATGATATCCTGTGCCAGGGAAATGATTTCGTCGGTCTCCTGCTTGGTGAGATCCATCGGGTCAATCAAGTGCTTCATATCGTTTGTGTTATTATTTTATCCAACTTTCATCTGACGGATTGTCTCTGAAGGCCAGGATGCGTTCCTTCCATTCAGGGGCTATGCGACCTTCTTCGGCAGCCACTTCCACCAGGGCGTCCAGGTTGCTGAGGGAGTGATTGACGGTGCCGGCGGCTGCAATGCGCTCCAGGCCCTTCTTCATGCCGTAGGTGAAGATGCTCA
Source organism: Bacteroidales bacterium (assembly GCA_017617475.1). Next base: position 19,340 of record JAFZWC010000023.1, read on the forward strand.
CTATTCCCAAGACATCGGCCCCGGCTTCGCGCAGGGCTTCCACCACCTCGATGGCGCTGCCGCCGGTGGAGATGAGGTCTTCAATCACCACCACCTTGGTGCCGGGTTCCATCTTGCCCTCGATGCGGTTGGTGCGACCGTGGGTCTTGGCTTCTCCACGCACGTAGCCCATGGGGAGGTTCAGGAGCGTGGCCACCATGGCGGCATGGGCGATGCCCGCCGTGGAGGTTCCCATAAGCATCTGGCAGTCGGGATGGTACTTCTTCACCAGTTCGGCCAGGCCGGCCTCCACCTTGTCGCGGGTTGCGGGGGCCGACAGGGTGAGGCGGTTGTCGCAGTAAATGGGGCTCTTGATGCCGCTGGCCCAGGTGAAGGGGTCCTCGGGGCGCAGGAATACTGCGCCGATACTCAGCAGTTCGTGTGCTATCTTTCTTTCCATATCAGCAAAATTCTTTCAGACAACGGTTATAGGCGGCCACGGGGTCCGGGGCGGCGGTGATGGGTCGGCCCACCACAATGTAGTCCGAGCCTATTTCCCGGGCGCGGGCGGGGGTAGTGATGCGCACCTGGTCGTCCGTGGCGGCATCGGCAAAGCGGATGCCGGGGGTTACGGTTACAAAGCCGGCACCGCAGGCCTCCTTGACCATGGCGGCCTCCAGCGGGGAGCAAACCACGCCGTCCAGGCCAGCCTCCCGGGCGTTCTGCGCGTACTTGACAATGGTATCGTTAATGCCGGCGCCGATGAGCAGTTCCTTCTGCATCACCTCCTCCGAGGTGGAGGTGAGCTGGGTGACGGCTATCAGGAGCGGACGGGTGCCGTCGGCCCGGGTAAGGCCTTCCAGGGCAGCCTTCATCATGGCAACGGTGCCGGCGGCGTGCACATTGACCATGTCCACGTCCAGGGCCGACAGCACGGCCATGGCCTTACGCACGGTGTTGGGAATGTCGTGAAGTTTGAGGTCCAGGAATATCTTGTGACCGCGCGCCTTGATCTGGCGCACAATCTCCGGCCCTTCGGCATAAAACAGCTCCATTCCAATTTTTACGAAAGGTTTGCAGCTTCCGGAGAAGGAGTCCAGGAAGTTCAGGCAAGCCTCTTTGCTGCTGAAGTCGCAGGCTATGATTACGTCACGGTTCATAGGCAGGCAATGATATCTTTCAAGGAATCTATGTGCAGTTCTTCCATCACGGAAGGGAGTTCGTCAATGATTTCCGGGCAGGCGAAGGGGTTGCGGAGATTCTGGGCTCCAACCTGCACGGCGGTAGCCCCGGCCATCATCATTTCTATCACTTCGCGGGCGCTGGTAACTCCGCCGCAGCCCATGATGGGAATATGGCAGGAGTGGGCCACCTGATACACCATTCTGAGCGCAATGGGGAAGATGGCCGATCCGGAGAAACCGCCCATGGTGTTGGCCAGGACAGGTTTGCGGCGGGCTATGTCGATGCGCATCCCCAGGAAAGTGTTCACCAGGGTGAGGCCGTCGGCCCCGGCGTCTTCGCAGGCGCGGGCAATGGCCACGATATCCGTCACATTGGGGCTCAGTTTGATGAAGACGGGCTTGCTGCGGCAGACTTCTTTCACCGCCGCCGTCACCTGGGCTGCCGCCTGGGCCGATGTCCCGAAGGCCAGGCCGCCCCCGTGTACGTTAGGGCAGGAAACATTGACTTCAATGAGGTCTATGCCCTCGCAGGCATCGGCCTTGGCGCAGCATTCCCGGTATTCCTCCACCGAGAAGCCGCTTATGTTGGCTATTATGGCGCCGCCATAAATCTTGCGGAGTGCCGGCACCTTTTCGTTCACCAGTACGTCAATTCCCGGGTTCTGCAGGCCTACGGAATTGATCATTCCGCCGGCGCAGTCGGCAATGCGGGGCACGGGGTTTCCATAACGGGCCTCGCGGGTGGTGCCCTTCAGCGAGATTCCGCCCAGCACGTTCAGATCCATGTCCGGCGCCAGTTCCAGGCCGAAACCAAAAGTCCCGCTGGCGGGGATGACGGGGTTCTGCAGACGCAGAGGGCCCAGCTGTACCGATAGGTCCTTTACCATAGTATCTCCTCCTTATTGAATACGGGGCCGTCTTTGCAAACGCGGCGCGGGCCCGCGGTGGTCTGGATGCTGCAGCCGTAGCAGAAGCCGGCGCCGCAACCCATCCGCTCTTCCAGCGAGGCCTCGCCGGGGCCGGACAGCAGGCCGCAGACCGCTTTCATCATGACCATGGGGCCGCAGGTGTAGAAGAAGTCGTACTCTCCGTCATGGCCGGCTGCACAAGCCATCTCCTTCAAGGCGTCTGTGACAAATCCCTTGATGCCCACCGACCCGTCCAGGGTGGTGATGGCCACGGTGTCGCAGAGGGCCTCGAATTCCTCTTTCAGCACTATCTCATCGGCCTTGTTGAACCCCAGCACGGCCGTGATGCGCTTGCCCTGAGCCTTGAGCTGCCGGGCCAGAAGGAACAGCGGTGCGGCGCCCAGGCCTCCGCCCACCAGAAGGGCGCTGCCCCGGCATGCATCGGCCGAAAAGCCTTTGCCCAGTCCGGTGAGAACGCTCAGGGCTTTGCCTTCCGGCAGGGCAGCCAGTTTGCGGGTGCCTTCTCCCACGGTCTTGTACAGCAGCATGAAGCCGTCCTCAAAGACTTCGCACACGGAGAAAGGACGGCGCAGGTAGAAGCCGGGAATCTCCAGATGAACGAATTCTCCGCTCACCGGGCCGTTTCCCGTGAGCTTGAGCTGGTAGGTGTCGGCCGCAACCATGCGGTTTTCGGCTATCTTATATACCTTCTTTTGCATGGCTATCGTATACTGTTTCTCCGTTTTTACGGGTTTCGAGCACCCGGCCGTATACCTCCCATCCGTCGAAGGGCGTGGCATGCCCCATGGAGGCAAAGCGGGTGCTGTCTATGACAAAGGGGTGCTCCAAATCTACCAGCACGCGGTCTCCTTCCGGTACTTCCGGCAGACCGAAGATGCGGCGGGGTGCAGCCGACAGGGCTTCCACCAGCCTTTTCATGGGCACCCGGCCGGTTCTGACCAGCTTGGTATAGAGCACAGGGAAAGCCGTCTCCAGCCCCACGATTCCCATGGCGCTACCCTGCAGGCCGCGGGATTTCTCTTCGGCCGAATGCGGGGCGTGGTCTGTGGCGATGGCGTCGATGGTGCCGTCCAGGAGGCCCTGGATGAGGGCTTCGCGGTCTTCGGCGCTGCGCAGCGGAGGATTCATCTTGAAACGGCCGTCTTCCTGGAGGTCGTCTTCGCACAGCACCAGGTAGTGGGGGGCCGTTTCGCAGGTGACGCGCACTCCGCGGGCCTTGGCTTCCCGGATGAGTTCCACGCTTTCGCGGGTAGAAATATGGCACACGTGGTAGCGGCAGCCCGTCTGCTCACACAGTTCCAGGTCCCGCTCTATCTGGCCCCATTCGCTCTGGGAGCAGATGCCCTTGTGGCCGTGGGCGGCGCTGTATCGGCCCTCATGGATATAACCCCCGTGCAGGAGGGTGTTGTCTTCGCAGTGGGCGGCCAGGATCACACCTTCTTTTGCCGCTTCCTGCATGGCCTTCCGCATCATTTCCTGGTCCTGGACGCCGCTGCCGTCGTCGGAGAACGCCACGCAACGGCCCTTGAGCGCCCGGAAATCCACCAGCTCCCGGCCTTTGCGGCCCTTGGTGATGGAGCAGTACGGAAGAACCTCAATTACGGCGTCTTTGTCGATGGCGGCCTGTTCCACAGCCAGATGCTCCGGGCAGTCCGGCACGGGATCCAGATTGGGCATGGCGCACACCAGCGTGTAGCCGCCCCTCGCTGCTGCCAGCGACCCGGTCCGGATGGTTTCCTTCCAGGTCTGTCCCGGTTCGCGGAAGTGGACATGGATGTCGCAGAATGCGGGTAACTCTACCATAAGGTCAAAAAAAAGACAACCATAAATGGCTGCCTAAATACTACTACTAATCAAAGAAACAACAACGGAAACACCATGAACCCCACAGATGCCGGAGCAAGGAGTTATGAGGGTTTTAGCCATTGCGTTCTCAGTTTGGGCAAAGGTACGGCTTTTGGCAAGAATAATCAAATTTTTTTTCATGCGATTTATTGCTACCTTTGAGGAAAGATAGCGCAAACCCTATGCGAGCAGTCATTCAGAGAGTTAGTTCGGCCTCCGTCACCATTGACGGGGCGGTGAAATCGGCCATAGGCCCGGGGCTGCTGGTACTGCTGGGCGTAGGGCACGAAGACGGTCAGGAAGATCTGGATTGGCTGGTGAAGAAAATAGCCGGGCTGCGCATCTTCAACGACGAGTCGGGAGTCATGAACCGAAGCGTGGTGGAAGTGGGCGGCGAGGCCCTGGTGGTGAGCCAGTTCACGCTCATGGCCTCCACCAAAAAAGGGAATCGGCCCTCCTATATAGAGGCCGCCGGGCATGAGAAGGCCATCCCCATGTACGAGGCTTTCTGCCGGGCGCTTTCGGCCGCCATCGGCCGTCCCGTCGGAACCGGAGAATTCGGGGCCGACATGAAGGTTGCGCTGGTAAACGACGGCCCGGTAACTATATGCATGGACACAAAGAACAAATGATATGAAAACAGTCAAATGGATTTTAGCCCTTATGGCCACTAGTATGCTTTTTGCCTCCTGCGGGCCCAAGAAACAGAGCCCCAAAGTGCTTGTACTTTATTATTCCCAGACTTCCAACACAGCCACGGTAGCCCAGGAGATTCAGAAAGCCCTGGGGGCCGATATGGAAGCCATCGTCCCCGTTGTCCCTTACGACGGCACTTATCAGGAAACCATCGAACGTTCCCGCAAGGAGCGCGAGGAAGGCATCCTTCCGGAGGTTGAACCCATCAAGGCCGATATTGCCCAGTACGACATCATCTTCCTGGGCTTCCCGGTGTGGTTCGGCACAGTTGCCCCGCCCATTGGTAAACTGCTGGAAACGGTGGACTTCAGCGGCAAGACGCTGGTGCCCTTCTGCACTTTTGGCAGCGGTGGTCTCCAGTCCAGTTCGGCCGATATTGCCGCCAAACAGCCGAATGCAACGGTTAAGCCGGGTTACGGTGTCCGCGCCGCCCGCATGGCCGCCGTCCCGGCCGAGGTAGATTACTTCCTCAAGTCCAACGGCTATCTGGAAGGTGAGTTCACCCCGCTGGAAGAGTTCTCTGCCACTAGACCTGTGAGCGAGGAGGAAGCGGCCATCTTCGACGCCGCCGTAGGAGAGTATCCCATGATTCAGGCTACACCTACCCAGGTGGCTTCCCGCAATGTTCCCGGTGGCATGGAATATCTATTCACGGCCCAGAACAAACCCCGCGAAGGCATGCCCGCCTTCGGCCCCATGGAAATGAAAGTCTACGTCCTGGCGGCCGACGGTGAAGCCCCTGTGTTCACGCAGGTGGTAAGATAGGTTTCCTTATAGACTGTCGAAGATAAACGGTAGAAGGTCGTCTACACAGGCAAACTTAAGGATGCGCCTGGCGCCCACCAGGATAATCTTCATGGGGCGGCCGAACTTCTTTTGATACTCGGCCATCACCTGGCGACAGGCGCCGCAGGGAGAGGCGGGGTTGTCGCACAGGACGCCATGGTCGGAACCGGCGATGGCCAGCGTGTCCATGGGCACGTCGGGGTAATTGGCCCCGGCCCAGAACATGGCCGTACGCTCGGCACAGAGGCCGCTGGGATAGGCGGCATTCTCCTGGTTGGCGCCCTTCACCACCGTACCATCGGCCAGCAGGAGCGCAGCCCCTACCTGGAATTGGGAATACGGGGAATAGGAACCTTTCTGCGCATCCAGCGCGGCGGCAACCAATGCCTGGTCCCGAGGATCCATTTCCTTGACGGACGCGTATTCCTGGTAGGTTATGTTCAATTGTTTCTCTGCCATAATCCTTCCCTTTTAATCACCCAGGGTGGCCACCATTACGGCCTTGATGGTATGCATGCGGTTTTCGGCCTCGTCGAAAACTATGGACTGGGGGCTTTCAAACACTTCCTCGGTCACTTCCACGCCGTCCAGGCCGAACTTCTCATATACCTCGCGGCCCACCTTGGTTTCCAGGTTGTGGTAGGCCGGAAGGCAGTGCATAAACTTGCATTTGGGATTGCCCGTGGCTGCCATAAGGCCGGCGTTCACCTGGTAAGGTTTGAGTAAATCTATGCGCTCTTTCCATACCTCGGCGGGTTCTCCCATGGATACCCACACGTCCGTAATGACGAAATCGCATCCCTTCACGCCTTCCTCAGGCTTGTCGGTGATGGTAATGCGGGCACCGGTTTCTTTGGCAACGGCCTGGCACTGCGCCACCAGGTCAGCGGCCGGCTGCAGGGCCTTAGGGGCCACGATGCGCACGTCCATTCCCATCTTGGCACCTCCCACCAGCAGGGAATTGCCCATGTTGTACCGGGCATCTCCCAGATAGGCGTAGGAGACCTGGGAAAGAGGCTTGTCAATATGCTCACGCATGGTTAGGAAATCGGCCAGGATCTGGGTGGGATGGAACTCGTTGGTGAGGCCGTTCCACACGGGAACACCGGCATACTGCGCCAGTTCCTCAACGATGGACTGGCCGAAGCCGCGGTATTCAATGCCGTCGAACATGCGGCCCAGCACGCGGGCCGTATCTTTCATGCTCTCCTTGATGCCGATTTGCGAACCCGTGGGTCCCAGATAAGTGACATGGGCACCCTGGTCATGAGCGGCTACTTCGAAGGAGCAGCGGGTACGGGTGGAAGTCTTTTCAAAAATGAGGGCTATGTTCTTGCCCGTCATGCGGGGCTTTTCGGTACCGGCTTTCTTGGCACGTTTGAGGTCGGCCGCCAGATCCAGCAGATACTGAATCTCTTCCGGAGTCAAGTCCAGCAGCTTGAGGAAGCTGCGGTTTTTAAGATTGCAAGCCATATTATCGTTCAAGGTTATTAGTCTCTTCTAAGGGGAAGCGTAGAACAGCGCAGGAGACCGCCCATCTTGGAGATTTCCCGGAAGGGCACCGTCTCCACCGTCATTCCCCATTTCTCCCGCAGGTGTTTGTTCAGGCGCGTAAAGTGCTCCTCCGTCACCACCACATCGGGGGCTATGGAGAAGATGTTGGTATTCATGTAGTACATCTCTTCGGTGGTGATCTCGAAGACATTGTCGGCCCCGAAGATTTCTGTCAAATGATCGGCGTCGCGGGGATTCATGAAGCCGCGCCTGTAAATGATGGCCTTGTTCTCCCCCACCGGCATGAAGGTGCAGTCCAGGTGCAGGATACCGGCATACGGGTCCGTATCGCTCTTGAGGAGATTCAAGGGCAGGATGGTCCGTTCCGGGAAGATCATCTTCAGGTAATCCACCGCCAGGCGGTTGGTGCGGGCCGTTTTCACCTGCCGGTAGTCCGGGAAGTCGTACTGGCCCAGGAAAATAAAGTTTTTGTACAGAACCACATCCCCGCCTTCCACGTGCACCGCCTCCGGCAAATTGTAAATCTGCTTGTAATGGATTTGCCGATAAATGTCTTCGTAGGCGTCAATCTCTTCCTGGCGGTCCGGGATAATATTGGAGACAATGATTTTGTCGTCAACCACAAAGCCCACATCCCGGGAGAAAATCTGGTTGCAGTTCTGCACCGGGCGGGGCCGATGGACCTTGACATCGTACTTGCGGAGAATGGCCTCGAAGGCGCTCATCTCCTCCACAATGCTTTCTTCCGTGGGATACACGCCGTTCTTCACGCTCTCGTACGATTTGCTGTCATAGGTTTGTTCCAGGGTTGGAACTGGACCTGACGAATAAGGCAAACCCAGCACTACTTCCCGCAGTCTGGCGGTTTCAGATGTGATATGAAGGGTTATCTGGGACACAGGTCTGTGGTTGGTTTAGTTTGTAAAGATAGCAATTATTCTCCACTTCAGCAACCCGGCCCCCGGTATGATTCTTGAAGCATCCTTCCCGTTCAAACCTTTTAACTTATGGTACGTACAAATCTTATCGGCCTTCTGGCCATCACCGCGGCACTCCTGCTTCTGGCCGGGTGCGGATCGGCCAAAATGACTTCCCAACAGAAGAAAGCGCAGGAGGCAAAAATCGCCAGCCTGGTCTGGGAGAAACTGGACGCCCGTTCTTTCACCATAGACGTAGATTTCATGACTCCGCTCCGCAGCGGCGGCAGGGCCCTGAATTCCCCCTACTCCATTACGGTGGACGGTGACACCATCGATTCTCACCTTCCCTATGTGGGAGATGCCCGCAGCGTCCCCTATGGCGGCGGTAAAGGATTCACTTTCAAGGACGATATCGACGAGTACAAGGACAGCGGAATCCAGAAAGACCGCCGCGTCCTCACCCTCTCCGTGAACACGGACGAAGACTTGATTGTCTTCAACATCACCATCTTCGATAACGGAAAGGCCGATATCCGTGTGAATTCCCGCAACCGGGACGACATCGGATACATGGGATATCTCGATTTGAACGGAGAATAACCGCTACTCGGAGAGTTCCAGCCAGCGCATCTCGGCGGCGTCCAGTTCGTTCTGGAGCTCGCCGTAGCGGGCCGAAGCAACCTGGAGCTCTTCCAGAGACAGTTCCCCACCGGAAAGCTGCGCCTCCAGCGCGGCTTTTTCCGTTTCCAGCGCCGGCAGCCGCTCTTCCAGGGCCTTAAGCTCCTGCTGTTCTTTCCAGGTAAGTTTGCGCTTGACAGGAGATACACTCGCTTCGCTCGGTATGACAGGTGTAACCTTTTTGTCATTCCGAGGCCCTTTAGGGCCGAGAGAATCTCTTTTCTTTTCGGCCTCGTAATCCTTTATGAACGTCCTGTACTCTGTGTAATTGCCCACGAAGTCCTTTACCACACCGTCTCCGCAGAAGACGAAGAGGTGGTCTACCAGGCGGTCCAGGAAATGGCGGTCGTGGCTCACAATCAGCAGCGAGCCTTTGAACTCCAGAAGGTATTCCTCCAGGATTTCCAGCGTCACTATATCCAGGTCGTTGGTGGGCTCGTCCAGAATGAGGAAGTTGGGCTGTTTCATGAGGATAGTGAGCAGGTACAGCCTGCGCCGCTCACCGCCGGAAAGCCGTTCCACCGGGTTCTGCAACATGTCGTGCGGGAAGAGGAAGCGGTTCAGCAGGTGCAGGTCGGCCACTGTTTCCATCACCGTCTGCCCGGGTTTGAACTGCATGCCGGACTGGTGATAATAGCCGATGCGAAGCGATTCACCCAAGTCGATAACCCCTTCCAGCGTGCCTCCCATCTCGGGCTTCCAACCTCCGGTAATCAGGTTCAGGAAGGTGGTTTTCCCGGCGGCGTTCCGCCCCACGATACCCACCCGCTCATAGCGCTGGAAATTGTAGGTGAAATGCTTAAGGTAGCACTTCTGCTCCCACCAGAAACTCACGTCCCGGCAGTTGATGACCTTGTTGCCCAGATAAGTGCTCTTGGCCTGGGTCTCGGAGAGGTCCACCTTTTTCTGGATATAGGTGTCATCGGCCCTCTCCTTGATATCCCAGAAGGCCTGCTTGCGGTATTTGGCCTTGCCGGTGCGGGCACAGGGGCTGGCGTGCATCCATTCCAGTTCGCGGCGGTACAGGTTGCGCACTTTCTCGGTTTCCGCATTGTAATTGTCTATGCGTTCCTGGCGTTTTTCCAGGAAGTTCATATAGTCGCCGCGGTAGATGTAGATGCTTCCGCGGTCCATCTCCATGACGGTATTGCACACGCGGTCCAGGAAATAACGGTCGTGCGTCACCATGAACAAGGTGCAGCGACTGTGCTTCAGATGGCTTTCCAGGAACTCGATGGCGTCTATGTCCAGGTGGTTCGTGGGCTCGTCCATGATGTAGAAATCGGCCTCGGAAGCCAGCATCTGCGTAAGCGCCACGCGTTTGACCTCGCCGCCGGAAAGGTCCTTCATGGGCCGTTCCCCGCTAAGGCCGAACTGGTCCAGCAGCTGAGTCACCCTCAGTTCATACTGCCACAGGTGATCCTGATCCAGCTGCCCGGTCCACTGGGCCGATGCGTCCATGATTTGACGGAAGGCTGTTTTCTCCGGGTCGTAGTCGTAATCCTGCTCCAGAAAAGCTATGCGGATATCCTTGAGAAACAGCACCTTGCCGCCGCTGTCGGAGCTGTCTTTCCCGGCCAGGATGCGCAGCAGCGACGTCTTGCCCGTGCCGTTGGGGGCAATCAGGGCCACCTTGTCGCCTTCGTTAATATTGAAGTCGATATGCTGGAACAGCACCTTGGGGCCGTAACTCTTGGAGATATTCTCTATTTGAAGGTAACTGGGCATGGAATTGCAAAGATACAGATTTTTTCGGTGCGGTGTACATACGTGGTATGTGCTGTACATACCACGTATGTACGCAGAAACAGCCCTGGGAAGCACTTTTCTTGTACATACCTCATGAAAAAATGCAAAATAGCCTGTTTTTGCCAAGGTATGTACACAAAAACACCCGTATAATGCAGTTTTGTTGTACATACGTGGTATGTGCACCCTTGGGATGGATGGTCTTTGGTATTTTTTCCGTATTTTTGCAGACGAAATGGACAAGTCCCAAATCAAGGTTTGCGTGGGCCTCTCCGGGGGCGTGGACTCTTCTGTGGCGGCATATCTGCTCAAACAGGAGGGCTACGACGTGTTTGCCATGTTCATGCAGAACTGGGACAATGCCGATGTCACCCTCCACGGGGACTGCGAGTGGGAAGAGGACCGTTTTGTGGCCGAGATGGTGGCCCGCAAGATCGGCATTCCTTTCTACTACGTGAATCTGGCCGCCCAGTATCGCCAGCGCGTGGTGGACTACATGTTTGACGAATACGCCAAGGGCCGCACGCCCAATCCCGACGTCCTCTGCAACCGCGAAATCAAGTTCGACGCCTTTCTGCAGGTGGCCGAAAAATACGGGGCCGATTACGTAGCCACCGGCCACTACTGCCGCAAGGAAGAGGAAAACGGCGTTTTCCGAATCCTGGAAGGCTCCGACCCCAACAAGGACCAGACCTACTTCCTCTGCCAACTCTCGCAGGAGCAGCTGGCTAAAGCCCTGTTCCCCATCGGCCATCTCACCAAGCCGGAAGTGCGGCGCATTGCCAAGGAGGCCGATCTGCCTTCGGCCGAAAAGAAGGACTCCCAGGGCATCTGCTTTGTGGGCAAGGTGGACCTTCCTACCTTCCTGAAGCAGAAGCTGGCCTCGGTGGAAGGCGATGTGGTGGAGGTTTTTGACCCCTACTACGCCACCGACCCTCTGTACCGGTGGCAGCAGGAAACCCTTACCGGACTCCTGAAGGAAGGGCATGAGTTGGAGCGCACCGTGCGCTATGCGCCTGAAGAGAAGGTACTTACCTCTGACGGACAGCCTTTGGGTGAGAGTCCTTACAAGGCCGAAGCCGTGACTGCCCTCACGGACGCCCAACTGGATCACCTGGCGCTGCCCATTCACTATGAACTGACCTTTGAAACGGAGACCTACCGCAGCGGCAAGCACCACATCAAGAAAACCCGCTACAAGGAGAACCCCTGTGGCCGTATAGTGGGCCGGCACGAGGGAGCACAGTTCTATACCATCGGCCAGCGGAAGGGCCTGGGCATCGGCGGGCACAGCGAGCCCGTTTTCGTGATAGCTACGGACACCGAGGCCAACCGCGTCTACGTGGGCGAAGGCCATCACCACAAGGGCCTGAGCCGATTCTGCCTGCGAGTGACGCCGGAAGAGATTCACTGGATCCGTACCGACCTGGCCATGCAACCCGGCGAAATCCGCCGCTACCGCGTGCGCATCCGCTACCGCCAGCCGTTACAAAGCGCCACCCTCCTTATGCGGGAGAGTGGCCTCTATATTCTTTTCGATGCGCCTCAGCGCGGGATTTCGCCCGGTCAGTTCGCCGTGTGGTACGACGGCCAGGAGATGCTGGGCAGCGGTACCATTTCGGCCTGAGAGCCAGTCTATTACAGCGATTCCAGCAGAAGCTGCTCCATGAGGGCGTAACCTTCGGCAACGGGGTGAACCGTGTCGCGGGTAAGACCTTCCTTCGCACGACCGTCCGGGCCGGCCAGCACGGAGCAATAGTCCACGTAAGTGACGCCGTGGCGCTCGCAATAAGCCTTGACACGGGCATTGAGGCTGCACACCTTCTCAAAGATGTCGGTAACTTCCGGACGCCAGCGGAAATGGGAGGAAGGCAGCACGCTGCAGACGACGGGACGGATGCCGTTCTGCCAGGCCAGGTCTATCATGGTGAGGATGTTGCTGTAGGTGAGGTCTTCCCGGTAAGGGCCGCCCATATTAATGGCGATATCGTTGATACCGGCCAGGATAACCACGGTAGAAGCCTGGATATCAATCACATCCTGACGGAAACGAAGCACCATGTGGGAGGTTTCTTCCCCGCTGATACCACGGCCGATGAAACCGGTGGAAGCGAAAAACTCCGGGCGGATGTCCGGCCAGGCGTCGGTGATGGAGTCTCCATAGAGCACCACGCGGGGGCCGGTGGCACAGGGAAGCTTGGCGTTATCTTCGGCGTAACGCTGAAGGTGGGCCGGATTCTGGGCAAAGACGCCCGCGGCAAGCAGAAGGCCCGTCGCAATCATGAACAGTCTTTTCATAGTATGATTGTTATTAATTGTCATGTGACCAGACACAAAGTTACAAAAATAGTTTTCAAAGCGGGCCCTTTTTTCGTACATTTGTTCTATGAAATTTCTCACCAATCCTTGCACGCAGCCGCACTGGAACATGGCCTTCGACGAGTTCGCCCTGGAAGGCCTGCATGTGCAGGAGCCCCTCTTCTACCTGTGGCAGAATGCCCCGGCGGTCATCATCGGCCTTAACCAGAGTCCCTATGCCGAGGTCAATCTCCCCTACCTGGAGGAAAAGGGCATTGTGCTGGCCCGGCGCGTAACCGGCGGCGGCGCCGTGTATCACGACCTCGGAAACCTCAACTACAGCATTGTGGGGCCGCTGGCTCTCATGGAAGAGGCTTTTGAGATTGTGCCCGCCGCACTGGTGAAATTGGGTGTACCCGCACAGAGAACAGGCCGGAACGACATCATGATAGACGGCCGCAAATGCTCCGGCTATGCCAAGCGCCTGAGCAAGGACCGCATGATGATCCACGGCACCCTCATGTGGGACGTGGACCTGGACGTACTCACGGAAGCCCTGAAGGTGCCCGGCAGCAAAGTATCGGCCAAGGGCATCGCCTCTGTGCGCAGCCGCGTGGCCAATCTGAAGGAATACTTGCCTCAATACCCTACGCTGGAAGCCTTCAAGGCGGCGCTTCAGGAAGTGCTGGCCGATGGCGCCCCCGAATACCCTCTTACCGCAGAGCAGTTGGCCGCCGTGGACCGTGAGGCCCGGGAAAAGTTCGGCACCTGGGAATGGAACTTCGGCCATTCCCCCGAAACCACCCACCAGGGCCGCCGGAAGTTTGCCTGCGGCACCGTGGAAGTGCTTTACAGCCTCAAGAACGGCGTGCTCACCCAGGTGGCTTTCCAGGGAGATTTCCTGGGCAACCGGCCTGCCGGAGAGCTGGCCGAGGCGCTCAAGGGAAAGCGCCTGGAAGAGCTCACGGCCCTGGACGTATCGGCCTGGTTTGACGGACTTTCCGGCCCCGACTTCGCCTCCCTGTTTGAAGCGTAGGTTATTTTTGTTATATTTGTGATTGCTAAAAACCAAAGATATGTCACGTCCTGGAAAAGGTATCGGGTGGTTTATCACCCTGGTGATTTTGGCCATCCTGGCCGGTTTCCTTTACTTCAAGTTCTGGTGGGTGTTCTCTGACGGCACCAAGACCGGAGAACTCAATTCCCTCACCTACACGGGCTATGTTTTCAAGACCTACGAAGGGGAGATCATCCTCACCGGTTACGGAAACAAAAATGCCTCCGGAAGCGTCCAGTCCAAGAATTTCAAATTCTCGGTAGCCAATAAGGAAGTGGCCGAGAAGCTAAGGCAGATGACGGGCCTCCGCGTTACCGTGCATTACAAGGAGTACAAGGGCGCCCTTCCCTGGAGAGGCTACGAGAAAGCCATAGTAGACAGCGTAACGGAAGAGACTTCCTATATCCCGGACCAGTCCCTCCCCCAAGATGATTTTTTCCTTTAATCTGATATGAAACGAATGCTCTCTCTTGCAGGCGTCCTTCTCGTCTGCACTTTTGCGTTTGCGCAAAACCGTGTGATTGACACCTACCCGGCCCACGCCGGAAAAGACCTCACCATGGAGGATGCTATCCTTAACGGTGTAGGCTATGCCCGCGGAACCGCCATGTGGCTGGACAACGATTCCTTCTTCCTGTCCAAAGACCGCAGGGGTATGCTCAAGGGCTCGGTGAACAGCGAGGTTCTGGAGCCCTACAAACCCGACCGCATGGGCAGGGATCCCCGCAACAACCGTGACAAGGGCCCGGCCGGCTACAGCGTATACCTGGAGGGCGATTCCTTCTATGGCGTCAAAGACGGCCAAACGGTGGAAATAGGCCTTTCCACAGACCGCAACATCGTTTACGGCGGCACCATGATGCGCAACGAGTTCGGCTTCAGGCAGGGCTATCTGTGGAGCCCGGACGGCAAGAAGGTGGCCTTTTACAAGAAGGACCAGTCCCGCGTTACGGACTTCCCCCTGCTGAACATCAAGACCCGCACCGGCGAACTGGAGCTCATCAAGTACCCCATGAACGGCATGGATTCCGAGCTGCTGCAGGTGGGCGTTTACGACTTTGAGGCCGGCACCACCGTATGGATGGACGTGACGGACTTCACCGAGGAGCGCTTCATCACCAACCTGGCCTGGAGCCCGGACGCCAAATACCTCTATGCCCAGGTGCTGGACCGCAGCCAGCATCACATGAAGATGAATCAGTACAAGGTGGCCGACGGCAGCTATGTCCGCACCCTCCTCACCGAGGATAACGACGCCTGGGTGGAACCGCAGGATCCCATCTATTTCCTGGAAGGCCGCACCGACGTCTTCCTCTACCGCACCGACAACCGCGACGGCTACAAGAGCCTGTACCTGGTGGATACGCTGGGCACCCTTCGCCGCCTCACCGCCGTGAAGGCCGACGTGGAATACGTCGCCAACGACGGCAAGGGCGTCTTCTATACATCGGCCCAGAATTCTCCCGTAGAGAACCATCTGTACCGCGTGGACGTCCAGATTCCCCGCAAGAAAGTCATCACCAAGGCCAAGATCGGCAAGCCCGTTCAGCTGACCCAGGGCCGTGGCTGGCACACCATCCGCCTCAATGCCAATAAGAAGTGGTTCCTGGACAACGTGTCCAACCTTAGCTTCCCCGGCCGCATCTCCCTCTGCTCCACGGACGGAAAGAAGGTGCGTGAGCTGGCCGTCCTGGACGACCCCTTCGGCGCTTTCGGCGCCTGCCAGGTGGAACTGGGCACCGTGCCCAGCGCCGACGGCATGTATGAGAATTACTATCGGCTCATCTACCCCAAGGACTTCGACCCTGCCAAGAAGTATCCCGTTGTCCTTTATGTGTACGGCGGTCCTCACAGCCAGCTGGTACAGGACAACTGGCTGGGCAGCATCCGCATGTGGGAGATGCTCATGGCCCAGAAGGGTTATATCGTGTATGTGCAGGACAACCGCGGAACCTCCAACCGCGGCACTGCCTTTGAGAAGGCCATCAACCGCGAGTGCGGCCAGGCCGAAATGGCCGACCAGATGGTGGGCATCAACTGGCTCCGCAGCCAGCCCTTCGTGGACGCCTCCCGCATCGGCGTTCACGGCTGGAGCTACGGCGGCTTCATGACCATCAGCCTCATGACCAACTATCCCGACGTGTTCAAGGTGGGCGTGGCCGGTGGCCCCGTCATCGACTGGCAGTGGTACGAGGTCATGTATGGCGAGCGCTACATGGACACCCCCGAAACCAACCCCGAAGGCTTCAAGAAGACTTCCCTGGTGGAGAACGCCAAGAACCTCAAGGGGCACCTGCTCATCTGTCAGGGTGCCATTGACGACACCGTGGTTTGGGAACACAGCCTCAGTTTCATCCAGCGTTGCATCGACCTGGAAATCCCCGTGGACTACTTCCCCTACCCTGTTGCCCGCCACAACGTAGCCGGCCGCAACCGCATCCACCTCATGGACAAGGTAACCCAGTATTTTGAGGATTATCTGTAATCCGCGTGAAATACAAGTAACTAACAGACATACACTTACGAAAATCCTCCTCCGAAAATTTCCGAGGAGGATTTTCGTAACTTCTTACTAGTGAGTTACTTCTATTTCACACTGTGACGGCCGTTCTGGAAGGAGATTTCGTCCAGGGTTAGGATGCGGGGGAAGTTGTAGATGCTGCGGACCAGGTCTAGGTGGTCTTCGGTGGAGCGGTGGCCGCCGATGAAGTAGCCCCAGACCATGAACCAGGTCCAGCGGGGCTGCTGGTCAAAGACCGAAAGCTCGCGGGGCAGCTGGCCCACCTCGCCCATGGCGATGGGCTTGCCGCCACCCAGCTCTACCAGTTCGTCGTGGTGGGACTGCTTGTAATCCCAGGCGTAGATATCGGCCGCCAGTACGTCCACATACTCATTGCCGGGGTAAAAATCGGCATAGGGGAACGCGTCGTCATTCTCCTTGACGCGGGGAGCGTTGGGGTCCCAAACCCAGAGGAGATTATCAAGACCCTTTGAAGTGAAATACTCATAGGTCATGATCCAGAGCCGCTTGAAGCCCCGCTCGCCCGGCTGGTTTCCCCACCAGAACCAGGCGCCGTTCATCTCGTGATACGGGCGCCAGAGGACGGGAACGTGAGCATCCCTCAACTGCATCAGGTAAGGAATCACCGTGTCCATTTCCCGCTCCCAGGCGTTGTGGAGAGGCGTTCCCGGGGTGCACAGTGCATCCCATTCTTCGGCCGAAGGGCCCTGGTCCATGGTCCAAACCTTGTCGCCATTGCAGTCGTTTCCGTCGGTGAAGCGGGGGTCGCAACAATGCCACATGAGCGTGATGATGCGTCCTTCGGCCCACTTCCGGATAGCGGTGTCCACTATGTCCTGCCGGGCTTCCGCCACGGTGCGGCCCGTATTGATGCAGGGCCGGTCGAAGGGTACGGACAAGTTCAGCGGCCCGGCGTGCTGGTACCGCTCGGCCCCTTCCCCTATATCGTTGAAACTGAAGTCGCTTCCCCATACAACCGGAAGCTTTCCAGTGATGGCGAGGACCTCGGCGTCGTACCTCTCCAAGTCGCTGGAGAAGTTATGCTCCCCGGCCAGGGTGTACTGCCCGCTTATGGAATAGAGGAAATCCAGCAGTTCGCAGGCCTCGGGGGTGGCATTGGGATTGACTGGACGGGGCCCGGCTTCGCGCCCGCAGGCTACTGCGAGGCAAGCGGCAAGGCTGACACAAAGGAAGATACGGAGTTTCATCGGCCGAAAGTTTTTTCAAAAATAGTAAAAAAGCCGGATATAAGAAACATACAAGGATGCTCTGCAACATAGTAGGAAACACCTGTTTGGAAAATGATAGATTATTTTATATCTTTACCTATCGTATCTGGAAACAAGCAGGTTGGGAATAAAAACGGATATGGGAAAGATTAAAATACTTATTGATTGGGTGCCTAATAACTATGGTGCTGCGCCAGTTAATGAAGATATCGCCTGTGTTGCCACCGGAGATTCGTTGGAAGAGGTGAAACAGAACATTATGGAGGCACTTCAGTTTCATGCCGACGGGCTCCGGGAAGACGGAGAGCCCATTCCTGAAGAATTGGAGGGTGTTTTGGTTCCGGAGTTTGAATTGAGCACGCGTGCCTTATTAAAGTATACTGGCAAATACATTACCCAGAAAGCACTGGCCCAAGAAACCGGCATCGCGGAGCAGCAACTGAGCCACTATGCCAATGGATTACGTCATCCGCGGCACGCAATGCGAGAGCGAATCATCGAAGGCGTGCAGTCCATAAGAGACCGATTAGCAGTAGTGCTGTAAGCATTTTTGTATGACGGGGGGGGCATCAATTGCGTGCGTGAAATGTAAGCCTCTTGCTAACAATGCTTTACACAAATCCTCCTCGGAATTTTGCCGAGGAGGATTTACATTATCCGTTGATTATCAGCGATTTCTATTTCACGGCCATTAGGGCATCAAGGCCTTGATGGTATCTAAGGGCAGCCCAGTAACCTGAATTTGGGCGAATGGTTTTCTTTGTGTAACTTTATGGCTGCGAAATAGCCACATGGTCATAATGAAGACAGCCATCAAGATACTTATCCTCTGCGCCGCGCTTGTTGGCGTTTCTTCCTGTTTCACCACCCTGGCACTTACGGGTGCCGTCCTTAGCAAGATAGTTCCCGGTGAAAAGGTCACCTTGAGCGGACGTACCATCAGGCAGATTGGAGAATCCAACCAGTGCGCCCTCATGCAGACCGAAGGCGACGTCACCGTCTGCATAGTTTACGATTTCGGCACCTATAAAGATGGAAAACGCATCAAGGACCGTTTTGTTAGGGCGGGCATGTATAAGTATGAGAATGAAAACGGTACGGAGCTGTATGCCCCCATTTTTATCCGGAAGAAGGATTACAACCGCCTTTGGCCCATTGCCGTGCAGCTGGATGCCGGAAAAGCCGAAAGCTCCGGCCAGTCTGAAGTGTATATTTAATTGAAATACTGATATGAAACGTCTCATTTCGTTCTTCGCCTGCCTGGCACTGGTCACATCAGCCCTGGCCCAGGTTCCCGCTCCGGTGCAGATGGTTCCGGCCGATGGAACTCCTAACATTACCAAGGAGTTATCCCGCAAGATCGGCGGCAAGGCCTTTGCCAAAAAGACGGCTGCGCTGCCCGCATTTGCCCGTGAAGAGGCTTATGAACTCACCGTTACGCCCAAGGGCTACAAGGTGCAGGGCAATACCGAAACCGGTTACTTCTATGCCCTGCAAACCCTGAAGCAGATGGAGAGCTGCGGCACGGTGTACGATTATCCGCGCTTTAAGTACCGCGGCTTCATGCTGGACATCTCCCGTCATTTCCGGGACAAGGATTTCATCATCAAGCAGATGAAGGCCCTTGCCAGCCTGAAGATTAACCAGCTTCACCTCCACCTTACCGATGATGCCGGCTGGCGCATTCAGGTGGACAGCTATCCCAAGCTGACCTCGCTGTCGGCCTGGCGCGTAGGAAAGACCTGGCAGGAGTGGGAAGATGGCGGATGCAAGTACTCCTACGAGGGCGCCCCGGATGCTTCCGGCGGCTATCTCACCAAGGACGATGTCCGTGAAATCCTGGCCGAGGCCGAGCGCCTCCACATCAACGTAATCCCGGAGATTGAGATGCCCGGCCACAGCCGCGAAGTCACCGCCGCCTACCCTGAAGTGGGCTGCGAGGGCGCCGGCAGCCGCGAGCTCTGCCCTGGCAGGGAAGCCACCTTCGAACTACTGGAAAGCGTGTTGCAGGAGGTTATGGACCTCTTCCCTTCCGAATACATCCATATCGGCGGAGACGAAGCCGGCAAGCAGGACTGGAAAGTATGTCCGGACTGCCAGGCCCGCATGAAGGCCGAAGGACTGGCTTCTGAGGAAGAACTGCAAAGCTATCTGGTGAAGCGAATTGAGAAATTCCTCAACGCCCACGGCCGCAAGCTCCTGGGCTGGGACGAGATTCTGGAAGGCGGCCTTTCCCCCAATGCCACCGTTATGAGCTGGCGCGGCACGCAGGGCGGCATCGAAGCCGTTTCGCAAGGCCATGACGCCGTCATGACCCCTGGCCGCTACTGCTACCTGGACAAGGTGCAGGACGCCCCCATCTATGAGCCCAAGGGCTTCGGCGGCTATCTTTCCCTGGAAGTAGCCCATTCCTATGATCCGCTGGAGGGAATGCCGGAAGGGGCCGAAGAGCACCTGCTAGGTGTCCAGGGCAACCTGTGGCACGAGATGATTCCCACGCCGGAGCACACCGAATATATGATGTATCCGCGTGTGGCCGCCATTGCCGAGGTGGGCTGGTCCCAGCTGGACCGCAAGGACGGCTTCCGCGAGCGCGTGACCCGTTGGAACGACGCCCTCATCGAGGCCGGATACCACGCCTTTGACATCAAGAAGGAATATGGGGAACGCCCTGCCTTCAAGTACGGAATCCAGCACATGGCTGTTGGCAAGACTGTCAAGTACAACAAGTCCTGGAATCGCGGTTATCCCGCTGCCCGGGAAGCCACTCTTACCGACGGGCAGGGCGGCGGCTGGTCTTATGGTGACGGCCGCTGGCAGGGTTTCCTCACGGATATTGATGTAGTCATCAACATGGAAACCGTGCAGGACATCCATTTTGTGGGCGGCACCTTCCTATGCGAGCCAGGCCCGGGTATTTACCTGCCTAAGTCCGTAGAGGTCTGGTTGTCGGCCGACGGAGAGAACTTTGAACAGGCGGCCATCATTCCCAATGAGATTCAGGTACCCTGTCAGAGTTATGTGCTCTTCGGCACGCCCGTTACCGCCCGCGCCCGCTACGTGCGTTTTGTAGCCCACCCCACCCGCGGTTTCCAGTTCCTGGACGAGGTTGTGGTGAATTGATAAAGAAAAATTTGGAGCATCCGTTCTTTTTACCTATCTTTGCAGTCCTTTTGAGGGCATAGCTCAGTTGGTTTAGAGCGCTTGCTTGACAGGCAAGAGGTCCGCAGTTCAAATCTGCGTGTCCTCACAGAAAAAGACCGGAATCTTTCCGGTCTTTTTCTGTTAATACAGGGGGCGCTGCGATTACAGAACCGCAATGATATCCCGCAGGACGGCGTTGAAATCGACGCGGCGGTCGGGCTTGGGAGAATAGCCGAGGATGACCACCACCAGTTCCTTGGAGGGAACGATATAGATTTCCTGGCCGTCGTGGCCCTGGCAGGAGAACATGTCTTCCGGGGCGTCAGGGCACACGTGGTTGCGGTTTAGCCAGAAGAAAGCCCCGTAAGCGCCCTCGCTAGCCGAGGCGGGCGTGACGGTGTAGTCCACCCAGCCTTCCGGGAGGATGCGCTGCTCCCCGATGCAACCGTCATTCAGGAAGAGCTGGCCGAAGCGGGCGTAGTCGCGGGCGGTAACATAGAGGTAGGACGAACCCACGGGCGTTCCGCTCATGTCCGGCTCGAAATGGGGGTTGGCGATGGCCAGCGGAGCAAACAGGCGCTCCCGCATATAGGACAGAAAAGCTTCGTCAGAAGGGAAATGGCCGCGGAGGTAGCGCATCACAATGTTGGTGCTGCCGCTGGAATAGTACCAGAACGTGCCGGGCTCGTGCTCCAGGGGCTTGGCCTGGGCAAAGGCGCCCATGTCCGTCTCGCGATGCAGCATCAGATTTACATCGGAGCGGTTGCCGTAGTCCTCGTTCCACTCCAGGCCGCTCTGCATCTGCATAAGGTCACTCAAGGTGATGGCCTTTCTGGCGTCATTCTGCCACTCGGGAATGTCCATGGGGGCATGGATATCCACCAGGCCGTCTTTGGCCATAATGCCCGTGAGGGCGTTGGTGAAGCTCTTTCCCATGCTCCAGCTCAGAAGCCGGGTCCCGGCCGATATGCCCTTGTCGTAACGCTCGGCCACGACGGCTCCTTTGTGCAGGACCACAAAGGCGAAGGGATGGCCATTGTAGGAGCGGTCGTCTACCAAAGCCTTGGCAATGGGCTCCAGCCGGGCGGCAAGGGCCTCGTCACCAGGCTGCAGGTAATCCTGGTAGTCGGGCTCCTTGGGAAGGGGGTACTTTTCGGCACGGAATGCCTTCTTGTCTTTTCCACGAAGCAGCGTCACTCCGTAGCCTTCCCGGTAAACGGCCGTGGACTTGGCCCAGAGGAAGCGGCTGGTGACGGTCCTGTTCTCATAGTCCACCTTGTTCTTGTTGTACTGAATAAAGGAAAAATGAAGGTCCAGCGCTTCTACATCGGCCTGGTTGCGTCCCGACACGAAAATCGCCGACGCAAGGTTCTTGGCCGCATAGCCCGTGATGATGGGCATGAGGGTGTTCAGATAAATGCAGCCTCCGACAATGGCAGCGGCCAGCACCGCACCGGCAATGCCGAGTATTCTTTTGATTTTCATAAGTGAAACCAGATTTAGTCCATGAATTCTTCCAGGAACTCGGAGGCGTCCGCTACGCAGTCCGGGCAGTCGCGGAGGGGCGTTCCCGTTCCTATGCCTTTGAGAAGTTTGCACCGGGTGGCGCCGTTGCGCTCCTGGAACTTCTCCATGAGGGTTTTCATACGGCTTCGGGAAAGATTGCGGTCTTTGGTAAGAAGCCCCAGGACCATGCCGGCGCCCACGAGGGCCCCGCAAGTGCCTTCCATGTTGCCCATGCCCGTTCCGTATGCGCCGGCGATATCCAGAGCGGTCTGTTCCGGGAGGCCCACCAGGTCGCAGTACGTACAGACAACTGCCTGTGCGCAGTTATGGGAGTTGCAGCGTTTCTTTTCTGCTGCCAGATGCTTTCTTGTTTCCATACACAAGTAGATATTAGGTTTTCCTTACTACGGATTCCAGTTTTCCCAAGTGGTGACATTCGTGTAATTCAACTTCTTCGCAAACTCTTCCACGCTGGCGCCGGCAGGGATGTAAACCCACATATCGTCGGAGACATTACCCAAGGCCTCCGGCCCGCATTGAGTCGGCACAGCCGATCCGTGGAAATACAATGCTCCCAACGCAGCCTGGTTGTAGAAGGTACGCGCACCTATTTGGTTGATTCCGGTGGGCAGGGCAATATCCGTCAGCTTACTCTGCTCCTCAGGCAGCGGATTTCCCTCCGGACTGACCATCTCAAACACACAGTCTGCAAGCCGCGTGATGCCCTTGCCATCGGGGATTACGACCTTCTTTTCAGAGGAGCCCAGCGCGTAGGCATACACCGTACCATCACGGTACAGCACCCGGTCGCCTTCGGTGCACACCTTCAGTTTACCATTCACGCGCGCCCCCACGAATTTCTCCAGCTGGTAGCAGTGTGCAAACGTCCGGTCGTAGACCGTGGTGACGCGGCACGTATCCACGTCGGGGTTGACTTTCGAGGAACCGTCGCCCAGCGGGAACTGCACGATCTCGATGTCGGAATGTTCGAAAGCGCAGTCACCGATCACCTTCAGGGATTTCGAAAACTGGACTTGCCTTACCTTTGAATGGTAGAAGCAGTAGCGGGCGATGGTGTCGACGCCTTCCGGAATCAAAAACGCCGGGATGGTTTCACTCACCTTCACCAGCTTGGACGTGGCTTCGCCCTTCCGCTTGTAAATCAAGGCCTTGTCTTCCCAGGAGAACTTGCCCTTAATAGAATTGAGTTTCGGGCAGTTAAAGAAAACCGTCTTGTCCGGCGACGGCGTGGCGCCTGCCTGGTCCTTGAAATTGATGTCTATTGTATCAATGCTGCTGGGCAACGTGATGGAGGTCAGGTTGGTCCAGTTGTTGAAACTTCCTGCCGGAAGCTTCGTGATTCCGGTGAAATACTGGAACTCGTCAAAGGTTGTGTAGCTCCTCCCCGTGGTCGACCCGGTATCGAACAAGGTTTGCAGGGACGTCACGGCAGCCGCCTCGGCCATGGATATCTCTCCATCGCGGTTTATATCCACGACCGGATTCTTGCCCGAGGCCACCAGGTAACTCTTCAAGCCGCTGTCCGCAAAAACAATATTGTCGCTGGCATCCTGGTAGATGTAGAACGAGATCGTAGCAGGCCGCCCGATACCAAAAAGGTTGGTCACCGTCACGCTGGTCTTACGCTTCTTGTAGCCCGTGTTGGGCTCAACATGAACCGTGACGGTGGAATCGGCCATCTGCGCCTTGGTCATAACCTGCCAGCACCAGGTTTTGGCCGTATCCGGAATCGATATCTCAACGGGCGTATTGGTCTTGTAATGGAAGTCCAGATTACTGCCTTTGTACCCGATGTCAACGCGGTTGATGTCTACGGGTTCCAGCTTTGCTTCCTGTACGGCCAGCGTCCTCATCATGGAAGATGTCTTGTTGGAAACAATCACCAGGACCTTCGGCGGGTAGTCGGGGTCGATACGATTTCCTGTCATAACCTGGATTCTACCCTCAAGCGGCTTTTCCCCGTCGGGAATAACATAAGCGGAAACGTCTGAAGAAGTAACTACAACCACATCCACCTCCGTCGTGGGGGAAGTCACCTGATAGTGGACAGTCAGGGCGTCAAACATTGGCGGAAGCACAAGGGTGTCATTGTCTAAGCCCAACTCGGCCGAGAACGAAATGTCCAGCAGGGACACCCTGGGTATAGTGAGAACCGTGTTGTCGGACAGGGTGATATAAACGTTGTTACCGTCCTGCGTAATGCTTTTGAACATGGTATCGCCGTTCTTGCCGTCCGTACCGTTCTTACCATCCGTTCCGTTCTTGCCGTCCGTACCGTTTTTGCCATCCTGGCCCTTATCACCCGTAGCCTTGCCGACTTCAGACCAGGTTACTCCGCCGTCGACACTCACAAACCAATAGCCCTCCTCTATCTTCAGGAGGGGCGTAATGCCGTCCTGGCCATCTTCTCCGTCCTTTCCATCCTCACCGTCCTGACCATCCCGGCCGTCACTTCCGTCCTGGCCGTCTGTACCATTGTTGCCTACCGCTTTCACTCTGGCGCCATTTCCATCCAGCAGCCATTCTCCGTTCAGGGTCCAGTACCAGACGCCGTCTTCGGCCTGCGCCACACTCACAACGGGAACGGAACCATCGGCGCCATTCCGGCCATCGGCACCGTTTTTACCATCCTTCCCGTCGGTCCCGTTTTTACCATCCTTTCCATCTGCCCCGTCACTGCCGTGATAGATGGTCACGGATTCGCCCTTCTGGAAAGAAAGGGTATAGCCGATTATAGCTCCCTCCTGGGTGATGGGAGCCACCGAAGTTATATAATCATGATCCTGCAAAGCCTGGAGAATGGTCTGCAGCGATGCAATATTGGTATTCATCTGCGCGCAGGTCCGGTCCAGGACGGCCAGGCGTTGCTCCTGCTTACTGAGCCTTTCCAGCAACTGCCCGTCGGTATAGCATCCGGCTACAGCCGCCAGCAGAATGATAGCTAAAAATCCTTTTTTGACACTCATGGCTTTAGCTAATCCTCCTCAACAAAGTAGAACTTTTCAATCAGAAGCGTCATGCCGTCGGAAACAAAAACGTTGAGTGCGCTAAATGCATCTACGGAAGATCCTATCTGGACATTGATGCTGCCCGCCAGCTTATTGTTGGGATCTGCCTGCTTATAGGCAGACACATCGGCAGAAGTAGTGACCTCCAATTGGACCGCCGGAGCATCGGAGGTAATCAGATAGTCAATCTTAAAAGTCTGATTTCTTTGCACTATGAGCGTATCGGTGGGACGATAAATGATGCCGGACTGGGTGGTAATCTTATCCATCTTTCTTTCCACTGACGGGGTATACTTCACCGACAGCGGCCGACGCATGGGCAGAGTGATGGTGGTGTTGTCGGCCAGCACCAGAATCAGGGAATAACCTTCCTTGGTTACGCTCTTGAAGAATGAGGTGCCGTCCTTGCCGTTGGTGCCATCTTTCCCATTGGTACCATCCTTACCGTTGGTGCCGTCCTTACCATCTGCTCCGGTGGCCGCACCCAGCAGGGTCCAGGTCTTGCCATCGTCGTAACTGACGTACCAGTCGCCCTCGGTAATTTTCAGGAGCGGTGTAACACCATCGGCGCCGTCTTTGCCATCCCGACCATCTTCGCCGTCTTTGCCATCCTGGCCATCCTTGCCGTCGGCTCCGTCCTTGCCATTCCGGCCGTCGGTACCGGATGCCTTCACCTTGTTACCCTGTTCGTCCAGCAGCCATTCACCGTCCAGCGTCCAGTACCAGACGCCGTCGGCATCCTGCCTCACACCCAGAACCGGCGAATAGCCGTCTTTCCCGTCCTGGCCGTCCTTGCCATCCTTGCCGTCGGCTCCGTCTTTTCCATCCTTTCCATCCTTGCCGTCGGCACCGTCCTTACCATTATAAATAGTGACAGGACCGCTCTTGGAGAACGTGATGGTGTAGCCGATTACCTTTCCGTCTTCCTTAATCGCCGCCACATCCGTCACAAAGTCATTGTTCTGAAGGGCGGTAAGAATGGTTTGCATGGAAGTGATGTTGGTGTTCATCTGGGCACACAGTTGTTCCAGCGCCAGAATGCGCCGCTCGTGGTCCTCAAGTTGTTCCCAGATTTTAGAATCGTCATAGCAGCCGCTTAAAGGCAACAACAGCCCTGCCATCAAACACCATGATGACAGTTTACGAAAGAAATGCTTCATTGGTTAAGTTCATTAGAAAAAGGCAAAAAAGAAGTCCCGCCGTCGCGGGACTAAATAAAAATTCAAGGACAATGTTAGAAGCTGGTCGCAATGCCCAGGAAGTCTTCGGCCTTGAGGGCGGCGCCGCCGATGAGGCCGCCGTCGATATCCTTCTCGGCAAAGAGTTCCTTGGCGTTGGAAGGCTTGCAGGAGCCACCGTAGAGGATGGTCATGTCGTCGGCTACCTGAGCGCCGAACTTGGCCTCGATGACGTTGCGGATGCAGGCGTGGATTTCCTCGGCCTGGGCGGCGGTAGCGGTCTTGCCGGTGCCGATGGCCCAAACGGGCTCATAAGCGATGACCACGTTCTTCATGTCTTCGGCAGTGAAGTTGTACAGAACGTTCTTGGTCTGGGCGGTAACCACGTCGAAGTGCTTGCCGGCCTCACGCTCGTCCAGATTTTCACCCACGCA
>JAFZWC010000024.1 GCA_017617475.1 Bacteroidales bacterium
AAGATCATCGAGGCCGAGGCTGAAGCCGAACAGATCCGCCGCAAGGCAAAGGGTGAGGCTGACGCCATCTACGCCAAGATGGACGCCCAGGCTAAGGGTATGCTGGAAATCCTCACCAAGCAGGCCGACGGTTTCAAGAACCTGGTCACCGCCGCCGAGGGAGACGCCCAGAAGGCTGTGCTCATGATGATTGCCGACAAACTGCCCGAACTGGTGAAGACCCAGGTAGAGGCCGTGAAGGGCATCAACATCGACAAGGTCACCGTGTGGGACACCGGCAACGGCACCGACGGCAAGACCGCCACGTCCAACTTCATTTCCGGTATGATGAAGTCCGTCCCTCCGCTGGACGACCTCTTCAAGATGGCCGGCATGGAGCTTCCTTCCTACCTCAAAGGCCAGAAGGCCGATGAGCAGCCTCAGTCCGAAAAGTAAGCGCGTATGCCGATCATCACCAATATTGATGTAATGCTGGCCCGCCGGAAAATGTCTTCCGGCGAGCTGGCCGAGAAAGTCGGCATTACCCCCGCCAACCTTTCCATCCTCAAGTGCGGCAAGGCAAAGGCCGTCCGCCTTAGTACCATGGAGGCCATTTGCAAAGCCCTGGACTGCCAGCCGGGCGATATTCTGGAATACAGACCCGAAGAATGATGAAAAAGATAATCCGACTCAGCATTATCCTGCTGGTCCTGCTCCTCTTCCCCTTTGTGGTGTTGGCGCAGGAATACTATCCCAACCATCCGCTTCCCCAGAAGCCCGATACGCTTCGCATCCTGGCCATCGGCAATTCCTTTTCCGATGACGCTACGGAGTACCTGCCCGGTCTGTTGGAGGCCGCCGGTATCCACAACGTTATCCTGGGCCGCCTCTACATTGGAGGCTGCACCCTGGAAAGGCACTGCACGGAATTCGAGACCGACGGTCACGAGTACGTGTACAAGAAATCCGTGGCCAACGAATGGGAAACGGTAAAGCACTACAAGGAAGGCAGTTTCATGGACGGCGTGGGTGACGAACCCTGGGACATCATTACCATGCAGCAGGGTTCGCCCAAGAGCGGCCGGTGGGACAGTTACGACCCCTGGCTTCTGAGGCTCATTGAGATTGTCCGGCAGAACTGCTCCAATCCCAATGCTGCCATAGTGTGGCACCAGACCTGGGCCTATGCGCACGACTACGAGAACCGCAGCTTCGCCAACTACACCTATGACCAGGATCTGATGTACGCATGCATCGAATCCTGCGTGGCCAAACTGCGCAGGGACTACGATATTCCCGTAGTACTGGCTTCCGGTGTGGCCGTGCAGAACCTTCGGGGAAGCAAATTCCCCACCGAAAGGGAATTCACCCGCGACGGTTTCCACATGGACTATAAGTATGGCCGATACGTCACGGCTTGCGTGTGGTTCGAGACTCTTATCCGTCCCGTCTTCGGAATCAGCGTGAAGGGAAACACCTTCCGCAACCAGGGTACCGAGAACGAGATTACGCCAAAAGAGGCCCGGATTCTGCAGAAAGCAGCCATCCAGGCCTCCAGGTACTGGAAGTAGAAGTCCTTACTTCATAACAAAGTAGAGGTCGCCACCATCCTTTATGTCTTCATAACGGATGGTGGTTCCTTTTAACTTCTGCCCGTTCAGGTAGACGGCCTTCACATAGACGTGGTCCTTTGTCCAGTTTTTGGTGCGCACGGTAAGCGTGCCGCCGTCGGACAGGCGGACCTTCAGGCCCGGGACGCAGGGCGATCCCAGTTCATATTCGTCGCTGCCGGGACATACAGGATAGAAGCCCATGCAGTTGAAGATGTACCAGGCGCTCATCTGGCCGCAGTCGTCGTTGCCGCTAAGGGCGTCGGGGGTGTTGCCGTAGAAGTGGTCGGCCACATAGCGCACCCACTTCTGGCATTCCTGCGGCTTGCCCAGTTTGTTGTACAGATAAAGGACATGATGGCAGGGTTCGTTGCCGTGCCAGTAACCGCCTATGCGGCCCCAGATGTCATGGGCGCCGGGGATGTCGTCGCTCATCTCCAGTTTGAAGATGCTGTCCAGGCGGTCGCAGAGGAACTTCTTCCCGGCAATGGCCATGTAATCTTCAAAGGCGTGGGGAACCGTCCAGGTATACTGCATGGTGAAGCCTTCGGTAATGTCGCCCCAGCCGTTTACGGAGCCGGGACCCTGGTACGCAATGGGGGCGAAGGGTGTGCGCCAGTTGCCCTCGGAATCGCGACCGCGCATGTACTTGGTCTCGGGGTCGATGAGGTTGCGGTAATTGCGGCTTCGGCCGATGAAGAACTCGTAGTCTTCCTGATGCCCCAGCAGCTTGGCCACCTGGGCTATGCACCAGTCGTCGTAGGCATATTCCAAGGTCTTGGACACGGATTCCTTCTCCTTGTCGAAGGGAACGTACCCCAGTTCCGTATATTCCGGAATGCAGTCGTAGTGGGGGTTGGTGGCCGTGGTCTTCATGGCCTGATAGGCCCTCTCGTAGTCAAAGCCTTTGACGCCCTTCAGAATCATGTCGGCCAGCACCGAGCAGGCGTGGTAGCCAATCATGCACCAGGTTTCCCCGCCGTAGAAAGACCAGATGGGGAGCATGTGCTCCGTACTCTTGTCGTAGTGGGCCAGCATGGAATTGGCCAGGTCGGCCTGAAGGGGCTGATTCACCAGGTTCA
The DNA here is from genome assembly GCA_017617475.1 of Bacteroidales bacterium. The sequence goes on from JAFZWC010000024.1 coordinate 2,672, forward strand.
GCAGGGGATGGAAGGCCCGGTAGGTGTCCCAGAGCGAGAAGGTGGTATAGTTGGTCCAGCCTTTCGCCTGGCCGATGGTGCCGTCGTGCTCCCGGAAGCGGCCGTCGGCATCCTGGAAAAGGAAGGGATGCTGAGCTGTGCGGTACACGCTGGTGTAGAAGGTTTCCTTGGTGGTCTGGTCGCAGGCCGGATCCAGCTGGTACTTGCCCAGTTCGGCCTCCCAGAGTGCCTCGGCCTCGCTGCGAACCTGCTCGAAGCTCTTGTCCTCCACTTCCTTGAGGTTGAGGAGCGCGCCATCGGTTCCCACGGCAGAGACGGCCGTACGTACGGTAACCTGCTGCCCCTCTACGGTGCTGAAGCGGACGCAGGCCTGCAGTCCTTTGCCCCAGGCTTCCAGGCTGCTGCGGAAGCGTTTTGTGTTATATATGACCGGCTGTCCCTCCTGCAGGATGACGAAATCCCGGATGGGCTCCGAGAAGCGGGCGGCGAAGTAGACGTGGCGGTCCGGGTTCCAGCCGGCCACGACCTTACTTCCGATGATGGTGTATTCGTCCAGCAGACGTACGGTGGACCACTCGCAGGGCCAGCGGAGGGTGTGGTTCAGGTCCACCATCACGAAGGCCGAATCGGCCGCCGGATAGGTGAAACGGAGGATGCCGCTGCGGGACGCGGCCGTCATCTCGGCCTTGACCCCGTAATCCAGCAGGTCCACGGTGTAGTAGCCCGGCGAGGCGGCTTCCCGGCTGTGGCTGAAGCGGGAACGGTAGCCGCTGTCCGGGTCCGTATCAGTGCCCGTGGCCGATTTTACCGGGCCGGTGCCGGGCACGAAGAGGAAGTCTCCCAGATCCGGGATGCCGGTACCGCTCAGATGGGTGAGGCTGAAGCCCATGATGGTGGGCTTGTTGTATTTGTAGCCGGCCGCCACGTCGTAGTCAAAGTCGTCTGTGTCGGGGCTGATCTGGATGCCGCCGAAGGGGATCTGTGCGCCGGGATACACGTTTCCGAAGCCGTCGGTGCCGATGAAGGGATTGACGTAATCCGTCAGGCGCTCCTGTGCGAAAGCGGCCGTGCAGGCAAGCAGGGCCAGGGCTAAAAGGGTTTTTCTCATAGCGAGTAGGGTTTGGAGCCTGCGGAAATGCCGCGGCGTTTGTTGGGAGTCTTGCTCATGATGAATTCCAGCGTGCCGCCCTGCGAAAGCTCTTCGTGGGTCAGATAGAGCCTTTCGACGGGCTTGCCGTTCAGTTTGACGGCCTTTACGTAGCGCTTGGCATCGCTCACGCCGGGTGCCTTGATTTCCAGGGTGTTACCATTCTCGAAACGAACCTTGGCGTAAGGAAGGTACGGGGCGCCGATGACATACTGGTCCGTACCGGGGCATACGGGATAGAAGCCCATGACGGAGAAGATGTACCAGGCGCTCATCTGGCCGCAGTCGTCGTTGCCGCCCAGGCCGCGGATCTCCGGCTTGTAGAAGCGGTCTATGATTTCCCGCAGCCAGTACTGCGTTTTCCAGGGCTGGGAAGACCAGGCGTACAGGTAGGGGATATGGTGGCTGGGTTCGTTGCCATGGACGTAGCCGCCCAGCAGGCAGTCCTCGGAGACATCCTCGTTGTCTTCATAGCAATAAGCAGGCAGTTCGCTGCCGAAGAGGTCGTCCAGGGTGGCGATGAAACGCTTGTCGCCGCCCATCAGCTTCATGATGCCGTTCACGTCCTGGGGAACGTGGAAGGAGAAGTTCTGGGAATTGCCCTCGATGAAGCCCTGGCCCACGGTCTGCTTGACGTCAAAGTCGGGCTTGAAGCTGCCGTCGGTATAGCGGGGACGGGCCTGACCAATGCTGGTGTCAAAGACATTCTTGTAATAGGCGGCGCGCTTGTAATACTCCGCTGCGGTTTCCTTGTCTCCGAGCTTTTCGGCCGCGGCCGCAATGGCCCAGTCGTCGTAGGCATATTCCAGTGTGTTGCTTGCGGCCGTGGATGTGGCTTCCAGGGGTACGTAGCCCAGTTTCATATACTCTCCCAGCCCTCCGTACCAGGGAACGGTGGAGGTGGAGACCATGGCCTTCAGGGCTTCCTTGCCGTCCACTTTGAGGCCCTTGACTATGGCGTCGGAGAGCACGCTTACGCTGTGATAGCCCGTCATGCACCAGTTCTCGTTGGCCATGTGGCTCCAGATGGGAAGCATGCCGTGGACGCTTTGCTCATAATGGGCCAGCATGGAGGCAATCATGTCCTCGTCCCTGTGCGGTTTAACCAGCGCCAGGAAGGGATGTTCGGCCCTGTAGGTGTCCCAGAGGGAGAAAACGGTATAGTTGGTGAAGCCTTCGGCCTGGTGCAGTTCGTGATCCAGGCCCCGGTACAGTCCGTCCACGTCCATGTAAACGGAAGGATTGATCATGGTGTGGTAGAGCGAGGTGTAGAACATGGTCTTCTCTGCTTCGCTGCCTTCTACCTCCATGCAGGAGAGTTCCTGTTCCCAGGCCTGCTCTGCTTCCTGACGGATTTGGTCGAAGCCCTTGCTTCCGGCCTCGGCCTCCAGGTTCTTGAGGGCCCCGGTGGTGCCGGTGGCCGATATGCCCACCTTCACGGTAATCTCCGGGTTGGCGGCGGTGTCAAAGCGGAACCAGGCGGCCAGCTTGCGGCCCGCCATCTCCGGGAAGTTGTGGTACTGGGGGAACTTGGCATAACCGCCCTTGTAGTAAGCGGGGGCCTTGTCCTCGAAGCCGTAATCCGTGATGGGGCTGGAGAAGCTCATGGCGAAGTAGGTATAATTGGTGCGGGCCCAGCCGTTGGTAATACGGTAGCCCACCACCAGGGTGGGGCTCAGGACTCTGACCTCGGCCCAGAGCGTCTTGCCGTCATAATTGTAAATGCCGTGGTCCAGGTCCAGGACTACATGGCCTTTATCGGCCCCTCCGGGGAAGGTGTAGCGGTGCACGCCCACGCGCGGGGTAGCCGTCAGTTCCACCTGGATGCCGCTGTCTTCCAGCAGCACCTCATAATGGCCGGCGCCGGCCGATTCATGCGCATGGCTGAAGCGCTGGCGGTAGCCTTCTTCCGGCTTTTCTGCCGTTCCGGCCGTGAGCTTAATCTCTCCCGTTCCGGGCATGAGCAGGATGTCTCCCAGGTCCGAGTGACCGGTTCCGCTGAAATGCGTGTGGGAAAAGCCCACGATGGTGGGGTCGTCATACTGGTAGCCGGCGCAGTACTCGTAGGTGCGCGGCTGGTAAACGCCCTTCACGTTGTGGGGAATCATTTCCGTGTCCGGCGACAGCTGCACTCCGCCGAAGGGAACGCAGGCTCCGGGGAAGGTATGACCCATGCCGGTGGTGCCGATGAAGGGATTGACATACTGAGTGTGCTGGGCCTGGAGGCTTAAACAGAAGCCCAGGGCTAAGGCCGATAAGAAAAAATGCGTTTTCATACTTCAAAGATAATCAATATTGCTGATTTTTCACTAACTTTATCCCTATGAAAACGCTCCGCCTGGCCATCACGCTGCTAACCCTTCTTTCCCTATTCGCCTGCAGGCAGCAGGCCGGCCGTTTTGATGAAAAGTCCATTGCCCTGTCCCTGGGCGTAATAAGCGACACCCACATAGGAAACGGGTATGGATCAGAGGATAAATTGCGTTCCGTACTTGCACAGCTGAAGGATGCCGCCGGAGGTAATCTGAACGGCGTGCTCATTGTGGGTGACCTTGTGAATACCGCATCGGCCCCGCAGATTGCCACCTTCAAAAGCATTTACGAAGAAATCCTGGACCCCGCGGAGGTTCCCATGGTGTATACCATCGGCAACCACGACATGAATCCGGCCTACCGCTGGACGCAGGAGAGTGTTGCCCAGCACGCCGTTTTCCATACCATCCTGGGGGGCGATTATTTCAAGACAGACCTGGATCCGGCCATGAGAGATTCGCTGGAGTGCCGGCATTGCGTAATAGGGAACTGCCACATCCTTTGCCTCACGCCGGACCATACCAACCCCATTACCTACAACCCCGCAGTGCTGGAATGGCTGGAGGCGCAGCTGAAGGAGATAACGGAAAAGGAGCCGGAGAAGTATGTCCTCCTCCTGACCCATCCCATGATTTACGGCACCTGCTATGGTTCCGTCCTGCAGGACACGTACACCCGCATGGGGGAATACTGGTCTACCAAGGAACTGATTCCCATCCTTTCCCGCTATCCCCAGGTCATTACCTTCGGCGGGCACCTGCACTTCCCCCTGAACGACCCCCGCAGCATCTGGCAGGGCGCTTTTACCTCCGTGGGAACCGCCTCCACCAGCTATATGGCCATCGATAACGGCAACTATGAAGACATGGCCACCGTTACCGTCATGAAGGGCGCCGGGAACTTCTCGCAGGGCCTTCTGCTGCAATTTGACAAAAAGGGCAATGCGCGCCTCACCCGCATGGACTTCTTCAACAAAGCGGTGATAGGGGAGCCCTGGGAACTGGACGCACCCCGCAAGGACCTTTCCCATTTGGGCCGATACAACCACGATACCCTGAGGGCCCGGAATACGCCCCCGACGCTCACTACGGCCGAATTCCGCGACGGAAAACTATGCTTCGCCGCCGGAAAAGACGACGAATTCGTGCATCACTACCTCATCACCGTTACCCGGAACGGGGAAGTGGTGGCGCAGAAAAAGATCCTGACCGATTTTTACCGCGTTCCGCAGCCGTCCCAGATGAAAGATTCCTATGAGCTTCCGCTGGGGGAACTGGAGGCGGGGGAGTATTCGGCCAGTATTGTGGCCGTGGATTCCTGGGATGCGGCAAGTGACCCCCTCCTGTGTATTTTCCAAGTAGAGAATTAAAAAACCATACAACCATGCTGACCACACTATTCCTATCCGCGTTCCTGGGCCTGGCCCAGCAGCCCCTCCTTCCCGACGTGGAGGAAGGTATCAAAGGCTATGTGCCTTCCGCGGAAACCGTGGCTGCCAAGGAGCAGTTCCGGGATTCCAAATTCGGCGTTTTCATCCACTGGGGCGTCTATTCCATGCTGGCCCAGGGCGAATGGGTGATGTATAACGAGAAGGTTCCGTACGAGGTATATTGCCAGTATCCGGGCGGCTTCTATCCTTCCCGTTTCGATGCCCGGCAATGGGTACGCCAGATTAAGGCCTCTGGTGCGAAGTATATCACCATTACCTCCCGCCACCACGACGGCTTCTCCATGTTCGGCACCAAGGCTTCGCCCTATAACGTGGTGGATGCCACGCCCTGGCACCGCGACCCTCTGAAGGAGCTGGCCGACGCCTGCCACGCCGAGGGAATCGGCCTGAATTTCTATTATTCGCTGCTGGACTGGGGCCGTGACGACTATCCCCGCGGCGACGGCAACCCCAAGGCCGATTATGCCCATTACCTGGACTTCATGTGCGAGCAGATTACCGAACTGCTCACGGGATACGGCCCCATCGGCTGCATCTGGTTCGACGGCGACTGGGCCAAGATCAAGAAGCCCGAAGCGGGCCAGGAGCTGAAGGTGGACTTCGACTGGGGCTATGAAAGGATTTACAAGCTCATCCATGAACTGCAGCCTTCCTGCCTGGTGGCCAACAACCATCACCGCGTACCCATTCCCGGAGAGGATGTCCAGATCTTTGAGCGTGACATCCCCGGCGAGAATTCGTCCGGTTACAGCCGCACCAGCCATGTGAGCCAGGACCTGGCCCTGGAAACCTGCAAGACGCTCAACGACAACTGGGGATACAACCTGAGGGATCCCAAGTGGAAAACGGTTCCGGACCTGCTCCGGACGCTGGTGAGCATCGCCTGCCGCAATGCCAACCTCCTGCTGAACGTGGGCCCCGGCCCGGACGGAACCATTCCTGAAGGGAGTGTAACCCGCCTGGCCGCCATGGGCGAATGGATGGCCGCCAACGGGGAAAGCATCTACGGCACCCGCGCCACCCTGCTCAAGCCCCAGCCCTGGGGCGTCCTTACCCACAAGGAGGGAAAGATTTTCCTGCATGTTCTGGAAATGCCCGAGGGCGGCGTCATCACCCTTCCTTTCACCCTCAAGGTGAAAAAGGGCAAGGTGAAGGCTTTTGCCGACGGCACCCCGCTCCAGTTCAAGAAAACCAAGACCGATTTCTCCGTATGGGTGCCCGCCGATGCGGACTGCAGCACGGACTATATCATTGAAATTGACCTGTAAACTATTCAACCATGAAGAAACTTTTGTTGTTCCTTACGGCAGGCCTCTGCCTTTTTGCCTGCAGTACGGCCCCCACGCCCATCAAGGTCATGACCTTCAACATCCGCGCGGGCGTGGCCAACGACCACGAAAATTCCTGGCAGTTCCGGCGCAAGGCCGCTGCCGACATGATCCTGGACCAGCGCCCCGCCGTCTTCGGCGTGCAGGAAGCGGTGGATTTCCAGTTGGAATACCTGCTGGAAGAATGCCCCATGTACAAGTGCGTGGGTGTGGGCCGCGAAGATGGCGTCAAGCAGGGTGAACACATGTCGGTCTTCTACGACACCACCCGCATTGCCCTTAAGGACTGGGGCACCTACTGGCTTTCCGAGACTCCCGACGTGCCTTCCCTGGGCTGGGATGCCGCCTGCCGCCGCACCGCCACCTGGACGCTGCTCAAGGACCTTTCCTGCAACAAGGAATTCTTCTTCGTGAACACGCACCTGGACCATATCGGCCAGGAAGCCCGCCGCAACGGTCTGGCCCTCATAGTGAACCGGATTGGAGACATGAATCCGGACGGCTATCCCATGATTCTTACCGGTGACTTCAACGTGTATCCCGACGACCCTTGCCTCGCCGACCTCCGCACCATCATGTCCGATGTGTGGGAAACCGCTCCGGAAGTGGACGAAGGCCCCACCTGGCACGACTGGGGCAAGGTTTCCGGTACCCGCCACATCGACTATATCTTCTATTCCGGCTACTCGAAGTGCACCAGCCTCACCCGGCTCACCAAGTCCTATGACAACATGCCCTTCGTGTCGGACCATTATCCCGTAATCGCAGTATTGGAATAATATGAGATACAATAGTTTAGCCGCACTCGTCGTAGTGCTTGGGCTCATGTCCTGCACCGGGCAGGAAGGGCCCAAAGCCCTCCCTTCGGAGGTAAAAATGGAAAAGTCCGTGCTTCAGGACAAAATCCGCGGCGCCTGGGCCGGCCAGGTGATAGGCTGCACGTACGGCGGTCCCACGGAATTCAAGTATACCGGTTTCATGCACGACAACTTTGCCATCGACTGGGACGTGGACCGTGCCAAATGGTACTTCGAGCATTCTCCGGGCCTGTACGACGACGTTTATATGGACCTTACCTTTGTGGAGGTCTTTGACAAGGAGGGTCTGGACGCTCCCGTGGAGTCCTTCGCCAAGGCGTATGCCTATGCCGATTATCCGCTCTGGCACGCCAACCTCCAGGGCCGCTACAACATCCAGCATGGCATTATGCCTCCTGAGTCGGGCCACTGGCGCAACAACGTCCACGCCGACGACATCGACTTCCAGATTGAGGCCGATTATGCCGGCATCATGGCGCCGGGCATGATTAACTCGGCCACGGGTTTTGCCGACGGCATCGGCCATATCATGAACTCCGGAGACGGCTGGTACGGAGGCGTTTACGTGGCGGCCATGTATGCCCTGGCCTTCATTTCCGACGACATCCCCTTCATTGTCACGGAAGCCCTCAAGACCATTCCGGCGGAAAGCAACTACTACAAGTGCATGGCCGATGTAATAGGCTGGTGGGAGCAGTACCCCGAAGACTGGCACCTGACCTGGGCGCTGGCCAACGAGCGCTACGGCTACGATATAGGCTGCTCGGAGGGCTTTAACAATCCTTATGATATCGACGCCGTCATCAACAGCGCCTACATCCTCATCGGCCTGCTGTATGGCGAGGGTGATTTCTACAAGACCATCGATATAGCCACCCGCTGCGGTCAGGATTCCGACTGCAATCCCGCATCGGCCGGCGGTATCCTGGGCACCATCATGGGTTACAGCAACATTCCTTCCCAGTGGACGGACGCCATCGTGAAAGTGGAGGACATGAACTTCAAGTATACGGACATCTCCCTGAACCGCGCCTGCGACATGAGCTTCCGCCAGGCCCTGCAGGTAATTGAACGGGACGGCGGCTCCGTCAGTGAAGACGCGGTCACCATCAAGGTGCAGCAGCCGCAGCCCGTCCGGCTGGAACAGAACTTCGAAGGCTATTACCCCACGGGCCGCAAGGACATCAAGAAGCCCTACACGGAGGTGGTGGACTATGCCTTTGAAGGAAAGGGCGTCGTGGTCACCTATCATTTTGTGCTGCCCACCCCTTACGACGGCAAGGGCTACGAAGCCGTGGTGGATGTGATAGTGGACGGCCAGGTTTGTAAGACCGTCTCCCTTCCTACGGCCGGCCGCGGCCAGACCCGCGAACTGTGCTGCATCTGGGACCTGAATCCCGGAGAACACAGGATTTCCTTCGACTGGAAGAACAAACCGAAGGACGTAGACCTTGTTATTAATTGCCTGATTCCTTTTGCCGATAAGAAATGAAAAAGACTCTGTTAGCCCTTCTGGGCGCCCTCATCGTGGCGCTGCCCTCTTTTGCCACCGATTCCAAAAAGGTATTCAAGGCCTTCCAGAATCCGGACGACGCCTACCGGCCCTATGTGCGCTGGTGGTGGAACGGAGACAAGGTGGAAGCCAATGAGATCCGGCGGGAACTGAACCTGCTGAAGGTAGCCGGTATTGCCGGCGTGGAGATTAACCCGGTGGCCTATCCCGGTAAGGAGGGTGTGGACGACCTGGGAGTCAAGTCCATCACCTGGCTCAGCGACCAGTGGCTGGACATGCTGGAAGTGGCCTTTGACGAAGCCAAGAAGCTGGGCATTACCTGCGACCTTATCGTGGGTTCCGGCTGGCCTTTCGGCGCCGAGTCGCTTCCCCGTGAGGAGCGGGCCTCCGTCATTCTCACGTATTGCGACACCACCGCCAAGGCGGGCACCATCTACGACCAGTCCCTGTTCCATGTGTTCAAGGAGCTGGATCCGAAGGCTACCACCCCGCACCCGAGCCGCACCCCCGAACTGCTTAGGGTGCTGCTGGTACCGGACCCCATCAACGACCTTTCCGAAGCCAGGGATATCTCCGACCAGGTGAAGAACGGGGTAATCAACATGGTGGTTCCCGAAGGCAAGTGGCAGGTATACTATATGGTAAAGTACAATTCTTTCGCCAGCGTAATCAACGGCGCCCCGGGTGCCGCCGGCCCCATCCTGGACCACATGAACGAGGCTGCGGTAAAGAAGTATCTGAACCACATGTCCGACAAGCTGGAGGAACGCTTCGGCCCCATGAACCGGTACATCCGTGCATACTTTGTGGACAGCATGGAGCTGGAAGGTGCCAACTGGACGGGAGACTTCGCCCAGGAATTCAAGCGCCGCCGCGGATACGACATCCTTCCCTGGCTGCCGTTCACCATGTTCAAACTGCGCCGCCTGGGAGAGGTGGAAGACTTCAACTACGGCAGCAAGAAGGGTGCTAAGTTCCAGGACCAGGTGAACCGCGCCCGCTATGACTTCGAGCTCACCAAGGCCGAATTGCTGGAGGAGCGCTTCTTCAAAGTGTACCGCGCCTGGTGCAACGAGCAGGGCATCCAGGCCCGCGGCCAGGCCTATGGCTGCGGCTTCTTCCCGCTGGAGACGTCCATGACCGTGGACATTCCCGAAGGCGAGTCCTGGACCACCAACTGGCTCCGTCACGTGGTGGGCGAGGAAATGGGCGACAAGGATTACCGCCGCGGAAGGGCCTATACCATGATTGACAAATACGTCTCATCGGCCGCCCACCTGCAGGGCAAGCGCCTGGTGAGCGCCGAGGAAATGACCAATACCTACAATGTGTTCTCCACCTCCCTGGAATACCTGAAGGTGGGTTCCGACATGACTTGCATTTCCGGCATCACCCATTCCATCTGGCACGGCTTCAATTATTCGCCCAAGGAAGCTCCCTTCCCGGGCTGGATAAGGTACGGCAGCTATTACAACGAGAAGAACACCTGGTGGCCTTACTGGAAACTTCTGAATGACTACCGGGCCCGCATGGGCGCCCTGGTGCGCAATGCCGACATGTACACGGACATAGCCATCCTGCCGGCCAACGCCGACCTCTGGTCCACCATGGGCGTGCAGACGGAACCCTTCCCCGTTAAACTGAACGTGCCCTATACCTCCCTGGTATGGGAAGCCATCCACAAGAACGGCGGCGGGGCCGACTATGTCTCCGAGAGAATCCTGGAAGAAGCCACGGTCAAGAACGGAAAGCTCTGCTACGGTCCCAAGGAATACAGCGTCCTCTTCACCGTTGAGGTCCGCGGAACCACCGTGGAAGCCATGGAGAAGATGCGGGAATTCGTCCTGGGCGGCGGACGCGTGTTCTGCATAGAGACTTATCCGGAGAAATCCGTGGGCATGACCAATGCCGATGCCCGGGATGCGCGCGTGGCCGAAATCGTGAAGGAACTGGAGCAGACCGGCCGCTTCATTCTCCTGCCCAAACCCGAGGACAACGCTTTCCTGGAGTGGTACACCGACGTGATGCAGAAGTATTCCCTGCCGCACACCCTTACCATCTCCCAGCCCGACCGTTTCCTCCTCCAGAACCGCTATGTGATGGATGACGGCAGCAACTTCTTCCTCTTCGTGAACGCCAGCCGGCTGGAAGGCAAGGGCACCGACATCACCTTCCCGGCCAGCGTCACCCGCGGCCGCAAGGCATGGTTCTACGACCCTGCCACCGGCAAGCGCTATACCTTGAAGGTCCCTGCCGACGGAAAGATCCACTTTGACTTCGGCCCTTCCGAGAGCTTTGTATTCATGTTCAACAAGATGGGAGGAAAGGCCCCCGAATGGAAACCGGCGAAGGTTTCCTCCGAAGGCCTTGAGGTGAAGAACTGGCAGGTGAGCTTTGTGAATCCCGAGGTGCCTGATGTTCCGCCCACTGTGATGGATACCCTGGCCGACCTGAAGGATATCCCTGCCTATCAGAACTTTATGGGTGTGGCTACGTACACCGCCACCGTGGACCTTCCTTCCGGGAAGCTGCCCCGTTACCTGAACCTGGGTAAGGTGGGTTACATTGCCGAGGTGACCATCAACGGAAAACCCGCCGGCCTTCACTGGTACGGCGATGCCGTACTGGAAGTCGACGGGCTTCTGAAACCGGGTCCGAACACCATTGAGGTGAAGGTGACCACGCTCATGAGCAACTATCTGCAGACGCTGGAGGATAACCTCATGGCTCAGCGCTATATCTTCCGCAGGAAGACGCCGCTCATGCCGGCTGGTCTTATCGGGCCTGTGGTGTTATACTAGTGGGTGTCGGTGAAGCAGCCTTCGGCAGTTACCGAGCTGTTTTCACTGATATACCAGTCCTTGTTAGGGGAGTTACGGTAGAGGATATCCTTCAACGTGACTCCCTTACTGTCTTTGAAGTAGAAGAGGGCGGGAACCGGGGTGGAGGCGCCGATAAAGCCCTTGCCCTTCTGGTCGTTGTAGCTGGCCAGGACCAGGTCGGCTCGGCCGTCCACCACACCGTTGCCACGGGTGGTGTAGATGGTTACATTCTCTACGCCGATGCCGTTGAAAATGGCTTTCTGGCCCTTGAAGGCATGGATGCTCTCGGCGGCCACAATGTCGGCTGCGGCATCCAGGCGGATGTTTACGCCGCTCTTCAGATAGACGGCGCCCGTTACATAGCGCCCCACACAGAAGGTGAGGGTGCCGCCGCCCTTCTCGGCAATGAAGTCGATGGCTTTTTGGATGCTGGTGGTATTGTCGATGATGCCGTTGCTCTTGATGCCGAAGTAGGAGGCCAGGTATTCATTGTTCTCCTGGGCGAATGCGCCGGCGCACAGCAGAGCCGTCAAAACGAATGCTATGATCTTTTTCATTTCTTCTTGTTTTTGTAGTTTTTCACATTGTTCAGGACGATCTGCTTCTTGCCCTTGGGGGCATCAGCCTGATTGATCTGGACGGCGGTGAGGGTGAGGCCCTTCACGTCATCGGCCACTATGGCGGGACGGTAGTCCACATCGGCCACGGTGAGCTTCACGTTCTTCATGGTAATGCCTTCGGCGTGGCGGATATAGAATCCCCAGGCAGGAAGTTCCTTCCAGTTGGAGAATTCGGGATAGCTCTCTTCCAGTTCGGGGATGGCTTCCAGTTCGGCCTTGGTGCTGCCGCGGTAGGCATAGTCGGGATCGGCCTTGCCGGGGTATACAATTTCAATGTTCTCCAGGGTCAGGTTCTGGATGGGCATGCCCGGGATACCCTGGATGCCGCTGGCGCATACGTTGCGGGGGAGGTCCTCCACGGGGCCTTCATAGCCGTAGCCGGCGTCGGGTTTGTCGAAGGGAACCTCGGCATAGACGTTCTTGATTACGATGTCCTTCATGTAGGGATTGTCGCCGGGGCGGCGGGAACCGGTGCGGATGAAGATGGGATTGCCGGTGTGGAGGCTGCGCAGGCCGTCAATCTCCACGTCTTCAATCTGGGCGCCGTCCACGGTGGCTATGGTAATGGCCGAACGGTAGGTGTCCACGATGGTCATGTTCTTGAAAACGAAGTGCTTGAACTTGCCCAGGGTGTAGGTGCCGAACTTGATGCCGTTGGCGCTGCTGCGGCCGCGGCAGTTCTCGACCAGGATGTTCTCGGAAACGCCGTACTTGGCGTGGCTCTTGAAGCAGTAAACGTCGTCGGCGGCGTCGAAGTCGCAGTCGCGGATAATGACGTCGGAACTGTCCACAATGTCAATGCCGTCGTTGTTCCAGTAGCTCTTGGCATCTACGGTGACGCGCTCTACCAGAATGTTGCGGCACTGGTCGTACTGCTGGTTCCAGCTGGCCGGGTCACGCAGGGTAATGTCCTGGACGGTAATGCCTTCACAGCGGAAGAAATGCAGGTTTTCCGGGCGCTTGCCTTCCTGCAGGCGGTCCAGCTTAAGGGGATCCTCAATGAGGCCCAGGTGGCAGTAGTCCACACCCTTGGTGGCCACCAGGAAGCCGCGGCAGTTGATTTCGCCGCCACCGGTGATGCCGATGTTCTTCTGTCCCACGGCAAAGACCAGCGAAGTCCACTTAGCGTCTGGATCCTTCACATAGTCCCAGGGATTCAGGGAGCCCAGGAGGCGGGAATCCTTCTCGATGTGCAGGGTTACGTCATTCTTGAGGTAGATGGATCCGGAGACAAAATCTCCGCCCTTCAGGATGAGCCGTCCGCCGCCGTTGGCAGAGATGTAATCGATGGCTGCCTGGAGCACGGCCGTGTTCAGGGTTTCACCGTCGGCTTTTGCGCCGAAGTCGGTGGCCAGGTAGTCCTTGGCTGCAGCGGGCAGTGAGATCACCGCGCACAGCAGCAGGACAAGTGCTGTTTTCAAGTTCTTTTTCATTGGTTTTATTGTATGGTTAATGTTATTGTTTTCAAATCTTCATCGGCCGATGAGGAACCCACCATAAGGGTAAAGTCTCCGGGTTCCACTTCCCATTTTTCGTTTGCACCCCAGCAGGCCAGCATGGCGGGCGTAATCTCAAACACCAGTTTTGTGCTCTCGCCGGCTTTCAGGAAAGGTTTCTGAACGGCCTTCAGTTCCTTGACGGGGCGGGTGACGGAACCGTACTCGTCCCGGATGTACAGCTGTGCGGCTTCGGCTCCGTCGTAAGGCCCCGCGTTCTTGAGCTCCACGCTCAGCGTTACGCTTTCATCGGGGCCGATGACGCTTCTGGACAGCTCTGGCTGGCCATATTCGAAGCGGGTGTAGCTGAGGCCCAGGCCGAAGGGAAACAGAGGGCCCTGCTCGGCCAGGGCAAAGTGGCGGGAATACTGGGAGTGCTTGTGATTGTATACGCACTGGACCTGTCCCACGTTGCGGGGAATGGTGACGGGAAGCTTTCCGGAGGGGTTCACGGCGCCCGTCAGAATCTCGGCAATGGCCGTTCCGCCCATCTGGCCGGGCTCCCATACGTTCAGGATGGCACGGATCAGCGGACTCTGCGCCGCCCATTCCAGGCCCAGGGCACGGCCGCTCATCAAAAGGAGGATGGTGGGGCGTCCTGAAGCCGCCACGGCTTCCAGCAGTTCCTGCTGGCGGCCGGGGAGGTCAATGTTGTCGCGGTCGCAGTTCTCTCCGCAGGTGCGGCCGAAGGAGGAATACCGCTGGGAATTGTCGCCCAGCACCAGGATGTTGATGTCGGCCAGGCGGGAGAGGGCCGATGCCTTTGCAAGGCCGGCGTCATCCACGCCCGTCACGCGGCCGCCGAAGAACAGGGTGTCGATGCGGCTTCCCGGAAAGACCTGCCTCAGGCCTTCATAGACGGTGACTACATCGTCGTCCTCCTGGGGCACTACCCAGTCGCCCAGCTGGGTCTGGCTGTCGGCATTGGGTCCGCAAAGGAATATGCGGCTGTACGATTTCAAGGGCAGGATGCCGTCGTTTTTGAGCAGGACTATGCTTTCGCGGGCCGCTTCCAGCGCCGTCTGGCGGTGCTCCGGATTGCCCGGGAAGCCCCTCTGGGCTGGAAGCGGGGGTATGGGCTCCTCAAAAAGGCCCAGGGCGAATTTGGCCTCCAGTATTTTTCCGGCGGCCTGGTCAATGCGCTTTTGAGGGATGCGTCCGCTCTGGACGCCGCGCAGGACCGTTTCAAAGTAGTTGTCACCCTGCATGTGCATGTCAATGCCCGACTCCACCGAAACCAGGAAGGCCTCGTCTTCGCTGGGCACCAGGTGGTGCATGCTGTGCAGGCGCTCGATGTCCATCCAGTCGCTCACCACAAAGCCGTCGAAGCCCAGTTCCTTGCGGAGGATATCTTCTACGAGCCACTTGTTGGCGTGGCAGGGGACTCCGTTGAGTTCGTTGTGGGCCGTCATCACCGTGGCCACATGTGCCTCTTTCACGGCCGCCTCGAAGGGCGGGAGGTACAGTTCGCGCATTTTGCGCTCGCTCATGTCCATGGGTGCGGCGTTGAGGCCTCCGGCGGGTTCGCCACCACCGATCAGATGCTTGGCGCAGGCCAGGACCTTTCCTTCAGAGAAGTATCCGTCCCGTCCCTGGAAGCCCCAAATCTCGTATTTGCCCATCTGGGATACCAGCCAGGGGTCTTCGCCGAAGCATTCGCCCATGCGGCCCCAGCGGGGGTCGCGGGCTACGTCCAGATTGGGCGCAAAGGTCCAGTACATGCCGGTCTGGCGCATTTCTTCGGCCGTTTCGCCCCCAATCTTTTCCATCAGTTCCGGCCGGAAAGTGGAGGCCAGGCCAATATTGCCGGGGTAAACCGTGCAGCCCATGCGCAGGCCGTTTCCATGGATGGCGTCAATGCCCAGCAGGAGCGGAATGCCCAGGCGGGATTCGGAGGCCATGGTCTGCAGCTGGTGCGCCTCTTCGCCGGTGAGGACGTGCAGAAAAGCGCCTACCTTGCCTTCACGGATGCGCTGGGCCAGCTCGGGATTCCCGAGGTTCTCGTCAGAGGCGTCGATATTCTTGTAGGGCGAGCCCTGGTCCGGCGGAACATAGCAGGGACCCACGTACTGGCACATCTGGCCGATTTTCTCTTCCAGGGTCATCTCCTTCAAAAGAAGACCGGCCCTCTTGGCGGCGGGAAGGGAGGCGTCGTGCCAATCCCCGGCCGAACAGGCGGCCAGGCTCAGGAGGAAGGCAAACAGAAGGGCTTTTTTCATTACAGCTGAACGCTAAGCTTAAGGGTTTCGTTAATGGAAGTCTCGCCGGCATTCACCCGGAGGGTATTGTCGGCCCATTCCCAGTCTTTCACCTGTACCCCGTTCAGGCTCACCTTCCTGGGCTTTGAGATGCAGCGCAGTTCAAAACCGTAGTTGCGGCTCTGCGGCATGCCTTTGAAGCTGCCCTGGACCGGATGGACCGTGACGCTCACGTTCTTGCCGTTCTCGTGGCACTCGAACAGGGTGGAAGAGACGGCGCCTTCTTCGTAGGCATAGCTTTCGCCGTCGTCGTCATACATGGTGAAGCTGGTGTCCCCATGGGGATAGACCTTGAGAATGATGTCTTTCTGAGGCTCTGTGCCGATGAAATCCCTCACGGGGGCGGTGGGAACGATGGCTCCGTTGCGTACGAAGAACTGTCCCGCCCGGTTGACGGGAAGTTCCCGGGAGATGGTTTCCCCGCGGCTTTCCACCAGTTCGCCCGTCCATACGTTAATCCACTCTCCTGCAGGCAGGTAAATGTCGTTGGAGAAGGCGCTTACGCAGTATTGGCGGCCGAACATATACTGGAACACCATGTCGTCGCAGTTGCGGTCGTCGGGGAACTCCAGCGGCATGGAACGGACCATGGGCATGCCGGTAAGCATTCCTTCCAGAGCATTGGAATAGATATAGGGAAGGAAGGCATACCGCAGGCTTATGTAGAACTTGTACATCTCTTTTTCCACGCCGTAGTAATAGAAGGGATGGATCATGCTGAACCAGCTGTTGATCTGCAGCCAGGGAAGGAAAGCGCCGAAGTGAAGGCCGGGCATTTCCTGGTCCCGGGGAACGTTCATGACGTCGCAGCTCATGTTCATGAAGCCGGAGTTGCCCAGGTTATGCTGGTCGAATAGCGCAGTGATGCCTCCGCCGTTGTCTCCGCTCTGGGCGGCGCTCCAGTGCTGGCTGCCGGCCCAGCCGCCGCAGTAATGGTGCCAGCTGCGCTTGCCGGTATGGCGGCGCGTCATCTGGGCAATCTGCTTGGGCATGAGCACCTGGCTTATGTTGTGCATCTGGTCGTCTCCCAGCCCGTTGCGGTACTCCCACGTGGGATGGGCGTCGATGGTGCGGGCCGGATCCAGCTTGAAGCCCACCACGCCCATGTCCATGAAGGTGGTCAGGTGGTCGGGCCAGTGTTCCAGGCCGGAGGTGTCCCGGCCTTCCCGCACGGCAATGAGGTCTTCCTCAATAATGCTGGTATCATATTCCTCACACAGCCATAGGCCCAGGCGTATGCCCATGCTGTTCAGTTTGCCCACGAACAGGCGCGGATAATACTTCTTGGGCATCTGGTCCTGAACCCAGTAAGGTTCGGGGGAGAAGCGGTCGTAATTCCATTTCTTCTGGGTAGAGAAGTCGTAGCGTTTGGCCATCCACTGCGGTTCCAGCCAGAACAGATCGACCGGAACCCCCATCTCGCGGAAATGGGCGGCGTCGTTCAGGATGGCCCACTGGTCCTCCCTCATGTTGGGGCCGAAGGCGAAGCCGTAAGCCCAGCGGGGGAGCACATAGCTGCGTCCGGTAATCTGGGTATAGAGGTTCAGGATGGAAGGCATGTCCGTGCCCACCATCAGGTAGAAATCGGCCTCGTCAAAAGTATTGTAGATGTTGAAGACGTCCGGATTGGTATGGCCGACGTCAAAATGGCATTTGCGGGAGGTGTTGTTGAAGATGCCCCAGCCGCGGGAGCTCATCATGAAGGGCATGGGAATCTCCGTGTGCTGGTAGGTGGTCCACATGCGAAGCAGTTCGCCGCGGTGCTGGATATGCTCGCGGGAAGTGCTGCCGCCGCCGTAAAGACGCTCGCCGTCTTCCAGGGTGATGGAAAGGGCGCTGGCTTCCTCCGGGTCTCCGGCGTCCAGCCGGGCACCGCCCGAGAGTTTTCCTTCATCGTCGCCGATGATGCCGTTGTTCACGGGCACGAAAAGGTCGGCGAATTCCTTGTTGATGACATCGGCCAAAACCTTCACCGGCTCGCTTCCGGGCTGCATGTAACAGATTCTGCGGACGACGGTGCGGCCTTCGGCATCCTTAAGGGTGAGGCTTCCGTCTTGGGCCGACAGGGTCAGGGAGCCTTTGGCACTCTTGAAGACATAGGCCCCGTCCGGCTGCTCCAGGGAGTATTCCGCCTGGGGCCAGTCCGTGCGGGTGATGCCGTAACGGTTCATCAGGGACTCGGTAAAAGCGCCGCCGGGCGATACCTGAACGTGGAAGATGCCGTCGGCACAGACTTCCACTTTCACGGTGGGACCATCGGCCAGTTTTACCTGGTGCACCGGGTTGGCCTTTGCGCTCAGGCCCAGGAAGAGCAGCTGCGCTGCCACTAGAACAATTCTCCTTATCATGGTCAGTTATTCTTTTGCTTGTACATCCACACCCGCAGATTCCAGGATCTCTTTCACCATCTTGTGCCTGGGCATTTCCACTGGCCCGGTCATAAAGGCCGGCAGGTTGTAGGAATCCATCAGGCGCTTGTAGTAGGCCATAGGGTCTTTCTGGGGCAGGAGGAAAGGTTTCGAGGCCTCGCCCTTCTCATTGATATAGGTAATGTACGGGCGCGTGTAAAGCCCGTCGCCGCGGCGGCTGCTGAAGACCATCCAGCGCCCGTTGGTGCTCCAGCTGTGGAAACTGTCCGTGTCGGGGGAGTTGGCTGCTTCCAGGGGCCATTTTTCCAAGGTCTCCAGGTCCAGCATCCAGAGGTCTGCGTCGTGGTGCCAGATGGAGAAATTACCGTAACCGTGGCGGGTGAAGCACAGGAAACGTCCGTCGGGGGAAACGCGCGGGAAGGAGACGCTGAAGCCTTCGGCCGGGGCGTCGTACAGGCATTCCAGCTGGTCGCCGAAGCTCATGTCCTCCGCGTTAAAAGCAATGCGGTAAAGTCCGTAGCGCACCTCCCGGTGGCCCTTGGGCATGTCCGGCATGGCTTCGGCCGAACAGAAATACAGCCATTTCCCGTCTGTGGAGAAGGTGGGGAAGGTCTCGAAGCGGTCTTCCCTCTTGGTGAGCGGGCTCCAGGCAACCTGGTGGTTACGGACATCGTAAACCACCACATCCGAGGCCATGTCGTAAACTTCTATGCGGTTGGGGTCGTGGTTATAGAATGCCTGCAGGATTTTGTTCACCGAGAAGGCAATATAGTCTCCGGAAGGGTGCCACCAGGGATAGACCAGGGCACTGATGGTGGAATCCGTCTTGGTATTCAGCTTTTCTATGGAATCCCCGTCAATGAGCATGGTGCCTCCATGGGCGGCCCTCACGTGGAAAACGCTCTTGGAAGGGTTTCCGCCCAGGGTGGTATGGCAGTTCATACAGTTTCCTTCGGTGAGGTCGTTGGTGAGGATGGCGCTCTCCTTATAACTGGTAAGGTTTCGCTGGTATATACCCATCCGCTGCCAGCCCTGGTAGCCCGGGGGAATGAGACGGTAGGAGAGATAAGGGTCAATCTCTTCCCTTATATATAATGTAAAGGGCCGATAGGCTTTCCACTCTCCCTCCCGGCGCACCAGCACCGTCATCTCCACTTGGTCCTGCGCCATGAGCTTCTTCCAGAGGCTCTCTTTGAGGGAGAACAATCCTTTCTTGCCGCGGATGGTGTGCCCGTCCACCTGGAGGGCGCACTCTTCCTCACCGGTGTAGGAGAAGTTGAGCGGTGCTAAATTGCGGGGGACCGTCACAAAGCTGTAGTCGGGCTCCATGGGCGGAAGCGTGTCCAGGGTGCCGGTGGGCTCGATATTCCCGGTGCAGGATGCGAGCAGCCAGGCGAAGGATGCTATGAAGAGGAGCTTTCTCATATCTGCTTGTACAACAAGTAATACCAATAGGATGAGTTGAAGCCCTTAGGTGCTTTCCCGTTGTTCTTCATGCTCTCGTCCTGGAATTTCTGGAAGCGGCGGACGGTCTCGTCCGTGACGCCGTGGGCGGCGCACCATTCCGGTCCCAGGACATCGGCCCCGCTCACGTTACGGGTGTATTCGCTGTAAAACAGCACCGCTTCCTGTACTGGCACTGGCAGGGTCTGCAGGCCCGGTTCTCCGAAATAGCGGCTGACTATGCCGGTGATGGATTTGATGTCTTTGGACAGCAGCAGGTATGCGAAGGCATATCCCGTGGCCTGGGTGTTGGACGGATTGGCATCCACCACGCGCATCAGCTCGTCCAATGGACTCTCGAACATGGAGAACCCGTCTATGGCGGGCCAGCTGCGCCGTCCGTTCCCCAGCAGGGGATCGGCCTCTACGGCCTGGTCATTGTACAGGAACTGCTTTTGTTCCCGGGCCCAGTGGCGGTAGTGAGGCGCTTTCTCCAGGATGGAGAGGTATTTGTCGGCAACGGCATACGTGCCCCGCATCAGTTCTATCTGAGCGTTCATCTTGAGCATGGCAGGGCAGAGACCTTCGGTGGAGTAGAGGGCGTTGAAGGCAACGTCCTGGGCCGCAGCCGTATTGCCCATGGCAAACATGATATGGGCCTGTGAAACCTCCACGCCGCGGTCGTCGCTCATTTTTACCAGTCCGTCGGGGCCCCGCTGGTCGTATTTGAACATCTGGTCCGGGAGCTTACCTTGCCAGGCGAGGGCCAGATTGAGATACTGCGCGGTGTGGGGAATCCACTCGTGGGAGAGGCAGGATTGGACGAGCCCATCCCAGTCTTCGTTGGCTGCGTAATACTCATATTCATAGGTGAGGCCGGCCTGTCTGTTCTGGGCAGCCTTGGCAACCCGGAAGGCGGGGATAAGGGCAATGGCCAGGATGGCGGCGCTAAGGCCGAAGGCAGGGAGCCGCTTGAGCTTCAGGTCTTTGACGGCGCAGCATGCCAGCACGGAAAGGGGAAGCAGCACCCAGGGAATCCAGTGCACAGCGTGCATTTGGGCGTCCAGATCAAAATAGAAAGCGGGCGTAAGGGCCGATTTTAGCGTAGGCGTCCAGCCCAGCTGGCAGGCGGCCACGCCGCAAAGCAGAGCCACGGCCACATACAGGGCCGATGCCCATTTCTTGTGCCACAAATCCAGGATGGCGGCGCAAAGGGCGAACAGGATGGCGGCGGGGCCTGCGGTGAGGTAAACAACCCCGGTGAGCAGGATGCCCCAGAGGAGGCGGTGGGTATGAATACGCGTGTAGCCAACCAGGGCGGCCAGCGCCAGGAGCCAGCCTGTGAGTACGCTGAAGTGCATGGCGTTCTCCGAGAGCGATGCCGCCAGGAAGGCAAAGGGAATGAGGCAAAGCGGAAGGATGTTCCAGTCGGCCCTTTTGTTACGCACCGCAACCCACAGCAACCAGGCTCCCAGGCCCAGCAGGGCCAGCGTGAGGATAACAGCCAGGGTGGGGTTCCAGAAGAACTGGACGAAGAAGCGTCCGGACAGCGTGGCCAGCCCCCCTACGGTGAACAGACATTGCACCAGATAGGTTTTGTCAAACAGGAACAGTTGCTGCTGTTCCCGGAAGGCTAGCGCGAAACGGTCTATCATAGGTCTTCCTGGGCTATTGGACTGGCTGTAGATGCATAATAGACATAGGCCTTCTTGGCGTCTCTCTTGAATTCGGCCCGGGTCTGTTCAATTTCTTCAGGAGTCATTTCCGGGCAGCCGGTTATTTTTTCGGCATAAACGGGATGCCCGTAGACGTGGCTTAAGACCATATCTTGGACAAAGACGTAGCGAACCGGAAAACTGTAACCTTTGAGCCCGGGGTCTTTTGCTACCGCCTTGAACTGGACAATAAACAGGCTGTCACAGGAATAGATGACCACAGGGGAGACAATATCGGCCCCTCCGGTGGCGGACATATCTTCCATCATGGCTTCTTCCAGGGCCTTGGGAAGGCGGGAATAGGCACTTTTCTCAATCTCTGGCTGGGTGGAACACCCCACGGCAAGGGTCGTCAGGGCGCATAACAGCAGCGGCACTATTCTTTTCATTCCGTTAAAACTTTCTAGATTATCAAAGATAATCATTTTTCGGGACAATAAAAAACGGCCCCCAACATGTGGGGGCCGAAATCAGATTTATCTTGTCTTACGATTACTCTCCGTATCCGTAGTTCTGCTGGATCTTCACGTCCTTGTTGGACTGGATGATCTGGATAGGAATAGGGAGGAGGTAGTTGTAAGGCTTCACGTTAGGATAGTGGCGGGTGTTGCCCAGAGCGTCGGTGTAAGCCTCACGGCCGCGGTCATCGTTCTCATAGCCCACACCATACTTGCGGGTACGCTCGTAGAACGTATTGGAAGTGGTGTTATTCTGAGTAGGATAGCACTCTGTCACGTAGGTGGCGTTCGGGTTGCAGCTCAGACGGCTGAGGGTGACCCAGCGCTGCTCTTCACCGAAGAGTTCGCGGACACGCTCGTCCAGGATGTAGTCGATGTCGATGTCGTTGGCACTGCAGGCCTTGGCACCGGCACGCTTGCGGAGGACGTTGATGTCCTCGGCGGCGCCGGACTTATTGCCCTGGGCCAGACGGGCCTCGGCACGGAGCAGGTAGGTCTCGGCGATACGGATCATGTACCAGTCAGTGTCGTAGTAGGCGTTGCCGGCATCGAAGATGTGACGGTCGTCGGAGAACTTCCAGAAACGAGGGGTAATGTTGATGGTATCGGCAGCGGTTACAGAGTACAGACCGGCATCTACGCGGGCCTTGACCTGTTTCTTAACCTCGGACCACTTCTTTCCGGAAGGGGTATAAGGATCGCGCTGGATCATGATCTCGTTGCCACGGAAGTCGTTGGGGTCGTCCCAGAAGGAACCCAGGACGTCGCCGGCGGGACGTACGACCCATTCGGAAGGCAGCAGGCCCAGGCCGGTGGCGGCACCGTTACCCTGGGAGCGGCAGGCGAGGGAGTCGGTCTTGGTGGAGAGGTTGTAGGCCAGTTTACGGCCCTGAGCCTCAGGAATGTCGGCGGCAGGGGTGCCTGCACCTGCGGGTTCAACACCCTCAGGGAAGCAGGTGGCATCGGCCGTGAAGACATAGTACTTGACACCGTCGGTGCCTACGCGGGTACCATTCTTACCGCCCATGGGGATCCAGGGAGCGAAGGTGGACTCAAGCACAGGCTTGTGCATACGCCACCAGGAGTCACCGGAACCGCCCAGGGGCCAGTTGTCAATACCCACTTCGTAGTCGATCTGGGCTACCCAGATGGCTTCCTTGTTGGCGGGATCGTTGGGGTTGGAATCGGAGGCGAAGTCGCCGACCTTGGTCTTACCGGAGCTACGGAAGAGGTCCCAGTAAGCACCCTGAGGAGCGGCGAGGGAGTTACCGTAACGGTCAACGGCCTGGTCGGCACGGTTACCGAAACGGGTGGTCATGAGCTGATAGTCGCCGTCGGTCTTGTTGATGACGCGGGAAGCGGCATCTTCAGCCTCCTTGAACTTACCCAGGGCGAGATAGGTCTCGGCCAGATAGTGGGCGGCAGCGGCCTTGGTGACGGTACCCATCAGACGGGGCGTGCTGGGGAGGTTCTGCTCGGCATAGGCGAAATCCTCTGCACAGAGTTCCCAGGCTTCCTCACGGGTGTTCATCACATAGTCGTAGCGGGCTTCCTGAGTCATGTGCTGGGAATATACCACCTGGCCGAACATGCCGGTGATAACACGGAAGGCCCATGCGCGAAGGAACACGGCCTCTGCACGGAGGTTGTTCTTCACGGCTTCGCTGGTGTATTCGATTTCGGGATGCTCGTCAATCATGTCCACCACAATGTTGGCACGGTTGGAGAGCTTGTACATGTATTCACCGTAGTGACGGGCATAACCGCTTTCAGCAGTCATGGTAGCCCAGTTGGAGAACTGAGTGTTGGCGCCGGTGGTGGAGAAAGTATCCAGACCCAGGCCGAACAGCATCCAGTTGTGCTCGGAGCCGCCGCGCTGGTTACCGAATACCATATACTGGATTTCGGAATACGCAGATGCTAGGGCAATCTCGATGGATTGCTGGCTCTTGAAGAAGCTTGCGGTGTCGTCCTCGTAAGTGCGCTCTTCCAGGAAGAGTTTGTCGTTACAAGCAACGGCCATCAAAGCTGCGAGAAGAATGAGTATATACTTTTTCATATAACGTCGCGTATTAATTATTTAACAATGCAGACGGCAACGCGGTTGGAGGCGGGAGCGGCGGAAGCGTTCCTGTCGGTTCCAGCAGCGGAGGTGACGATACGGCCAGCGGCAATGCCGGCTTTCTTGAGCATTTCGGCCACAACGGCGGCACGCTTCTCGGAGAGGGTCTGGTTGATCTGCTTGGTGCCGGTGGCGCTGTCGGCATAACCGGAGATAGCTACCTTGGCATCAGGGTTCTCGGCCAGGATCTGGCAGATGCGGCCCAGCTTGAAGGCTTCGTCCGGACGGATTTCGGCCTTGCCGATGATGAAGTAGAGGTCGTCCTCGTAGGAGCCTTCCAGGCCACCCTTGTAGACTACCTTCTCAACAATCTTCTCCACGGGCTTTTCAACGATCTTTTCCTTGATGACTTCCTTGATGATCTCCTGGGCAGGCATGGCGGCTACGGGAGCCTTGGCCTTGGACTTGCCGGCGAAGGTCAGGTTCACACCGAAGGTAACGGTCTTGTAGGCACCGTTGCTGCCGAAGCGGCTGGAGGAAGCGCCGGCGGCGATGGTACCACCGGTTTCAGGATCGATACCGGACCAGTTGGTGAGGGTGAAGAGGTCGGTGGCGGCAACATACAGACGGAGGTTGCTGATACCGGCGTTCTTGAGGCCCTGGCCAGGGATGGTGTAGGAGAACACCAGATCTTTGAGTTTGAGGTAAGTACGGCTGTTCCAGTACTGATACTCAAGCGTGTTGGTGTAACCGTAGCGAGGGAATACCTGGGACTGGTTCTCGGCCGTCCAAGGCTTTACGCGGGCCAGCTGGGCGCCGCTACCCATATTGGTACCGAAGGCGTAAGGGTCAAGGCCGATGAAGTGGGTCTTGTCACCCTGGGCCCAACGGAAGTTGAAGTACAGGCTGAAGTTCTTCCAACGGAGGGTGTTACCAAAGTTGATGGTGAACAGAGGATCCGGGGAACCGATGTACTGACGGTCGTCAGCATCGATCTTGCCATCACCATTGTAGTCTTCGAACTTGAGGTCACCGGGCTTGGCATCGGGCTGCACCTTGTGGGCGTCAATCTCGGCCTGGCTGTTGAAGATGCCCAGGAGCTTCAGGTCATAGGCGGCGCCCAGGGGACGGCCGACCATGAGGGCGTAGTAGGATTCACGACCGTAGGAAACGGCGTTGGCCACGTCGTCGGCTTCCTTGCCGTTGTAGTCCGGGCCGAAGAGGGAGACGAGCTTGTTCTCGTTGGTGTCGAACACGAGGTTGGATTCCCAACGGAAGGTCTTGTTGCCGTCACCGTTTACGTTAACGGTATTGAGGGTGAATTCAATACCTCTGTTGGTCACCAGACCTACGTTGTCGTTAACGTCGTTGAAACCGGAGAGATAAGGGGCGGAACGGGCCACCAGCATGTTGGTGGTGCGGCCGGTGTAGATATCGAAGCTACCGTTGATGCGGTTGTTCACGATGGAGAAGTCGATACCGAGGTTGAGCTTCTCAACCGTTGCCCAGGTGAGGTTACGGTTGGGCAGGTTGGTCAGGGTCATACCCAGGGTGCTGGCGTCGCCCAGCCAGGTCATGGTGATGGCACCGTTGTTGGACGTAGCCTTGCCAATGGTGGCCTGCGTGGCACCTGCGCTCACGTTGCGGGAACCGTTCTGACCCCAGCTCAGACGCAGCTTCAGGAAGTCGAAGAAGTTCAGGTTCTTGATGAAGTTCTCATTGCTGAGCACCCAGGCGGCGCTGGCGCCGTAGAAGTTACCCCACTTGTGGCCGTCGGCGAAAGCGGAGAAACCGTCACGGCGGAAGTTGCCGGTGATGTAGTACTTGTTGGCGAAGTTGTAGTTGAGGCGGGCCAGGTAACCGACAGCCTGAGTCTCTACGCGGTTGCGATAGGTGTCAGTGACGGAGTTGGCAGCCTCGATGTTGTACACACCCAGGGTGGTAGGAGTGGGATAACCGGTGAAGGAAGATCCCATGGTGTTGCTGTTGGTGGCCTCACGGGTGTAACCGAGGGTGGCGTCTACATGGTGACGGCCGAAGTCGCGGTTGTAGGTGAGGATCTGGTCCATGTTCCAGGCAAAGTAGTTGGAGGACGAGATTTGACCGGTGACGTTGCCGATGAACTGCATCGGGTTCTGCATCTGGGTCACATCTTCCGTGTTCACGGACATCTCAGGCCTGTTGTAAACATCACCGTAGCCGCTGTTGCGCTGGCCCTGGAGGGTGATCTTGTAGCTCAGGCCCTTGATGAAGGGAACGTCGATCTGGGCATAGGCAACACCGTTGAGGTTGATGCTCTTGCTGGTCTTGTCCGTATAGGCGTAGGAGTCGTTCTTACCGGAACCTACGTAAGGGCTGGCGGTGTTGTTGTCCGGCACGCTGTTGTACCAGTTCTCGAAACCGCTCTGGCGGGCATAGACATAGGACAGCGGGGTGTACCACATGGCGTAGCGGATGTTGGCGCTCTGACCCCAGCTGGTGGAGGACAGGAAGTTGGCCTTGGCGCCGACGGTGAGCCAGTCGGTGATCTTGAAGTCCAACTTGGCCATGGCACCGAACTTCTCGTAGTCGTCACCCTTGCGGATACCCTGCTGACGGGTGTAGTCGCTGGATACGTAGTAGGTTACGCGATCGCTGCTGCCGCTCACGGAAACGTCATATTTCTGGCCCACGCCCTTGCGGGAAATCTCGTCCAGCCAGTTGACCCATTTGCCTTCGTTCCAGGCTTCCAGTTCGCGGGGAGACAGGAGGTTGTCGTTGGCGGCCTGATCCAGGCTGCTGTAGTTCCAGGTCTTGTCTACGAAGTCCACGTTGCCTGCGCCCTTCTTGCTGTAGAAGCGGTTCTTCAGGAAGGTTTCCTTGTCGTCCACCATCTTGGGCATGCGGCTCCAGTCGGAGATGCTTACCTGGGCGTTGAAGTTCACCGTGGGAGCGTCGGAGGTACCGCGCTTGGTGGTGATGATGATAACGCCGTTAGCAGCACGGGAACCGTAGATAGCGGCGGCGGAAGCGTCCTTCAGGACGTCGATGCTCTCGATATCGGCCGTGTTGATGGAGTTGATGGAGCCATAGGAAAGAACACCGTCGATGACCAGCAGAGGCTGGTTAACGCTCTGGGCCGATGCGGACATCGAGCCTCCGGTAGGGATGGAGTTCTTACCACGGATGGTCATGGTCTGCGTGTTGTCGCCGGCGGCGCTGGTGGTAGGAGC
>JAFZWC010000002.1 GCA_017617475.1 Bacteroidales bacterium
ACCGGAATTCCGGGTGCCATACCAGCGGCTGCCGTCCCGGGCGGCAAGGATACAGGTGGGGACAATGTGGTCCGGTAAATCCTCCGGAACAAAGCGGTGGTCTTCCGTATACTGGTACCAGTCTCCCTCCGTGCTGCCTATGAGCAAACGGTGTCGGCTGTTGTCATAGAAGGCGTGGGTAAAGCGTTTTTGGCCTTCTATGATGGGGATGGACAAAGTGGGGAGCCCATTTTCTACCTTTACATGCAGGAACTGGTCTCCGCTCATCACCATCAATTCCTCCCGGGAGACGGGAACGATGGAGATGATGGGGAGCCCCACTTCCTTTTCCCAAACCCGGGTGGCAGAGCCGCGCCCCAGCCGGTAGCAACGTAGTGAGGTTCTCCCGACGGAGGCCCACAGACGGTCTTTCCCATCTATAAACAGGGTATATAATTCTTCTTCAGAATGTTCTGAATAGACCGGCATCCCGTTTTCCGGATCCAGGCAGTAAAGACGGTGGTCGGTGACCAGCCAGACAAAACCCTTGGAATCTGTGGCCATGGACAGGACCAAGTCGCCGTCTTCGGGTTCTAGGAAGGCGGAAAGGTGCGTGAGGTTCCGTTCGGTGTGGAACAGCTGCACTTGGTCGGTACGGTTGGAAAGCCAGATATTGAAACGGGAATCGACAAAGGCGGTATATCGGTCTCCCTCCAGCTCCTCCTGGGGCTGAATCTGCCGCAATACATTGGTGGAGAAATGGAAGAGGAACAGACCTTGGTTCCGAATGCCCATGAGCATGGCTGCAGAGCCATAGGGAACGGTGAAGAGTACCTGTTTGCCTTGAACGGCCTCCTGGATAGAGCGGGGGAGGGGCATTTCTTCACCGCTGAGGGCGTTGAAACGGCGAAGCCCCCCCGTGGCGGGACGGGTCCAGAGGTTTCCGTCAGGGAGGAAGTCCAGGTTCCGGATAGGGACAGGGCCAAGCGGTGCATCGGCCCGGAGGGCGCCTGTGCGGTCCACTCCGTACAGATGGGCTCCGGATGCATCATAACCGGCCACCCATACTATGCCCTGCCGATTCACGGCCAGGGCTTCAGTGGTGGGAACACCCTCCCGGTTAAAGGTGGAAAGGACACCTCCGTCACCAAAGAATACCAGGCCTCCGAGTCCGGTTCCTGCCATCACATCCCCGTCTACAGGAACTATTTTCCATAAGGGGTCATAAACCGCCTTTTCCCGATGGTAAAACTGCCCTTTGCTGAAGCATTCCGCACCGGCTTCGTTGGTAACCCAGAGGTCTCCGCGCCCGTTGAAGGCCATGGCGTTGATATTATCGTCCCTTAGGCTGTTGGGCTGGTCCGAGGCGAACCAAGATATGAAAAAGGCCCCGTTGTAGCAGGAGAGGCCCTCGCGCGTGCCCATCCAGATGCGCCCCTGCGCGTCCTCTGCAAAAGCGCGCACGCTTGCGCCCGGGCGGCGCGTATAACTTACTTCCGGATTGCTGTAAAAGAATGGACTGCCCCCGCCCGAGGACTGGGCGTGAGCCAAGGCCGTAAACAGTAACAGAAGCGGCAGAATGAGCAGTGATTTTTTCAAGGCTCTGTTTTTCTCCTTTGCAAGTTAGCAAATATTGGGTCAAAAAGCAAATAAGAAGAATATGAATACTCTTCTGAAGATGCGGAAAGGCCTCGCGCGGGATTGTAGAGTAATTTTGCCACCGTGAAAACGCATAACGAAAGCACGATATGAAACAGAACCTGATCCTCTTTTCCCTGGCCGTCCTGCTCCTGTCATCCTGCGGAGCCAAGGTCGATGAAAAAGCCGCCGCCCAGGCGCAGGAAGAACTCCTCGCCGGTTGGCAGAATCCGCCGCAGAGCGCCCGCACCCGCGTGTGGTGGCACTGGATGAACGGCAACATCACCAAGGACGGCATCCGCAAAGATCTCGAATGGATGCACCGTATAGGCCTCGGTGGTTTCCATAACTTCGATGCCGCCATGTCCACCCCGGATATTGTGGCCAAGCGCCTTATCTATATGGATGAGGGCTGGCAGGATGCATTCGCCTATGCCACCCGCCTGGCCGATTCCCTGGGCCTGGAAATGACGGTGGCCAGTTCTCCGGGCTGGAGCACCACCGGCGGTCCCTGGGTAAAGCCCCAGGACGCCATGAAGAAACTGGTCTGGAAGACCTTCTTTGTGGAAGGTGGCGCCAAAGTAGAGCAGAAGCTCCCCGAGCCTTTCAAGACCACGGGCGCTTTCCAGAACGGTCCCATGGCGGGCCGCGGTTTTGCCGGTTCCCAATATGAATACTATGAAGATGTAGCCGTCATTGCCGTTAAGCAGCCTGAAGTCAGAAAGACGCTGGTAGAGCTTGGAGCTAAGATAAGCTCCAGCGGCGGCCGTTTCACCCTGGCCGAGCTCACAGACGGCGACGTGGCGGGCAGCAGCCTGCTTCCTTCCGCTCCGGAAGGCTTTGCCTGGATACAATATTCCTTTGACAGCCCCGTGACCGTGCGTGCCATCACCCTGGCGGATGGTTCTACCGGAGGCTTCGGAGGCCCTGGCGGCGCTTCCGCTTTCCTGGAAAGCAGCACCGACGGCAGCCATTTCACCCAGGTGGCTCCGCTTCCTGGCGGCGGCGTGATCCAGCGCACCCTCAGCGTGCCGGCCACCACGGCCCGGTATTTCCGCGTAACCTTCAAGAATCCCCGGGCCCAAGGCGCCCCCTGGTACGGCGGTCCCGCTCCTGCAGCGCCCAAGGGCACCAACATTGCCGAACTGGTGCTGCATACCACTTCCAAGGTGAACCAGGCCGAGGACAAGGCCGCTTTCTCGGCCCGTGCCCGTCTGGCCGAAGCCGTTACTCCCGATTCCCCGGACGAGGCATTTTCCGGCCCGGAGGACGTGGTCGATGTCACTTCTTACGTAAAGGACGGAAAGCTGGTCTGGGATGCCCCGGAAGGCCAGTGGAAGGTGTACCGCTTCGGCTGGTCCCTCACCGGCAAGCAGAACCATCCCGCTCCGCTGGAGGCTACCGGCCTGGAGGTGGACAAGATGGATCCCGAAGCCTGGACCCGTTTCTTCCGCACTTATTTCGATATGTACAAAAAGGCCTCCGGCGGCCTGCTGGGCCAGAGGGGCGTGCAGTATGTCCTTAACGACAGCTACGAGGCCGAACAGGAAACCTGGACCCCCGCCATGTTCCAGGAATTCCAGACCCGCCGGGGTTATGACCTCCATACCTGGCTCCCGGTGCTCACCGGAGACATCATCGGCTCCCCGGAGCAGAGTGACGCTTTCCTCTTTGACTGGCGCATGACCATCGGAGACCTCATCACCGCCAATTACGACCTCCTCACCGAGATTACCCAGAAGGAATATGGCATGAAGGGCCGTTACACCGAGTCTCACGAAGGCGGCCGCGCCTATGTGGTGGACGGAATGGATGTGAAGCGCACCTCCCAGGTGCCCATGAGCGCCATGTGGGTAACCGCTCCCTGGCTTCCCACCACCCCCGATGGTGATACGGACAGGACCACCTATAATCTGGACGGTATGGAATCCGCTTCCGTGGCCCATATCTATGGCCAGAACGTGGTGGCGGCCGAGTCCATGACGGCACCCGGCGGCGAAGGCCGTTCCTACGCTTATCATCCTGGTAATTTGAAATTTGTGGCCGACCTGGAGCTCTCCAACGGTACCAACCGTTTCGTTATTCATGAGAGCGCCCACCAGCCTTCCGACGAGCACGTTCCGGGCCTGAGCCTGGGCGGAATCGGCCAATGGTTCAACCGCCACGACGCTTGGGCCGAGCAGGCCGGCGCATGGGTGGATTATCTCTCCCGCAGCAGCTTCATGCTCCAGGCGGGCAAGAGCGTGGCCGACGTGCTCATCTATTACGGTGAAGACAGCAACATCACCAACTTGTACAATGCCCTTCCTGCCGTTCCGGCCGGCTACCGTTACGATTTCGCCAGCCCCGACGTGCTCCTGAACCAGGTGCAGCCCGAAAAGGGCGAACTGGTGGCCAAACTGGGCGGCGTACACTACAAAGTCCTCTGGCTCAACGGCAATGTGAACCACATGTCGGTGGAAATCCTGCAGCGTCTGGCTACACTGGCCCAGGCCGGTATCCCCATCTGCGGTGAACGGCCCGCCGGCAAGGCCGGACAGGCCGGAACGCAGGAGGAATTCGACTCCCTGGTGAATCAGATTTGGTCCTGCAAGAACGTATATGAAGGGAACGATATCGCTGCCGTACTCAAGGCCGCAGGCGTTGCTCCGGACTTCATCGCGCAGAGGGGAGATGAATACAAGTACCTGCACCGCACCCTCCCCGGGGCTGAAATCTATTGGGTGAACAAGCCTTCCCGGGATTACGAAACGGTGAAAGCCTCCTTCCGTGTGAACGGTCTGCACCCCCAGCTCTGGCATCCCGAAGACGGCCGCATCGAAGACGTCTCCTATGAGATGGTGGATGGCCGCACCGTGGTCACTTTCATGATGGTTCCGGACGACGCCCTGTTTGTGGTATTCAGCGGCAAGGGTGCCGGCAAATATACAGTTCCGGATGTCCGGGAAAGCTTGGTGGCCAACGTAGACAGCCCCTGGACCGTAAAGTTCCAGGAAAAGCGTGGAGCACCCGAAAGTGCCACCTTCGTCACCCTCCAGTCCTATACGGAATCGGCCGATCCCGGCATCAAGTATTTCTCCGGCGTAGCTACTTATCAGAACAGTTTCCGTTCTGGCACCGTGGACGGAAAGATTATTATCGACCTGGGCGAAGTGTGTGACCTGGCCGAAGTCTGGGTGAATGGCAAGTATTGCGGTACGGCCTGGAAAGAACCTTATTTCGTTGACATTACCTCTGCTGTGAAAGAAGGGGAGAATACCCTGGAGGTGAAAGTGGCCAACGTTTGGGTGAATCGTCTGATCGGCGATGAACAGCCCGGTGCCAAACGCATCACCTATACCGACGCCCGGGGCGCCTACAACGCCGGCAGCCCGCTGAACCCGGCCGGTCTGCTGGGCCCCGTGAGGCTGATTTGCAGAAAATGAATAGTCTTTTGAAGATATTGCCAAGCCTTCCGAAGAGCCCTTCTTTAACTTTGCACCAGAAAACAATAATTACAACTAATATCCAAAACACTATGACCAACCAAATGAAAAAACTGACTATGGCCTTGTGCCTGATGCTCCTGACCGCCTGGGCGGGCTGGGCGCAGATTACAGTCAAGGGCGTCGTCGTAGACGCCAACGGTCCTGTGATTGGAGCCGCTGTCATGGAAGTGGGCACCACCAACGGTGCTTCCACCGACGTGGACGGTTCGTTCCAGTTCACCGTATCCCGTTCCAACGCCACCGTGGAGGTGAGCTGCATCGGCTATGCCACGCAGACCTTCGCCGCCAACCAGGTTCCCGCCCGCATCGTGCTGGTGGAAGACTCCGAATTCCTTGAAGAAACCGTGGTGGTAGGTTACGGTGTACAGAAAAAGAGCAACGTGACCGGTGCCATCGCTTCCGTTAAGGCCGAAGCCCTGGAAAACCGTGCTGATTCCGACGTGGGTTCCGCCCTGCAGGGTAAGCTCGCCGGCGT
Organism: Bacteroidales bacterium; assembly: GCA_017617475.1. Next base: position 5,581 of record JAFZWC010000002.1, read on the forward strand.
GCAGGTGCTCACCACCTCCTCCGCTCCGGGCGCCAGCTCCAGCTTCCGTATCCGCGGTTATTCCTCCACCAACTCTTCCCCGGACCCGCTCATCCTGGTGGACGGTCTGAAGGTGAAGAACATCGACTACCTGGATCCCGAATCCATCGAGTCCATCGAGGTGCTGAAGGATGCCGCTTCCGCCGCCATCTACGGCTCCCAGGCCGGTAACGGTGTGGTGCTCATCACCACCAAGAGCGGTAACAAGGACAACGTGCGCGTATTCTATAACAACCAGTTCACCTGGATGACCCCGATGGAGAACATCAAGATGATGAACGCCGCCCAGTTCAAGGAATACTGGATGGAAACGGGCCTGTATCCCGAATCTTCCTTCCAGAATGCCGATACCAACTGGCAGGACGTGATGTTCGAGACCGGTTTCCGTCAGCGCCACACCATCGGCCTCACCGGCGGTAACGAGAAGTTCACCTATTATGTGGACGGCTCCTACAACGGTATGGACGGTATGATTACCGGCAAGTACGATACTTTCCAGCGCATCACCGGCCAGGTGAACGTGAGCTACCAGATTAAGAAATGGCTCAAGATCGGCACCAACAACACCATCGAGCGTGCCAAGATCCGTATGGTCTCCGAGAACAACATGACCGGTACCGGTTCGGCCATTGGCGGTGCCTACTACTATGACCCCACCGTTCCCGTGTACTATGCTTCCGATGCCGACGTTCCTGCTGCTACCGGACTCCTCCAGGCCGAAGCCGCCGGTCTCCCGGTCCAGCGTGGCGAGAATGGTCTTCTCTACGGCCAGTCCCTGCTCATGCAGAGTAACCTCTTCAACCCGCTCCTGATGCGCGACCAGGTGGCCGCCAGCTGGATGGCCGGCAGCCAGTTCATGGCCCGCACCAACATCAACGGTACCGCCTTTGCCGAGATTACCCCCATCAAGGGCCTTGTCCTCACTTCCCGCCTGGGTTACCGTCTGTCTTCCTCTTATTCCCGCGGTTATTCCGAGAAGGCCTGGATCAACGCCCAGCAGTATCAGAGTACCGACATCATCCAGGGCGCTGCCAACAACCAGCAGTACTGGCAGTGGGAAAACTTTGCCAACTATCTCAAGACCTTCGGCAAGCACGACCTCGCCGTAATGGCCGGTATGGAGTTCGCCCAAACGCACTATGAGACCATCAACGCCTACGCCGACGGACTCACCAACAATGCCGAGAATTTCCGTTATCTGCAGTTCTACGATCCGGCTGCCGCTACCCGCACCATGGGCGGTCAGGAGTATTCCCGTTTCAACGAGTCCTTCTTCGGCCGTGTTGCCTGGACCTACGACAACCGTTTCAACGTGCAGGCCAACTTCCGCGCCGACGCTTACGATATGTCCAAGCTCTCCAAGAAAAACCGCTGGGGCTTCTTCCCGTCCGTCTCGGCCGGTTGGACCATTTCCAACGAGAAGTTCTTCAAGAACGCCATCAAGCCGGAAATCTGGTCCTTTTTCAAGATTCGCGCTTCCTATGGTGTGAACGGTAACATCAACTCCCTCACGGACTTCACCTGGACCAACGGCATGTCCCTGAGCGGCATGTACAACTGGGGTGACGGCATCCTCACCGGTGCCAACCCGTCCGAGTTCCTGGCCAACGAAGACCTCAAGTGGGAAACCTCCAAGCAGGTAGACCTGGGTGCCGACTTCCGCTTCCTGCGCGACCGCCTCACCCTCACCGTGGACTGGTACAACAAGAACACCACCGACATGCTGGTCTCCGTGAGCGCCCCGGCCGTTTCCGGTGCCTCCCAGACCTACATCAACGGCGGTTTGGTGAACAACCGCGGTCTTGAATTCGACCTGGGCTGGAAAGACACCATCGGCGACTTCCGTTATGGCATCAGCGCCAATCTGGCCACCGTGCATAGCCTGGTGAAGGAATCCCCGCTGGGCGCTGGCCGCAGCGCTGGCGGTATGAACTTCTTCCTGCCGGTCACTTATATGGAAAGCGGTTATCCCATGTGGTACATCCGCGGCTACAAGCACAAAGGTATCAATGCCGAGAGCGGCCTGCCGGATTACTATACCAAGGATGAACTGGATTCCATGGAACCCGGCGTGGACCACTCCGACGGCATGACTTACCTGGGTGACGGTATTCCGGATTTCACCTACGGCGTGACCCTCAACCTGGCCTGGAAGGGCTTCGACCTCACGGTCTTCGGCTCCGGCGTGCAGGGCAACGAAATGTTCCTTGCCATCTCCCGTCCCGACCTTCCCATCGCCAACCTTCCCGAATTCGTATACACCGGCCGCTGGACGCCTGCTACGGCTACCACCGCTACCTGGCCTAAGGGCAACATGGTGGACAACTCCCTCTGGGGGGGTAAATACCAGCAGTCCGACTTCTGGGTGTTCGACGCTTCCTACTTCAAGATCAAGCAGATCCAGCTGGGTTACAACCTCCCGCAGAGCCTGCTCAAGAAGATTCACATCAAGAGCCTGCGTATCTTCGGCTCCGTGGAGAACGCCTTCACCTTCACCAAGTATCCCGGCAACGACCCCGAGTCCCGCAACATGAGCTACGGCAACGGTATCGCCCTGGACCGCGTGAACTATCCTTCGGCCCGCAACTATATCTTCGGTGTCAACCTCTCCTTCTAATCTCTTAACTGGAACGTATTATGAAAAAGATAACTTATATCCTTTCCGCAGCGGTTGCCACCCTCACCCTTTTCTCCTGCTCCAAGATGCTGGACAGCGTGGAGCAGCTGGGTGCCCTGGATACCGACAAGTACTACGCCGAGGCCTCTGATCCGCAGGCCGAAGCCCTGGCCGTGTCCATGTACAACACCGCATGGGATATCGTAGGTGACCTTCCTTTCGAGTCCTATACCGACAACTATGTGTCTTCCGATCCGTACAAGACCGTGAACAACGACGGCTTCGGCTCCTCTACCCTCTATGCCAACCTTTATAAGCTGAACTACCAGGCCAACCTCATCCTCGAAAAGCTTACCGATAACTCCGCTACCAAGAAGCGGGTGATTGGCGAAGCCTACTTTATGCGCGGCTGGGCCTACTTCAACCTCATCCGCGGTTGGGGAACTCCGCCCCTCGTGGACCACGTGATGTCGGCCGATGAACTGGCCGAGGTGACCAACGGAAACGCCGCCGAGCTTTGGGAACTGTGCACCAGCTCTCTCCAGAAGGCTTCCGAGATTCTTCCCGCCAAGTCCGGTCTGGGTGGCCAGAAGGCCATCGGTGCCCGCGTGAGCAAGCAGACCGCCCTGGCTTTCCTGGGTAAGGCCAACCTCTATGCCGGCAACAAGACAGCCGCTGCCGCCGCCCTCAAGCAGGTGATTGACAGCAAGGCTTACAAGCTCATTGACAACTTCGCCGACCTCTTTACCATCAAGGCCGACTGGTGCGACGAATATGTCTGGGAGTTCAATGCCGATGACAACGACGTGAGCCAGAAGGCCAGCGAGGTGAAGATTGACTTCTACTCCAACTGGCGCGGTGAAACGCTTACCCAGCCCGGTGGCTGCCACCTGAGCGGCTTTACGCAGGGCTATCTGCAGACCATGCCTTCCAAGAGCTACTATGATTTCATGGTGGAGCGCGAAGGCACCAGCAACCGCCGCATGGGTTCCGTCTGGTCCGTTGAAGAGGCTGCCCACATGTTCGTAACCCTCTCCGAAGATGCCTACAAGGGCACCCTCAATTACGAAGGTGACAACCTGGCTGCTATGAAGTCCAAGTATCCCGGCATCACGGACGACCAGGCCGGCATGCGCCTCCTCTGGACGGCCGACATGTCCCTGCCTTCCCAGGGTACTATGCAGGGAGTGCTTCCCGCCAAGGTTTATATGTGGTGCTCCGATATGTATCCCGCCACCAGCACCCACGACATCTACAGCATGGCCAACTATCCGGTGATGCGTTATGCCGATGTGCTCCTGCTCTATGCCGAAGCCGCCGGTGATGCCACGACCCTTAACGAGGTCCGTCAGCGCGCAGGCCTGCCCGCCGTGAACGGCTACTCCGACGCCGAACTCCGTGCCGAACGCCGTGCCGAGTTCTTCGGCGAGGGCGAACGCTTCTGGGACTGCATCCGTTGGGGAATTGCCGCCACTGAATTTGCCACTGTAGGTAAGATTGCCTACACCACTTCCGTGAGCCCCGTGACCTACGAAGTTAGTATTGCCGAGGCTGCCGTGGACGGCTATGAAGGCTGGAACGCCAAGTATACGGCCTTCCCTTACACCACCTCCGAACTCCAGCAGACTTCCATCCAGCAGAATCCTGGTTGGGAATAGGCTTTTGTTAACCCTTTGTAATATCCCGCCCTACCGGTGGGATATTACATTTTAAAGTGTTCAGAATCATGAAAAAAGCTATAGTCTTCCTTTTGGTTGTCTTTGGTGCCCTGCATCTGGGCGCACAGGAGGTATATAAAATCTATGAGGGTGTCGCCACAGGGGTGGAAAACCTTAACTATCAGGAACTTACCTTGAAGAATGTACGGTCCGGCCGTCCGCTGGTCTACAATGTTACGGAGCCCACCATCACGGTTTATCGGCCCGAAAAGGAGATCAATACGGGTGCGGCCATGATTATTGCTCCTGGTGGCGGAAACATGTACCTCACCTGGGAAGAAGAAGGCGTGAATGTGGCCCAGTGGTTTCAGCGCCATGGTGTCACCGGAATCATCCTGAAATACCGTACCAACTTCATGGGCAACAATGAGGAAGAGATTAACAAGTCTTTGATGGAGTTCTTCGGGCGCTTGTCATCCTTTGCCGAAATGGGCCATGACAATGAAGCTGGAATGGCTTCCGTCTCCATTCCCGTCATGGAAGTCGAAAGAACCATACAGGGCGACGACGGACGTCAGGCGGTGAAATATGTACGGGAACATGCAGCAGAACTGGGTGTGAATCCGGAGAAGATTGGCTTGATGGGTTTCTCTGCCGGTGGTATGGTCACTTGTAACGTCATGTTCATCAATGATGAGAGCACCCGTCCCAATCTGGCTGCCCCTATCTATGGCTTTCAAGGAACCAAACTGCCGGAGCACCCCGTTCCCACCTTCCTCTGCGGCCCCGAGTTCGACCTTTTCAGTCCGGATGGTGCCTACCTTCTATACAAGGCTTTCCACGAGGCGCATCTTCCCGCCGAACTCCATTTCATCCATGACGCCACCCACGGTGAAGGTCTCATGTATAATGGAAGGGAGTGGAATGAATGGATAGACCTTCTTTACAAATTCATGAAAGCGGTCAAAATGGTTGAATAGCGAAGAATAGGTCGTCCAGACATACAAACCGTGAAATACAACTAATTAATATTCAGACATTTACAAGAATCCTCCTCGGTAAAAACCCGAGGAGGATTCTTGTAAACAAAAAGAAATCAAACGATTACATTACACGCTATTTAACCTGTTTCAACAACTCCTTTGCCGCCTCCACGATGGCTTTCTCTGCGTGGCCGGGCTGGAGGCGGGAGCCGATGACCTGGAAGGTGAGGCGGTTAGCGGCTGCGTCGGAATAGATGTAGCCGCTCTCGAAGGGACCGTCGGCTAGAGTTACCACCATCAGTTTGCTGGCGGGGAACTCTTTCTTGAGACGAAGGCCGATCTCCGTGTAGATTTCGCCGCTCACGCTCACCAGGGCAATATCGCCGATGGTCACCAGGCCCACGCCGATGTGGCAGTCGCCGGCCGGCTTGTAGCCGGGGTCGTAGTTCTCGCGGCCCACCTTGTCAATGCGCTCGCGGCCGGGTACGGCAATCACGGTCTCGGTCCCCTTGATGACGGGATTCACCTCATACTGGGTGTCGTAGAGCATGATTTCCAAAGCCTTGAAAGCCACAGCGTTACCCAGCATGCGCACGTACTCGTCCTTGCGGTCCACCATGGCCTTGTGCAGGGGGATCTGCGCGCCCGTCACTTCCTTGGGACGGAGGTCGAGGGCGCCCACTTCGGCCCGTTTGGGAAGGCGTACGCCTTTCACCTGTTCCGTCTCCTTGAAGAGGTCGGAATAGGCCAGCTTGGGATTCTGGTCTCCGGAAGCGCCCTGGCAGAAAACCGCCACGGTATTCTCGCCGAAGACTTTCTCTATGAGGGCGCAGGCGTCGCCGGGATAATCGGCACTCACCACACCGCTGATGAAGAAATTCACCGGATGCATGCCGTAGTTCATGTACACGGCGATGGGAACATCTTCCTGGTCCAGGAAACTGATGACGGTGAGGTCTTTGTCGGAAGGGGCCGTCCAGTTGGGGGCCTGCTCCCACTCCTGGTATTCGTTATAATTGTCACGGTTCACGTTTAGGTCCAGCGGGCGTTTGCCAAAGCCCACGCGTGCCGGACGGGCCGATGCCCGGGCCTCCTGCACGGCGGCAACGATGGCCTCCTGGATCTGCGGCTGGGTAGGAATGTTCTCCGGGCCAATGCCTGCGGTGCCGCCGCTGTGCGTATGGGTGCTGGAGATGATGAAGTTCTCATAAGGGACGCCGGTAGAGACCGATGCCTTGCGGATGGTGGCGTCTAGGTCGTGGCAGTGGGTGTCCATGGCCACCAGGGCCGTAGCGGAATGGCCGTCACTGGCATAAATGGCCCGCACATAGAGTTTTCCGCGGATGATGTCCGAAGCAAACTGCAAATCACTCTGCTTGGGCGTGATGTCCACTTTGGCCGCACCGGCCACCAGTTGCTGGGCCGAGGCCGTAACGGTTGCCAGGGCCAGCGAAAGAATCAGGGTCAGGATTTGTTTCATATACTGCTGTTATTTCTGGGTACAAAATTAAGTTGATGCATCCTGAAAGGCCTTTCGGCATCTGCAGAATAGTATTCAAATCCTTCATTAACGCATGGTTTCTTATGGTTTACATGTCCAGACGGCCTGCTCTTCACCTTGGGAAGTAACCACCCTGACCGTGTTGGGGCCGGGCTGAAGGGTAATGGAAGGCCATTCCACGGTGGCGTAGGCATCGGCCTTTTTCTGGGAGACCTTTTTCCCGTTGAGGTATAGCGTGGCGGAAGGTGCTGTGGTGAATACGATGATGTCTGTCAGCGGATCGGTACGTTCCGTGAAGCCCTTGGAACACAAATGGACGGTAGGAACGGATTTGTTCCAGTTGGCTTTGTAGTAATAGAAGGCATCCTTGCGGGTTTTGCGGTCATGGGTAACCAGGCCTTTGTCGTTCTGGTTGGGGCTGTCGCCCTCGAATCGGCCAGAAGCGCCGAAGTCGAACATGTTCCAAACGTATGAGCCCCACACGTAGTCACGCTCTGCGACTACCGGCCATTGGGCGCGGTGGATGGACGTCTGGCGTTCCATCGGGTGGTTCTTGCCCATGGAGTCCATAACGGTATAATCACTTTCCCTGTACACACCCACATGCTGGTTGGGGCTGGCGCCGGCACCATATTCGCTGATGGCCACGGAAGCCGTCGGATGCTGTGCATGCCAGTCGTCCAGAAAGGGCCCCAGGTCATCCTTTGTTCCGTAATACCAGCCATAATATTTGTTGAAAGCCATTACATCGGGAATGAATTCTGTCGATGCGTCAATGTACACGGCGCAGGTGGTGAGGCGGTAGGGATCCAATTCGTGGGCTACTTGGTTCAGCCGGGATACGATGCCGTCCGTTCCGGCCTGAATCTCGTTATAGAGTCCCCAGAAGCAGATGGAGGGATGGTTGTAGTTCTGGATAATCATTTCCCGGAGCTGAAGTTCCAAGTTGTCATCGAAAGCAGGATTGGCCACCCAGGTACCTACAAATGGAATTTCTTCCCATACCACGTAGCCCCGGCGGTCGGCTTCCTGGAACATGAATTTGGCTTGCGGATAATGGGCCAGCCGAAGGGCATTGACACCCATTTCGTCAAAGAAATCATAATCGGTGCGATGGTGCTCTTCCGTAAGGGCTGTGGCCACGCCGGCCCAGTCCTGGTGACGGGAAACGCCCTGCAACTTCATGTGTTTGCCATTGAGGAAGAAACCCTTTTCCTGGTCTACGTGGAAATAGCGGAAACCGGTCTGTTCTTCCACCCGGTCCAGTTCCACGCCGTCTTTCCACAGGGTGGTAATGGCGGTGTACAGATAGGGATCCTGCCTGCCGTTCCACAAATGCGGATGGTCAAGCGAGAGATTGCATGCCACCACGTTATCCTTAATATGGTTATAACATGTGCTGGCCACTTCTTTGCCGGATGCGTCCTGCAAGGCAACGCGCAACTCGCACCCGTCATAGTCTGTGAGGGTGGAAAGATGCACCTGAACAGATAAATCGGCCCTTTCCTCACTTACGCGCTTTTGAGAAATAAGGACCCCGTCGCTGCCCAGGTAAAGCGGCGAGATGCAGGTGGGCTCCGTCACTTCCAGCCAGATGCTGCGGTACAGGCCGCCGTAGCTGTTGAAATCGCCGCCGAAGGGTGCCACTTCAAAGGTGGGAGCATTGCTGCACACCACCGTGAGCTGGTTGTCACCGGGTTTTACATAGTCGGTGATTTCGAAAGTGAAAGCATTGTAGGCGCCTTTGTGTTCCCCGACGAAAGTCCCGTTCACCTGGACGACCGCCACGCTGCCGGCCCCTTCAAACTTGAGGAAGAAGCGTTTCCCGGCATCGCTTTCCGGGATGTTGAGCGTACGGATATAATGGCCGTAGCCCCGGTAGTAGCTGGTCTGCGTCATGAAATCCTCAGCGTTCCAGGTATGCGGCAAGTCCACGGGCTCGCCCACAGGGGCGGCACCGAAGAAGGAACCCGCCACTGCACCGGTGCGCACGAAGCCCTTGTTGAACGTCCAGCCCTGGTTCAGGGAACGCAGTTGCCGGGCATGGGAAACTGTGAAGCTGGTAAAGAAGAAAGTAGCCGAGAGACTAATCAGGGTCAGGATTTGTTTCATATTCTGCTGTTATTTCTGGATACAAAATTAAGCTGATGCATCCTGAAAGGCCTTTCGGCATCTGCAGAATAGTATTCAAATCCTTCATAAACACAAGTTTCAAGAAATTGCCAAGTATTCTGAAGATAATGAAAAGGGGGGAACGTGTTCTCCCCCTTAACTTTGCACCAGAGAAAACGAAGTGAACCATGATTACAAGACGTGAAGCCCTTAAGATGTTCGGATTTGGCGCAGCGGCGCTGGCCTTCTCTCCCTATGTTCGTGCCGAAAGACTCCTGGACGAGCCCCGGCTCCGTGATTTGATGCGCCCGCAGGGGCCGCAGGGCATGCCGCCGCTCAAATATGACGAGCCCGTGGTGTACGAAGGCCCCGATGTGATTATCCGCCAGATTGACGAGCACACCTGGGAAGGCAACGGCCACCTCATGGCCAACGAGACCATCTATATAATAGAAGGTTCCGAAAAGGCTATTCTGCTGGACGCCGGAACCAAGATTGACGGCCTGGACAAGATTGTGGCGGGCATCACCAAAAAGCCCGTAACGCTTATCGCTACCCACGTGCACCCGGACCACACCGGCAGTGCTATCAACGATTTCCCCGAAATCTGGATCAATGCGGGAGACATGGTAAATGTGCCCGAATTCATGGCCGATTATAAAGGTAAGATCAATTATTTGGCCGACGGTCAGGTGTTTGACTTGGGGGGCCGCCACATCGAAGTCATCTTTACCCCCGGCCATACCCCCGGCAGCGTCTCGTTCTTTGAAATGGACGGCCGCAAGTGGGGCTATAGCGGAGATGCCTTTGGCAGTGGCAACCTCTTGCTAACCACGAACTTCTCCACACTGCTGGCGACAACTACCCGTATTGAGAAATATATGAAAAAGCACGGGGTTGAGAAGCTTTATCCCGGCCATTATATGGGTAAAAACCTGGAAACGCTCCAGCGTATCAGCGACCTTAAGCTGATGAGTGAACAGATGTTGGATGGCACCCGCAAAGGGGATACCAGCGGTCAAGCCATGCTAGGCCTCAACGGCCGCATCCGGGACTATGGAGTGAATGTGAGTTATCGTGACCCGGAAGGAGTGAAATAGCATAAAGAATGGTTAAAACTTTGGTTAATAGTTAGGTTAATGGTAGAAGCGGAACGCCGTGAGGTGCTCCGCTTCAGATTTTATACAATTTTTAGTATCTTTGCGCCGCTAAAATTTGAACTATGAAAAAGACTATACTGATTGTTGCCATTCTGGCCGTTTTGGCCGGTACTTGTCTCACCAGCACTTCCTGTGGAACCAATGCCGGGGCCAAAGGCGCTGACACCCTTAAAGTCAATACAAAGGAAATGGGAGCCGACATCATCGGCTTCAACGGTCCCACCCCGGTGGAAATCTCCATGGCAAAGGGCGTGATTACCAGAATCGAAGCCCTGCCCAACCAGGAGACGCCCCGCTTTTTCCAGATGGTAAAGGACAGCCTGCTTACCCGCCTCGTCGGTAAAACCGTTGAGGAGGCCAAGACTCTTGAACCGGACGTGGATGCCGTTTCTGGCGCTACCTATTCTTCCAATGCGGTTATCCGCAATATCCGGAGAGGCCTGGAGAGCGTATCGGCCCAATAGATTCTACTTCAAGTTCCGCTTCAGGAAATCCATTACATAGTTGTGGTATAATTCCACATGCTCCGGCTTCATGAATCCGTGGCCGGCGCCAAAGATCATGTGCAGTTCGCAGTGGCCGTACACGTTGGAAGCCTTGGCGGAGTATTCCGGTTTCACCAGGGAGTCTTCCGTGCCGTGGACAATGAGCACATTGCCCTGGTAACCGGCAATATCCTTATAGATGTCATAGCCGTCATAGAACTTGTCGTAATAGGCCTTGCCGATGTTCATGCCCATAAAGTTCACCGTCTCAGGCACATCGGCCAATGTGGGATACAGAGTGAAGCCGTCGTCCGGGATGCAGAGGGCCGGGAAGGTGAGCAGGATGGCATTGATCTTCTTCTTAACATAGGGAGCGGTGATGGCGCTGACGCAGCCTCCCTGGCTTTCTCCCAGCAGGAAAACGTTCTTTTTATCCACGAATGTCCAGGAACGCACCAGGTCGATGACATCCTTCAAATTCTGGCTTTCCGTAAAGATGGACATGTCTTCCGTGCGGCCTTCACTCTGGCTCCGGGGGGAGCCACCAGCGAAGTCGTAGCAATAGCACACATAACCGGCCTTGGCCAGCTTGTCCACCATGGCGTAAAAACCGTGATGTGTGCCGCCGTAGCCGTGGGATAGGATGACGGCGGGATGCTTGCCTGGCGCTACGGGGATGAAGGCTTCTCCATAAATCTTATTGCCGTTGCTGACACAGCCCGTCACTTCCATGCGGTATGCGGGGTCGGAAGGTGGCGTGTTCATCTTTTTGAACAGTTCCTCAATTTCTTCCCGGGTCATGTTGCCGAAGGGATTGCTATTCCCGGGCTGGCTGTAGGCGAGTGACGTAGTAATGGCGCAGAGGGCCAGAAGAGACAGAATACGTTTCATGGTTTGACTGTATTGGATATGCGAAATTAGTGAAAAACGAGGGCTTTCCCAAATATGCCCTTTGATAATTGCCGGAATATGGTTAAATTAGCTAACCGTTAATCGCATTAATATGAAACGCTTACTTACTATTGTCGCCTTTTGGACCCTGGCCTGCCTTTGCTTTGGCCAGCCTGCCTTTCCGTCCCAGCCGGAGAATGTGATACTTACGCAACGGTCGGCTACCACCATCATGTACGGCGGACCCACCCGGGCCGAAGGCCGTTCGTATAACTTTACGCCCATTTTCTACATCTATCCGGACGCCAAGCTGGACAAGGCCGGTGCAGAGCAGCTGCTCTCCAGTCTGGATATCCAGCCCTCGCTGGACGCCAATTACGGAACGGCCATCGTGGTGAATCCTACTGGAGACAAGTATGACGCAGAGGCCGATTTCGAGATCTTTGTGAAACTCTTCAACCAGCACCGAGGCCCGGGCAACCTGAAGGTGATGGGCCTGGGTAATGGCGCTACCTTTGTGAACCAGGTGATCGCTCCCAAGGCGGGAGACCATATCGCCGGTATTATGACGGTGGGTGGCAAGGCCGGAAAGTCGGTGCATCCCGCCGGCGTGCCCGCCTATGTGGCCGGCAAGGGTGCCGCCAAGGTGGCCAAGCCTTATCAGAAGGCTATCGCTGCCCATGCCGATGAACCGCTGCTTCAGGTGGTGGTGAACCAGACATCGGCCCCTCTTAATGAGGTCTTTGCCGATGCATGGATGCAGGTGCTGGGCCGCAACTACCGCTATAACAATTACAAACATACCCATTATGAGGGCTCTCCTTTTGGCCAATATGGCGCCGGGGAACTGGAACCTTATCTGGACTGCGAGGCCCTGGGCATCCAGCGTGTCATTGTGGAGCAGCCCGTGGGGATGAGGGGCCCGCAGGCGCAGGACGGCCCCAAGTGGCTGTGGTATGAGTACTGGCCCAAGGAGCTTATGAACGGAGCCCCGGAGCACAGCGTTCCGGTGGTGGTGCTCCTGCACGGAAACGCCAACGACCCCCGCACCCAGGCCGAGACTTCCGGCTTCATCCAGGTAGCCGCCGAGGAGCGTTTCTTTGTGGTGGAAATGGAATGGCAGGGCACGCCCAACTACCAGGCCATGGGCCACGACGGCGTGGAATCTGTTCTTTATCAGCTCTTTGCCAAGTATCCCCAGCTGGATCCTTCCCGTGTGTATGCCGAGGGCCTCAGCGCCGGTTCCATGACGGCCACCGCCCTGGGTATCAAGAAATCCCACGTGTTCACCGCCGTGGGCGGCCACTCCGGCGGCCTGTTCGGCGGAATCGGCATGGGCGCCTTCCCGGGCTTCACCTCCATCTGGAACGAAGCTACCCAGAAGCGCGGCTCCGTGGAAACCCCGTACTGCTCGGTCTTTGGTACGGCCGATAAGGTGGTCCCTTACATTACCCCCGACAACTGGAAAGGCAACGGTTATCTAAATGCCTGGAATGCCTACGAGCAGATGAACGGCATGGAGGTGAACGACAAGATGGACTTCACCGTGGACCCTGTTTTCGGCCAGCAGCTGCAGGACCGCGAGACCATTGTGACCAATAAGGGTGAAGGCATTGTGATAGAGACCGGCCAGTTGTATAAGGGCAATGTGCCCCTGATTCGTCTGGTGGCGGTGATGGACTACGGCCACTGGAACTTCCAGCCCACCGCCCGCATCATGTGGGACTTCTTCAAGCAGTACCGCAGAGATCCGCAGACCAAGAAACTCATCTACACGGGAGGCCGGCAGTAGGAATTAATCGGCCAGAAAAGCGGCCTGTACCGGCCCCAGGCGGCGGTAACCGGCCTCATTCATGTGCAGGCAGTCCTGCAGGTAGTACAGCTGGTAATTGTGCTCGTCCACGTCCTGAATGCTGAATTGGTCCAGCACCGGAACACCGTGATACTGGCAGCATGCCTTCTGGGCGTCAATGTACTGGGCAAAGGTCCGGCCGGTTTGGTTGGGTTCCGTGGAGAACGGATTGTGGCCGGCATCCTTGCCGAAGAAGCGGAGGGAGGTGAAGAAGTAGATCCGCGCTTCAGGGTTCTTTTCTCTCAACTTCTTGATGCAGTAGTTGATGCCCCCGCACTGGGTGCTGCGCTTGCTTTCGTCGTAGCCGTCAAAGACGGTATAGTCTTTCCAGCTGCCACAGGGGCGGTTATTCATATAGTCGTTGGTAGAGGCCCAGAGCACATAGATGTCGTAGACTCCGGCCGAATCTACCTGCCGTTGCAGGGTACAGCCCTGTTCCCGGGCAAAGCCCGCACCGCCTACGCCATAGGTGGTAACCGTAGAGCCTAACAGATTGGCCCACTGCTGCTTGGCAGCATCAGATTCCGGATTCACGGAAAGCGATCCGCCAAAGACGGCGATGCTTTTCCCGTAGTTTGCGTGGCCCTTGTATGGACTCTGCTTCACGGCCTTCTTATCGGGCGTGAGCACGTGGTGTTCCGGGTCCGGTTTGAGTGAGGCCAGATAGGCCTGGATCTGTTCCGGAGTGGGAGTCTGGCCGTTCATCTGGGCGTGGGCCACCAGCGGCAGACAGAGGATAAGGGAGACCAGGAATCGTTTCATGCCTCTAAGATAGGAAGAATTCATGAGATATCCTTGCCTGCTTGGGTGGAGGCTTGCATGGTCCATGGAGGCAACTATCTGATTATAAGCTCGTTACAACACATTCCCCTGGTCAAAACGACCAGGGGAAAAACACGTTCGTTCTGATTAACAATCGCTTACGTCCACTCTATCGACTCTACGGAGCCAGTCCTTCCGGGGTGGGATTGTATTTGCAGTTTTCAATCTTATAGCTCATGGAAGGGCCCCAGAAAGAGGTGAGGGGAGCGGGTTCGCCAGCACCGGCAAATTGGCCGAAGACCGGCTCCGCTACGTTGCGGAAGACGGGTGTTCCAGCATAAGAACAGCTTGTTAGGCGGGTTGTGGTTACGCCGAAGGCCGATCCCATGGTGCCGTAGGTGGAGTTGAATTCACCCACGATGCCGCCCACCTGGGCGAAGTCCATATCGGCCATCTCTATCTGGACGGTGGAATGGCTGCCGCTGACGGTACCAGACCGTTCGCTGCCCACAAGTCCGCCCACATAAAACTGTTTGCTGCCGCTCTGACCGCTGATGCGGATACTGCCTTTAGCCGTGCAGTTCTCTACATAGGTGGCCGATGCCTGCAGCCCTCCGATAAATGCCTTGAACTCGTTCACCTGAGGCTGGGCAAAGCGGATGCTGATTTCAAAGTCGGAAGAGCAGTCCCGGGTGTCGTTGTAGGCTTCGCCGGTATAGGCGCCCACGTAGAGTTCTCCGCCGCCGCTGCCGGCTATTTCAATGTCCATGGTTCCGCTAACGGTGTTGTTTTCCAGGATGCCGCCCCAGATACCGCCGCAAAGGCCGGTAAAGCTGTGGAAGGTGCCTTCGGTGTTGGTGGTCTTGACCTTGATTACGGTTCCGGTAATGCTGCAGTTCCGCACGGCGGCAACGCCCTTGTCCTGCTTGATAATGCCCACCAGCGGGGCCACGTACGGCCTTTCGGCGGTAAAGACCAGCCGGCTGTCTTCCAGGGTGAGGTTCTTGATTTCCCCGTCGGCCATGGTGCCGAATAGTCCAGCCTTGTCGGTCTTCAACTCCGTGATACGGAGCCCCCGGATGGTGTGTCCCTGTCCGTCGAAGATGCCCTTGAAGGCGTGGCGCCACCATTCGGCCGGGGCAAACTCATAGGGCCCCTCATATTCGCCGATGGGGTTCCAGTTGGAAATTCCGGAGAGGTCCAGGTCGTTTTCCAGCACATACCAGCCGTAGAGGTCTTCCCGGATGGCGTCCAAGTCCTCCACAGTACGGACGGCCTTGGGGCTCACCCATTTGGCATAGAGGGTCATGGACTTCTCCACCTTCATGGAATCCGTGGCGGGAACGAAGAAACTGGCATTGTTGCCAAAGCGCCACTCCTGGTCCGGCCGGCAGTCCGGCGTGGTATACCAGCCGCCGAAGCGATAGCCTTCCCGAATGGGATAGGTTTTGGCCTCGGCCGGCAGCATACGGCCGGCTGGCACGGAGACGGGCGTCACTTTTTCTTCGGTGGCGTAGTTAAGGTCAAACGAGACCTGCAGGTTTTGGGAAAAGGCAGAGGAGCCTACAAGCACGGCTGCCAACACGGTTATCAGTTGTTTCATTATTCAGTAATGTGCGACAAAGCTAAGGAAAATAATTGTAAGAATTATGATTGTGCGGAGTTACTTGATGCAAATCGAAGGAGTTTTGTCAAAAAACAAAGAATAATCATCGGAAATTGCAATTGGAAAGATTCTTTTTGTTATAAATTTGCTCACAGAAATCAAAGAAATTGAAGATATGAAGAAACTGCTTGTTACGCTTGGTTGCTTGCTTGTAGCTGCGTTCACCCTCCAGGCCCAGCCTGCGGCGGACCTTATTACCCAACAGTGGCCCGCGCATTGGATTTCCGTTCCGGAAACGGGTGCGCAGGACTACGGCGTGTATTACTTTCGCAAGGATGTGAACCTGCCGGCGGTTCCGGCGCGTTATCTGGTGCATGTGACGGGGGATAACCGGTACAAGTTATATGTGAATGAGCAGCTGGTTTCCATGGGCCCGGCCAAGGGAGACAATACGCACTGGAACTACGAGACGGTGGATCTGGCTCCTTACCTGAACGGAGGCCGAAATGTGATTGCCGCACTGGTGTACAATGAAGGCCCCAGCCATCCGGATTCGCAGATTTCGGTGGCCAATGGTTTCCTCCTGCAGGGGGAGGCCGAATCGGCCGGCCTGTTTACGGACAAAAGCTGGAAATGCATCCAGGATCCGGCCTACAGCCCCGTCACGGCCATCGTCAAGGGCTATTACGTGGCCGGTCCCGGAGAGAAGGTGGACATGAATGAAACCCTCTCTGGCTGGAACAGGGCCGATGCCGACCTTTCGGCCTGGAAAGATGCCAGGGAAGGGCCTGCGGGCAAGCCCATGAACGCGTTGGACATCCAGGATTTTGACTATCACCTCCTGCGGCCTTCCACACTTCCGCAGATGGAACGGACGCCGTTCCCCTTGGGCCAGGCATTCAAGGTTCCCGCCAATTCCAAGAAGGAGATTCTCCTTGACAATAAGGTGCTTACCAATGCTTACTTCCATCTTAGGATGAGTGGAGGAAAGGATGCCAAAGTTAAGATCGGCTATGCCGAAGCCCTCTATATTCCCGACGGGTCCGGCTCGGCCTACAATCTTACCCCCGAGCAGCTGGCCGAGCTTCCGGAAGAGTATCTTTCCTATGTATTGTCGCCCAAGGTGAAGGGTAAGGGTAACCGAAATGAAACGGAAGGAAAGGTTTTTGTGGGCAGGGAAGACCAGCTCATTTCCAATGGTTTGCAGAATCAGCAATATACCACACTTTCCTGGCGAACCTTCCGTTATGTGCGCTTGCAGGTGGAGACGGCCGGCGACCCCCTTACCATAGAGGAAACCTCCGGCATCTTTACCGGATATCCCTTCACGCTGGACGCCCGCCTGGACACGGACCGGCAGGAACTGAAGGATATGCTGGAGATTGGCTGGCGTACGGCCCGTCTCTGCGCCTGGGAAACCTATATGGACTGCCCGTACTACGAGCAGCTCCAGTACCTGGGAGACACCCGCATTCAGGCCCTCGTGACGCTCTTTAACAGCAAAGATGACCGCCTGGTGAAGAATTTCCTGCACCTGGCCGACATTTCCCGCAACCCCGAAGGCATTACCAAGAGCCGTTATCCCACCACCATTCCCCAGTACATCCAGCCCTATGCGCTCAGCTATGTTTATGCCCTGCACGACTACATGATGTACGGAAAGGACACGCAGTTTGTGATGGACCTGCTGCCCGGCGCGGAGCAGATCATGACTTATTACTCCCGCTTCCAGCAGGCCGACGGGCGCGTGAAGAACCTCCCGGGATGGAATTTCAGTGACTGGGTGAACGACCGGCCGGAAAGCTGGCATAGCGGCGTGCAGCTTAGGGGTGCCGACGGCTGCTCCAGCGCCATGGACCTGCAATACCTGTATGCCCTTCAGCTCATGGCTCACATGGAAGAGGTGCGGGGCAATACCTGGCAGGCAGGGGAGTACAAGGCTCAGGCCGCCCGCCTGGCCGAAGGTGTGAAGAAGGCCTATTGGAATTCCGATAAAGGCCTGTTTGCCAACCGGGCCGAGCAGGATTACTACAGCCAGCACAGCAACGCCCTGGCCATCCTCTGCGGCATTGTGGAGGATCCCAAGGCAATGGCTGAAAAGCTGCAAACTGACGAATCCCTGGCCCAGTGCACCATTTATTACAAGTTCTACCTGTACGAGGCCTATGTGAAGGCCGGACTGGGCAACGATTACCTGAACTGGCTGGACATCTGGCGGGAGAACATGGCCATGGGCCTTACTACCTGGGGAGAAGATGCCGATGTATTCGGCACCCGTTCCGACTGTCACGCTTGGGGTGCCAGCCCCAATATCGAGTTCTACCGGACGGTACTGGGAATCGATTCCGACGCCGTGGCATTCCAGAAAGTCCGCATAGAACCGCGCCTGGGCGACCTGAAAGAAATCGGCGGCACCATACCGCATCCTTCCGGTGCTGTTTCCGTACACTACAAAGTGAAAGGGAACAAGCTTCAGGCCGATATTTCGCTGCCTGAAGGCGTGGAGGGCACCTTTGTATGGAAGGGAAAGGAACAGACCCTTCACGGCGGAAAGAATACCCTGCGCCTATAATTGTCAAAAATCGAAGTTTTTAGCGCATTATCTTCACCGGAAAGTGTGGATAATGCGCTAAATTTGCATCAGACATCAAAGAAACACGCTAATGACCGAAACTCGCTATTTTCTGGCCTTTGACTGCGGTGCCACATCCGGCCGCGGTATCCTGGCCTGTTTTTCTGCTGACGGTTTCTCCATGGAAGAGGTTTACCGCTTCCCTTCGGAGATGGTAAAAAAAGACGGCCGCATGCAATGGGATGTGCTGGCCATGCACCGCCACTTCGTCACCTGTCTCAAACAGGTAGGGGAGAGGGGAATCAAACTGGAATCCATCGGCATTGACACCTGGGGTGTGGACTTCGGCCACATCGGCCCCGACGGTGAGCTGCTGGGCCTGCCCCGCTGCTACCGTGACCCTTACACCAACGGCATTCCGGAGAAGGTGTTCCAGACTGTTCCGCGGGAACAGCTCTATGCCCGCACGGGTATCCAGATTATGAATTTCAACTCCATCTTCCAGCTTTACGCCCAGACGCAGGCCGGGGATGAGAATTTGAAAGGCGCCACCGCCATCCTTTTCATGCCGGACCTGCTGAGCTATCTCCTCACCGGCAAGAAGGTGTGCGAATATACGGACGCTTCCACTTCCGGCATGATGGACCAGGCCACCCGCCAGTTCAACAAGCCGCTGCTGGAAGAGCTGGGCGTGCGTACGGACATGCTTCTTCCCATTGTTCCTTCCGGAACGGTGATAGGTCCTCTGAAGCCGGAAATTGCGAAGGAAACGGGCCTGGGTCCCGTTCCTGTTGTTGCTGTGGCCGGGCACGACACCGCATCGGCCATTGCTGCGGTGCCCGCCTCTGACGAGCACTTCGCCTACCTTTCCAGCGGCACATGGAGCCTCATGGGCGTTGAGGTGCCCGCTCCCATCATCAACGAGGCATCGGCCCGCGAGAACTTTACCAACGAAGGCGGCATAGAAGGCACCACGCGCTTCCTCAAGAATATCACGGGCATGTGGCTGCTGGAGCAGTGCCGTGTGGTTTGGAAAGCCGCCGGCAAGGACTATTCTTACGCCAAACTGGTGGAAATGGCCCTGGCCCAGAAGGATTTCCCCGGCCGCATAGACCCGGACGACCCCCGTTTTGCTGCGCCGGAGAACATGGTGGAGGCCATTACTTCCGTCATCGGCCCCGCTACGGACGAGCAGATTGTTTCCTGCATCTACCATTCCCTAGCCGACAAGTACGCCACGGTGCTGCAGAGCCTGAAAGGCTTCGCTCCCTTTGCCATTGACAAACTGCACATCATAGGCGGCGGCAGCGCCAACGACCTCATGAACCAGTGGACGGCCGACGCCATCGGTCTGCCCGTGGTGGCCGGCCCCACCGAGGCCACGGCCATAGGCAACATAATGCTGCAGGCCCAGGCCGCCGGTCTGGTGAAAGACCGTTGGGAAATGCGCAAAATGATAGCCAAAGCATTTAAGGTGAAAACTTTCCTGCCGAAATAACAGATCCTTCGCTTCGCTCAGGATGACAAATAGACAAACCAGGATGACAAATAGACAAACAAATAAACACTGATACAATATGAAAGAATCCCAAATCCTCAAGTCCTACGAGATTGCCAAGGAGCGCTATGCCGCCATTGGCGTGGACACCGACAAAGCCATCGAAACCCTGGAGAAGACTCCCATTTCCCTGCACTGCTGGCAGGCCGACGATGTAATGGGCTTTGAAAGCCAGGCCGGCCTCTCCGGCGGCATCCAGACCACCGGTAACTATCCCGGACGCGCCCGCAACATGGAGGAGCTCCAGAAGGACGTCCTCTTTGCCAAGAGCCTCATCGCCGGTAACCACCGCCTGAACCTGCACGAGATTTACGGCGACTTCGGCGGAAAGTATGTAGACCGCGACAAGGTGGGCGTGGAGCACTTCCAGAGCTGGATCCAGTGGGCCAAAGAGAACAACATGAAGCTGGACTTCAACTCCACTTCCTTCGGCCATCCCAAGAGCGGTGACCTTTCCCTGGCCAACCCCGATCCCGCCATCCGCGAATTCTGGATTGAGCACACCAAGCGCTGCCGCCGCATTGCCGATGCCATGGGCAAGGCCCAGAACGACCCCTGCATCATGAACATCTGGGTGCACGACGGTTCCAAGGACCAGACGGTGGAGCGCAAGCGTTACCGTGAGATTTTCGCCCAGAGCCTGGACGAGATTCTGAAGGAAGACCTTCCCGGCATGAAGACCTGCCTGGAGGCCAAGCTCTTCGGCATCGGCCTGGAAAGCTATACCGTTGGCTCTCACGACTTTGTGGCCGGCTACTGCGCCACCCGCAAGCTTATGTACACGCTGGATACCGGTCACTACGAGATGACGGAAAACGTGTCCGACATGGTGGCCTCCCTGCTGCTCTTCGTGCCCGAGCTCATGCTGCACGTGTCCCGCCCCATCCGCTGGGACTCCGACCACGTGACCATCATGAACGACCAGACGCTGGATCTGTTCAAGGAGATTGTCCGTGCCGACGCCCTGAACCGTGCACACATCGGCCTGGATTACTTCGACGCCGCCATCAACCGCATCGGCGCATATGTTATTGGTACCCGCGCCACGCAGAAGTGCGTCCTGAGCGCCCTCCTGGAACCCCTGGCCAAGCTTCGCGAATACGAAGACGCCGGCAAGGGCTTCCAGCGCCTCGCCCTTCTGGAAGAGGCCAAGACACTCCCGTTCGGCGCCGTGTTCGACTACTTCAACTACAAGAACAACGTGCCCGTGGGTGAGGCCTTCATCCCGGAGATCGAGAAATACGAGAAAGAGATTACTTCCAAACGATAAGCCATGAGCATCATCATCGGACTTCTGATCATAGCCATAGGAGCTTTCTGCCAAAGCTCCTGCTATGTTCCTATTAATAAGATCAAGGGTTGGGCCTGGGAATCGTACTGGATTGTGCAGGGCGTTTTTGCCTGGCTCATCCTGCCGTTCCTGGGGCTGCTGCTGGCGGTTCCGTCCGGCCATAGCGTGGGCGAACTGTTCGCACAGGCCAGCAACTTCAATATCTGGATGACCATCCTCTTCGGCGCCCTGTGGGGCGTGGGCGGCCTTACCTTCGGCCTTTCCATGCGCTACCTGGGCGTTGCCCTGGGCCAGAGCATTGCCCTGGGTACCTGCGCCGGACTGGGCACCATCATGGGCCCCGTGCTGCTGAATATCTTCTTCCCTGAGCTGAATGCGCTGGAGTCCCTCACCTTCGCCGTTATCCTGGGCGTGGTGGTGTGCCTGCTGGGCATTGCTGTCATCGGCATTGCCGGCGGCATGAAATCGGCCTCCCTCAGTGAGGAGGAAAAGAAGCAGGCCGTCAAGGACTTCAACTTCCCCAAGGGCCTGGTGATTGCCCTCCTGGCCGGCTTTATGAGCGGCTGCTTCAACGTGGGCCTCGAATTCGGCAAGACCATCCATTTTGCCGAAACGCCGGATATGTTCCAGACCCTGCCTGCCACCTTCCTGGTGACGCTGGGCGGCTTTGTGACCAATGCGGCATACTGCTTCTGGCAGAACCAGAAGAACAAGACCTGGGGCGACTACGCCAAGAAGGAAGTGTGGGGCAACAACCTGCTCTTCTGCCTGCTGGCCGGTGCCCTGTGGTACAGCCAGTTCTTCGGCCTGTCGCTGGGAAAGAGCTTCTTCGAGCCCGGCAGCAGCATGATGACGCTGGCCTTCTGCATCCTGATGGCGTTCAACGTCACGTTCTCCAACGTATGGGGCATTATTCTTAAGGAATGGAAGGGCTGCTCCAAGAAGACCATCGCCGTGCTGGTGTGCGGCCTGGTGATCCTGGTGTTCAGTACTTTCCTGCCGGAATTGATCAAGTAAGCCATGGCCACAGTAGTAATCATGCCCAAACAGGGCCAGTCCGTGGAGAGCTGCATAGTCTCCGAGTTTAAGGTAAAGGTGGGCGACACCGTCAAGGTGGGCGATGTCCTCTTCGGCTACGAGACCGACAAGGCCACGTTCGAGGAAGAGTCCAAGGTGGAAGGAACCGTCCTGGCCATTTTCTGGGCCGATGGGGACGAGATTCCCGTGCTTCAGAATGTGATGGTGATAGGCCAGCCCGGGGAGAGTTTCGAGGAGTTTAAACCTTCTGCTTCTTCCGCTGCAGGAGGTACACCCTCTGAAACCGTCGCTGCGCGACCCCTCCCTAAAGGGCCCCTCCCTCTTATGGAGCCGAGGGTGGCACAGGTTTCAGAAGGTGTACCTCCTTCCGCTTCGGAAATCGTCGAAGGCGCACCGGTATCTCCTCGTGCCAGAATGCTGGCTGCTCAGCAGTATGTTAACACCGCGCAGGTGGCGGGGAGCGGCCCTGGTGGCCGTATCATAGCCCGCGACGTGGAGGCTGCCGCCCTGGCGCAGGGACACCTGACGGGGCTGGCGAAGGCCCGCATGGCGGAAGGCGGCGTTGTGTCGCCCGGCGCCGGAAGCGGCCTGGCCGGAAGCGTGAAGGGCGCAGACCTTAAGGTCTGGAAGCCCAGCCATACGGAAGGCCTGCCCGGAGAGGGCACCGAATATGAGGTGGTGAAGATGTCCAACATGCGCAAGCTCATTGCCAAGAGCATGTACAATTCGCTGCAGAACAGCGCCCAGCTCACCCACATGCTGGGAGCCGATGCCACGCGGGTGCAGGCTCTGCGCAAAAAGGCCAAGAAGGCCCTGGAAGAGGGCCGGGTAGATGTAAACATCACCATCAACGACTTCGTGTGCCTGGCGGTTATCAAGGCTCTGAAACAGTTCCCCAACCTCAATTCCCACTGTCTGGGAGACGCCATGCGCCTCTTCAAGCCCGTAAACCTGGGCCTGGCGGTTGATACCGAGCGCGGACTCATGGTGCCGGCGGTTCCGCATGCCGACGAGCTGGACATCATCGGCCTTTCCAAGGCCCTGAAGAAGGTGGCCGAGGACAGCAAGAAGGGCAGTGTGAATCCCGACCTGCTTTCCCCGGAAGCCGCTTCCTTCACGGTGTCCAACCTGGGCGGCTTTGGCGTGGAATGGTTCACTCCCATCATCAACGTGCCGCAGAGCGCCATCCTGGGAGTGGGCACCATCGTACCCAGACCCAAACTGGTGGAAGGGGAGTACAAGTTTGTGCCCTACATGGGCCTGAGCCTGACTTACGACCACCGGGCCATTGACGGCGGAGAGGCCACCCGCTTCCTGAAGAAACTGGCCGAAGAAATTGAAAGCTTGGATATAGAATTATAACAGATTCTTCACTTCGTTCAGAATGACAAGAAGAGTATAGAATGACAATATTATGTACGATTTAGCAGTTTTAGGCGGAGGTCCCGGCGGCTATGTGGCTGCCGGACGTGCCGGTGCAGCCGGTCTGTCTGTAGTCCTTTTTGAAAAGAGGGAATTGGGTGGCGTATGCCTCAACGAGGGTTGCGTACCCACCAAGACGCTGCTGTACAGCGCCAAAGTGTATGATTATTCCAAACATGCCGACCAGTACGGCGTGAACGTAGAGGGCTCTTCCATCGACTTCGATGCCATCTTCAAGCGCAAGAAGAAGGTGGTGATGAAGCTGGTGGGAGGCGTAAAGGCCCAGATGAAGGGCGCCAAGGTAGAGGTGGTCAAAGGCGAGGCGGTGATCAAGGGCCGCGGGGCCGATGGCATCACCGTCGTGGCCGAAGGGCAGGAATACCAGGCCCGCAACCTTCTCATCTGCACGGGTTCCGAGGCGGCCGTTCCGCCCATCCCGGGCCTTCGCGAAGGTCTGGGCGGTGTGGTGGTCACCAACCGCGAAATCCTTTCCCTCGAGCAGCAGCCGGAGCGCCTGGTGGTCATCGGCGGCGGCGTCATCGGCATGGAGTTCGCCAGTTTCTTCAATTCCATCGGCACAAAGGTGACGGTGGTGGAGATGCTGCCCAAGATTCTGGGCCCGCTGGACGACGAAATATCGGCCATGCTCCAGGCCCAGTACGAGAAGAAGGGCGTGGAGTTCCACCTCAGCTGCAAAGTGGTGGCCGTCGAGGGCAATGACGTAGTGTACGAAGACCCTCAGGGTAATACCTGCCGCGCCACGGGTGACAAGATTTTGGTTTCCGTGGGCCGAAGGGCGAATTTCGCGGGCATCGGCCTGGAGAACATAGGCGTAGAGCTGGCGCTGAATCCGGCCGGCCGTCCCTACGGTATCAAGGTCAATGAAAAGATGCAGACCAATGTGCCGGGCGTATATGCCGCCGGCGACGTGACGGGCTTCTCCATGCTGGCACACACCGCTTCCCGCGAAGGCGAGGTGGCCGTGAACAACATCCTGGGCAAGGCCGATCACATGCGCTACAACGCTATCCCGGGCGTGGTTTACACCAATCCGGAAGTGGCCGGCGTGGGCGTCACAGAGGCCGAAGCCGCCAAGAAGGGCCTGGACTACACCGTGCTCAAGCTGCCCATGGCCTACAGCGGCCGCTTTGTGGCCGAGAACGAGCGCGGCGAAGGCCTGTGCAAGGTAATTGTGGGCAAGCAGTACCACGAGGTCCTGGGTGTCCACATGCTGGGCAACCCCTGCTCGGAGATGATTCACAGCGCCTGTGTGGCCATCGAGCAGGAAATGACCGTGGAACAGCTCAAGGAAGTGGTGTTCCCGCACCCCACTGTATCTGAAATTCTGAAAGAAACCGTATTTACCCTGAAATAAGCCATGCCCAAGTCATTATACATCGATCCCAATGAGGTGCTCCGCCCCAAGGAGCATGAAATTCAGTTCCCCAAGATTCCCGTGATGGAGTACAGCAAGTCCGTAAAGGACGAACTGGCGGCGGGCAACTTTACTAAGGACGACCTCAAGCACATCTATCGCGACATGTTCGTGATCCGTGAGTTCGAGACCATGCTCAACCTGGTCAAGACCACGGGCGGTTACAACGGTGTGGCATACAACAACCCCGGTCCGGCGCACCTGAGTGCCGGTCAGGAGGCTGCTGCCGTGGGTATGGCCTATACCCTGAATACCGACGACTTCATTTTCGGCAGCCACCGTTCCCACGGCGAGATTCTGGCCAAGGGTCTGCGTTCCATAGAGATTCTGCCTGAGGCCGAGCTCAAGAAAGTGATGGACGAATTCTGGGGCGGCGCCACGGTGGCCGTGGCCGGAAAGGGCTTCCAGGGCACTACCAAGGAACTGGGTATCCGATTCCTGCTCTACGGTGCCATGGCCGAGATTTTTGCCCGCACCACGGGCTTCAACAAGGGCCTCGGCGGCTCCATGCATACCTTCTTCACTCCCTTCGGCATTTATCCGAACAACGCCATCGTAGGCGGTTCCGGTGCCATTGCCGTGGGTGCGGCCCTTTATAAGAAGGTGAACCGCAAGAAGGGTATTGTGGTGGCCAACCTGGGTGACGGCGCCATGGCCCGCGGCCCGGTGCTGGAAGGCATGACCTTCGCCAGCATGGACCAGTTCAAGACCCTCTGGGAGGGCGACATGAAGGGTGGCCTGCCGGTGCTCATCAACGTGATGGACAACCAGTACGCCATGGGCGGCCAGACCCGCGGTGAAACCATGGGATACACCTTCCCGGCCCGCCTGGGTGCCGGTTTTAACCCGGAAGCCTGGCACGCCGAGCGCGTGGACGGTTACAATCCGCTGGCCGTGATCGATGCTTTCCGCCGCAAGAAGGCCCTGCTGGAAAAGAAGGAAGGCCCCTGCCTGCTGGATGTGGTCACGTACCGCTACAGCGGCCATTCCCCGTCCGACCAGTCCAGCTACCGCACCAAGGAGGAGATGGAAGCCTGGCAGGCCGAGGACTGCATCCTGGCCTATGGCCGCAAGCTCATCGAGGCCGGCGTAGCCACTCAGGCCGATCTGGACGCCATCCAGACCTATGTGAAGGATGTCATCTTCGAGATGTACAAGCTGGCCATTGACGAGACCGTGAGCCCCCGCATGGACCTGGTAAAGGACAACGAGCTTTTGGGCGACATGATGTTCTCCAACGGCAGCGTGGACTCCCTGGGAGACGCCAAGCCTGAGGTTAATCATCCGCTGGAAGAGAATCCCCGCGTGAAGCAGATTGCCGGCAAGTGCCGTTTCTATAAGGACGCCGAAGGCAACGCCGTATCCAAGATGAAGATGTACAACATCAAGGACGGCCTCTTTGAAGCCATTGTGGACCGTTTCTACAAGGATTCTTCCCTGGTGGCCTATGGCGAAGAGAACCGCGAGTGGGGCGGCGCATTTGCCGTTTATCGCGGCCTTACCGAGGCCCTGCCTTATCACAGGCTCTTCAACAGCCCCATTGCCGAAGCGGCCATCATCGGCACGGCCATCGGCTATGCCATGTGCGGCGGCCGCGTAATCCCGGAAATCATGTACTGCGACTTCCTGGGCTGCTGCGGCGACGAAATCTTCAACCAGCTGCCCAAGTGGCAGGCCATGAGCGGCAACATCCTCAAGATGCCGGTGGTGGTGCGCGTTTCCGTGGGTTCCAAGTACGGTGCCCAGCACAGCCAGGACTGGACGTCCCTGTGCACGCACATCCCGGGCTTGAAGGTGGTGTTCCCCGTGACGCCGTACGACGCCAAGGGCCTCATGAACAGCGCCTTGCAAGGCACTGACCCTGTGATCTTCTTCGAGAGCCAGCGCATCTACGACAAGGGCGAGGAGTTCCACGAGGGCGGCGTGCCGGAAGGCTACTACGAGATTCCGCTGGGCGAGCCCGACGTGAAGCGTGCCGGTAAGGACGTTACGTTCCTTACCATCGGCGCTACGCTGTACCGCGCTTTGCAGGCGGCCGATGAACTCAAGGAGAAGTTCGGCCTGGAGGCCGAGGTGATTGACGCCCGCACGCTGGTGCCGTTCAATTACGAGAAGGTGGTGGCCTCCGTCAAGAAGACGGGCCGCATCATCATAGCCGGCGACGCATCGGCCCGCGGCAGTTATCTCAACGACCTGGCCGCCAACATTACGGACCTTTGCTTCGATTATCTGGACGCCGCCCCCGTGGTGCTGGGTTCCCGCAACTGGATTACCCCGTCCCACGAGCTGGAGGCCGCATTCTTCCCGCAGCCCAGCTGGTTCCTGGATGCCATCCATGAAAAGATGTTCCCCCTCCCGGGCTACATCCCCGTGAGCAACCAGACCTGTGCCCAGCAGATGCTAAGATCAAAGAAGGGAGTTTAATGTCAGAGAATCAAAGATATATACTCAAAAATCGTCGCTTCGCGACCCCTCCCACCGGCAAAGCCGGCGGGCCCCTCCCTCTTACGGAACCGAGGGTGGTTACGGATTTTTGAGTATATATCTTTGATTAATGTATAGTACTATGCTAGATGTAAATGCTCATATTCATACTCCGTATTCTTTCAGTGCGTTTGAGTCGGTAGACCAGGCACTGGAGCATGCGGCGGCGGAAGGAGTAAAGGTAGTGGGAATCAATGATTTCTACTCCATGGACGGATATGGTGCGTGGAAGGAGGGATGTGCTGGCAGGAAGCTGTATCCGTTGTTTGGGATAGAGTTCATTTCGCTGAATGCGGAGGACCAGGCTGCGGGTTTGCGGGTGAATGATCCCAACAATCCGGGGCGTACCTATATAAGTGGTAAGGGCCTGGCGTATCCGGTGATCCTGAAGGGAGAACCGCTGCGGCAATTGGAGGCCGTTAGGGCCGAGTCCAATGCGCAGGTGGAGAGGATGTGCGGCAAGCTGAATGCCTGGCTCAAGGCCGAAGGGATGGATATCCAGCTGGATTTCGATGAGATTCGGGAGAAGCTCACCAAGGGATCTATTCGTGAAAGACACCTGGCCAAGGCTCTGCGCATGGCCTTGTCATCCGACGCCCCCTTGTCATCTCGAGCGCAGTCGAGAGATCTCTCCACGTTGGTCGAGATGACAGACGATCCTGCCAAGGTGGAGAACGAGCTTCGCAGCAAGCTGCTGAAGGCGGGTGGTCCGGCCTTTGTGCCGGAGAGCCCGGAGGCCTTCCTGCCCATGAAGACCGTTCAGGAAATCATTGAGGCGGCGGGTGGCATCCCTACCTATCCCTTCCTGGCCGATGATGCCAAGGGGAACTTCACGGACTTTGAGGGCGACCTCATGAAGGCGGCCGATACGCTAAAAAAGCGCGGTTTCCGCAGCGTGGAGTTCATTACCACCCGCAACACTACGGCGGTTCTGGATCAGTATGCCGGCTACCTGGAGGACGAGGGCTTCATCGTAAGCTTCGGCTCCGAGCACAATACGCCGGCCATGGAACCGGTGAAACTGCACACCCGCGACGCCGCGGAGCTGAGCGACAAACTCAAGGCCATCAACTGGCGTGGCGCCTGTGCCATAGCGGCCCACCAGGCCGGTAAGGACAGCGTAGCTGCCGGAGAAGACCTGATTATGAAGGCATGAGATTCTTCGCTTCGCTCAGAATGACAAATCGCTTGTCATCCTGAGGAGTGAAACGACGAAGGATCTGTAAATTGTTGTTATATGAATGCAATTGAACAACTGATTGCTATTTCCCGTAAGTACGGGGCCGATACCCGCTATGTGATTGCGGGAGGCGGAAATACGTCCTACAAGGATGCACAGCATCTTTGGGTGAAAGCCAGCGGCCATGCCCTGGCCACCATTGACGAAGACGGTTTTGCCGTGCTGGACCGTGCCAAACTGGCGCCCATGGGGGAGAAGGCCTACAGCGCCGACCCCGCCCAGCGCGAGGCGCAGGTGAAGGAAGATTTGGCCGACGCCTGCCTCACCAAGGACCGTCGGCCTTCGGTGGAGACCAGCTTGCACAACTGCATGGACTTCGCCTATGTGGTGCACCTGCATCCCACCCTGGTGAACGGTCTCATGTGCTCCGTGAACGCCGCCAACATCTGCGACGAACTGTTCCCGGAGGCCCTGTATATTGAATATACGGACCCGGGATACACCCTTTTCAAGAAGGTGTACGACCGCCTGCAGGCCTGGAAGGCCGCCAAGGGCAGCCAGCCGCAGGTGATCTTCCTGCAGAACCACGGCGTGTTCGTGGGGGCCGATACGCCCGAGGAGATTGACGGCATCTACAGCAAACTGATGAGTATGCTGGAATCCCGGGTCAAGGCTCTGCCGGAAGGCCCTTCCGAGGTGGATGACTGCGTTACCGAGGTCATCCCCGCCATCCGCCAGATTCTCTCCCGGGGCGGCCGCGGGCTCAAGACGCTGCAGATTACCAAGAACGCACTGGTGGACTGCATTCTGGAGGCTCCGGGTGCCGTTACTACGCCTTTCACCCCGGACATCATAGTCTATTGCAAGAGCGAGTACCTGGTGCTGAACGCCGAAGTAAAGGAGGCTGAAGAAGCCATCGAGGACTATGTGGCCCGCCGCGGCCATACGCCCAAGGTGCTGCTGGTGAAGGGCATCGGCCTGGTGGCCGTGGGCGACAATGCCAAGAATGCCGGCATCATCACCGAAGTGTTCCTGGATGCTATGAAGGTGGCGTTCTATGCCGGAAGCTTTGGTGGAGCTCATGGTATGGAACCGTCTTGGATTCAATTCATTGATAACTGGGAAGTGGAGAATTACCGCCGCAAGGTGGCGAATACCGCCGCAAACGGCCGCGTGGAAGGCAAGACCATCGTGGTCACCGGTGCTGCCCAGGGCTTCGGCGAGGGCATTGCCCGCGAGCTCGTGGGCCAGGGCGCCAACATAGTGGTGGCCGACCTTAACGAAGCAGTGGGACAAGCTACGGCGGAATCCTTCAATTCCATCGCCAAGAACAACAAGGCCATCTTCGTGAAGACCAATGTGGCCGATATGGAGAGCCTGCACAACCTGATGAAGGAGACCATCTGCCATTTCGGTGCGCTGGACGTGTTTGTGTCCAACGCTGGCGTACTCCGCGCAGGTGGCCTGGAGGCCATGACGCCGGAGAACTTCGAGTTTGTGACCAACATCAACTACAAGGCGTATTTCTTCTGCGCCAAGGTGGCCAGCCACATCATGAAGATAGAGACGGAGAAGGATCCGGAGTACTTTGCCGATATCGTACAGGTGAACTCCAAGAGCGGCCTTCGCGGCTCCAAGGCCAATTTCGCCTACGCCGGCGGCAAGTTCGGCGGCATAGGCCTAACGCAGTCCTTCGCCCTGGAGCTGGCTCCGTTCCGCGTCAAGGTGAACAGCATCTGCCCCGGCAACTTCTACGACGGACCGCTCTGGAGCAATCCGGAGAACGGCCTCTTCGTCCAGTACCTGGCCGCCGGCAAGGTGCCCGGCGCCAAGACGGTACAGGACGTGAAGGACTACTACCTGGCCCAGGTTCCCATGCGCAAGGGCTGTAACCCTGCCGATGTGACCAAGGCCATTCTCTACGCCATAGAACAAACCGGTGAAACCGGCCAGGCAATTCCTGTTACAGGTGGACAAGTAATGTTAGCGTAAATATATGAAAACCAAAGCAGTAAGACTTTACGGAAAGGACGATCTGAGGCTGGAGGAGTTTGAACTTCCGGCCATTAAGGAAGATGAGATTCTGGCGAAGGTGGTGAGCGACAGCATTTGCATGTCGTCTTACAAGGCCACGCATCAGGGGACGGACCACAAGCGCGTGCCCAACGATGTGGCGGAGCATCCCATCATCATCGGCCATGAGTTTGCCGGTGAGATTGTGGAGGTGGGCGCAAAATGGCAGGCCCAGTTCAAACCTGGAGACAAATTCTCCATCCAGCCGGCCATGAACGATCCCCGCGGCCCGGTGGGCATTTACAGTGCTCCGGGGTATTCCTATCAGAACATCGGCGGTGATGCCACCTATGTGGTTATTCCCAAGGAGGTTATGGAAGACGGCTGCCTGCTGCCCTTCAAGGGAGAGGGCTTCTATCCCGCCTCTTTGAGCGAGCCGCTCAGCTGCGTGGTGGGCGCCATGCATGCATGCTACCACACCACGCCGGGCAAGTATGTCCACGCCATGGAAATCAAGGACGGCGGCAAAATGGCGCTGCTGGCTTCCGTAGGGCCGATGGGCCTGGCGGCCATTAACTACGTGCTGCACCGTGAGGACCGCAAGCCCGCCCTGCTGGTGGTGACCGATATCAATCAGGAACGCCTGGACCGTGCCGCCAGCCTGTATACGGTGGAATTTGCCAAGAGCCGCGGCATTGAACTGCATTACGTGAACACGGGCGTGGAGAACCCTGTGGAACTGCTGATGGGCTTTACGGGCGGCACGGGCTACGACGACGTCTTCTGCTTTGCCCCGGTGGCCCCGGTGGTGGAGCAGGCCGACGACATCCTGGCCTTCGACGGCTGCCTCAACTTCTTCGCCGGCCCTTCCAAGGCCCCGTTCAAGGCTCCGTTCAATTTCTACAATGTCCATTACAACAACACCCACGTGGTGGGCACCTCCGGCGGCAACACCGACGACATGAAGGAGGCCCTGCACTACATGGGCAAGGGCATGGATCCGGCCGGCCTGGTCACCCATATCGGCGGCCTCAATGCCGTGATTGACACCACCATGAACCTGCCCAGCATCCCGGGCGGCAAGAAACTCATCTATACGCATATAGAGATGCCTCTGACGGCCATTGCCGATTTCGGCAAGGTGGGGAAGCCGGTATATGACAAGCTGGACGCCATCTGCAAGGCCCACAACGGCCTCTGGAGCGTAGAGGCCGAAGAATATTTGCTCTCCCATAGCGAAGAACTCTAAGTATTTGTCATTCTGAGCGAAGCGAAGAATCTGTATATGAAGAAAATCGACACAACTTTAATGCACCCGGCCGAGCAGATTGCCCTCATCATCGGCCGCATCTATCGCCGGAAGATGACAACCACTTCCGGCGGCAACCTGTCCATTATGGACGACAACGGGGACATGTGGATTACCCCCGCGGGCATTGACAAGGGTTCCCTGACGCCGGCCGATATCATGTGCGTCAAGGCCGACGGTACCATCGTGGGCCCTCATCGGCCTTCCTCGGAATATCCCTTCCACAAGGCCCTGTACAAAAAGCGCCCGCACCTGCGCAGCGTGATTCATGCGCATCCTCCGGGACTGGTGACCTTCTCTATTGTGCACCAGGTGCCGGATACTACCATTATCCCGCAGGCCAAATTCGTGTGCGGCCCTATCGGCTTTGCCCCTTATGCCCTGCCGGGCAGCGAACTGCTGGGAGAGAAGATTGCCGCCGAGTTCGAGAAGAATCCCGATTATAAGGCCGTGATCATGGAAAACCACGGCGTGGTGCTCATGGGCGAGGACATTGCCGACGCCTACCAGCGTCTGGAGACCCTGGAGTTGTGCGCCCGCACCATCCTGAATGCCAAGACTTTAGGTAAGCCTGTATATCTGACTGAAGAACAGATACTTAAGCACGAGAAAGCCGTCCACGTCGCCTTCCAGCATTTCATGAATGTGGAGCACCCGTCCGACGAGCGCGCCATCCGTACTGAAATCTGCGATATCGTACACCGGGCCTGCGCCCAGGGCCTGATGTGTTCCTCCTATGGAACGGCGTCCGTACGTTGGAGAGGGGACGATTTCCTCATCACCCCTTCCGACAAGCAGCGCTGGGAACTGGAGCCCAACGATATTGTCCAGGTGAAAAACGGGATGGTGGAAGCCGGCAAGAACGCAAGCCGCTCCACGGCTCTTCATTATGAGATTTACCGCCGGAATCCCAAGATCAACAGCATCATCCTCACCCAGACGCCTTACCTGATGGGTTATGCCACCACAGGGGTTAAGTTTGATGTGCGCACCATTCCCGAGAGCTGGATCTTCCTGCAGGATATTCCTCAGTATCCTTTTGGAACCCAGTACTTTAACACGGAAGAAATGGCCGAAGGCTTCAAGAAGCTTCCGTGCGCCTTCCTGGCCAACGACTCCATAGTGGTCACCGGCGACAAGCTTATCAATACCTTCGACAAACTGGAAGTGGCCGACTTCAGCGCCCGTTCGCTGGTGATGGCCGCCCCGGTGGGCAAGCTCAACCCCATTACGGACGAGGAGATCGAAGACCTACGCGTGGCCTTCCACGTGGGCGAGTAAGGCGGGAGCCAGATGTTTTTTTACCTCGGGAAACGTTGGAAGATGTTTCCCGGGGTATTGTTTTGCCCGGCCGGGATAGCGGGCGGCGAATTCCTCATAGCAGTGCACGAGTTCGTCGTCCGTGGCGAAGAGCCCCAGCGTGAGCTCCGGAGCGTCATTGTCAAACTGTCTGGCTTCCAGGGCCTCGTAGCGGTCGCAGAGTTCGGGCGTAATGGTGAAGGAGGTGGCGCCGTCCCGGCGAGGGGAGAGGTATTCCATAGGGCCGATATGCGTGCGCAGGAGGCGGGCTACATGGAGGTCCGGATTGATGAGCGCCTTGCGCACTCCGCGGAGCTGTTGAACCAGGAAACCGCCCCAGGAGAGGCCCACCACCAGGTCCGGCTGCTCTGCCTTGCAAAGGCTGCAGAGAAGCTCCAGCGCTTCGTCCGGGTCGATGGGGACGTCGGGGGCCTTGACATCGGCCTTGAGGTTGATGCGGAGCATATCGGCCAGTTTGTAAGCGCCCGACGAGGCCAGTCCATGTATGAAGAGGATGCGCACGGCCAAAGGTTTAAGAATTTGAAAAGTCCTGCCCAGAACGGGCAGGACTTTTTGGTAATAGGCTTGTTCCTTACTTTTTCAGCAGCACGGCGTGGGCGGGAGCCTCGGAGGCTTCCGCTTCGGCCTCTGCGGTGCAGCGGATGTCGCGGGAAGAGGCGCCGAACTGGAAGGTATAGGTGCCGGCGTCCACCTTCCAGGCCGATGCGCGCTCGTCAAAGGAGGCGAGCTCGGAGGTGGGGAAGGTGAGGGTGAGGGTCTGGGACTCGCCGGGGGCCAGCTTGCCGGTCTTGGCAAAAGCCTTCAGTTCCTTGGCGGGCTTGTCCATCCAGCTCTCGGGAGCGGTTACATACAGCTGGACCACTTCCTTTCCGGCCACTTCACCCACGTTCTTCACGTTGACGGTGGCAGTGATGGTCTTTCCGTCGTTCTTTACAGTGGGCTCGCTGTACTCGAAGCTGGTATAGCTGAGGCCGTAACCGAAAGGATAGGAGACGGAGATGTTGTATTTGTCGAACCAACGGTAACCTACGTAAATACCTTCGGCATAGTCGGTCTGGTCCACGTCCTTCAGGCCCACGTCCTCGCGGCGGTTCATGAAGTAGACGTCCTTGAGGGCATCGATGGGGAAGTTGGCCGAGGAAGCGGCGTCGGTGAGGTTCACGGGGAAGGTCATCGGGAGCTTGCCGGAGGGGCTTTCCACGCCGGTGAGGATGTCGGTGACGGAATTGCCGCCTTCCTGTCCGGCCTGCCAGGCCAGGAGGATGGCATCCGGCATCCACTTCCAGGAGAGGGTCTCGATAACGCCACCCACGTTCAGCACCACGACCACCTTCTTGCCAGCCTTGTGGAAAGCATTGGTGACCGTTTTCAGGAGGTTGCGCTCGCTGGTGCTGAGCTCGAAGTCGGCGGCGCTGCGGTCGAAGAATTCACCGGAGTTGCGGCCGAAGGTGATGATGGCAATATCGTTTTCCTGTACGGAAGCGGCCAGTTCCTTCTGGTCGGGAACCAGCTCGGTGGGGCGGGGAACCGGATAGAAGGCAGCCAGCATGTCGTTGGGATCCAGGGAGGCCTGGAAGGCGGCCTTTTCATCTTCGATGTGCTTCAGGTAGGCGGCCTTCTTGCTCTCGTCCACGTTGAGGCCGGCGTTCTTGAGACCGTCCAGCAGGGAGACGGTGTAGGCGCGATTCACGTTACCGGAACCGGTACCGCCGGCGATGAAATCGTAAGAGGTGCAGCCGAAAACGGCTACATTCTTAACGTCCTTGAGGGGAAGGACGCCTTCATTCTTGAGCAGCACCATGCCTTCCAGGGCGCTCTGGCGGGTTACCTGGGCGTGGGCCTTCAAGTCCGGCTTGTTGCTGTATTTGTAACCTTTCACCTTGGGGCTGCGCTTGACCAGTTCCAGGCAGCGCTTGACGCAAACGTCCAGCTGGGCCTCGGTGAGGGTGCTGTCCTTGAGGGCGTTCATGATTTGCTCGTACTGCAGGGCGGTACCGGGCTGGAGCATGTCGTTGCCTGCGGCAATCTGCTCGGCGCCGTTGTCACCACCGTACCAGTCGGTCATGACCAGGCCCTTGAAGCCCCACTCGTCGCGGAGGACGGTGGTCAGGAGGTCCTTGCTCTGGGAGGTGTAGGTGCCGTTGATCTTGTTGTAGGAGCTCATCACCGTCCAGGGCTGGGCCTCTTTGACGGCGATTTCAAAGCCCTTGAGGTAAATCTCGCGCTGGGCGCGGGGGCTGATGATGGCGTTGTTGCCGGTGCGGTTGGTCTCCTGGTTGTTGTAGGCGAAGTGCTTGATGGAAGTGCCCACGTCGTTCTTCTGGACGCCACGCACGTAGGCTGCGGCGGTCTTTCCGGCCACCACGGGGTCTTCGGAGTAGTACTCGAAGTTGCGGCCGTTCAGGGGATGACGGTGGATGTTGAGGGCGGGAGCCAGGTAAACGTCGGCCCCGTATTCATGGACCTCTTCACCCATGGCCTCACCTACGTTTTCCACCAGTTCCTGGTTCCAGGTGCTGGCCAGGAGGGTGCCGATGGGGAAGTGGGTGCAGTAATAGGTGTTGGGGTCGTTCTCGCGGGTAGGGTTGATGCGCAGGCCGGCAGGACCGTCGGCCAGGACGATGGAGGGAATACCCAGACGGGGAATGGGATAGGTGGTGCCGGCGGCGCCGGGAACGATGTCCTGGGTGGCGCCCACCACGGCGGAGGAACCGTCGCTTCCGGCCATGCCCATGCCGATCACAAAATGTACTTTTTCTTCCAGGGTCATGGCCTTGAGTACTTTGTCTACGGAGGCCTTACCCAGCTGAGGGTCACCGCTTTGGCAGCCTGCAAGGGCCAGGATGGCGGCGGAAATCAGGATGATTTTCTTCATATTGACTTTAGTGTATAGATAATATTCAGCTTATTTATACAAAGATAGGGATAATTGTGAAAAATGAAGAAAAAGAAAAGCAATTTGGCGATTATGATAAATTATTGAACACGGAAAGGAATAACTTTGTATTGTGAGAAAATCCAACAAACCAATAACATTGATATGAAAAAAATCCTTTTGACTCTCGCTGCCCTGGGCATGGCTCTCGTGGCCTTCGCCCAGCCTCAGCTGAATCCCGACAACATTGACGAGGTCCTGAAGGCCATGACGCTTCAGGAGAAGGCCACCTTGCTGGTGGGCGGTGCCCGTGCCGCCATGGTCAACGGTGTCACCTCCGGAGTATCGGCCAATGTGCCCGGCGCCGCCGGCAACACCCGCAACATCGACCGCCTGGGTATTCCCGTTACTGTTTTGGCCGACGGCCCTGCCGGCCTTCGCATCCAGCCCACCCGTCCCGGCGACAACAATACGTACTACTGCACCGGCTTCCCGGTGGGTACGCTCCTGGCCAGTTCCTGGGACCTTTCCCTGGTGCAGGAAGTAACTACGGCCATGGGTAACGAGGTCCTGGAGTACGGCGTAGACGTTCTCCTGGCTCCTGGTATGAACATTCACAGAAACCCCCTTTGCGGCCGTAACTTCGAGTATTTCTCCGAGGATCCGCTCCTGTCCGGAAAGATGGCCGCCGCTTATGTTAAGGGTATCCAGAGCAATGGTGTCGGCACTTCCATTAAGCACTACGCCGCCAACAACCAGGAGACCAACCGCAACGAGGACGATGCCATCATCTCCCAGCGCGCCCTCCGCGAAATTTACCTCAAGAATTTCGAGATTGCCGTCAAAGAGGCCCAGCCCTGGACGGTGATGAGCTCCTATAACAAACTTAACGGCGACTACACCCAGCAGAGTGAAGGCCTCCTGACCACTGTTCTCCGCGACGAATGGGGTTTCCAGGGCATTGTAATGACGGACTGGGGCAACAAAGCCGGTACCGTCAAGAGCGCCAAGGCCGGCAACGACCTCATGGAACCCGGTAACCAGAACGAGATTGACCGCATCATTGCCGGTGTGCAGGATGGTACCATTTCACAGGAAGAACTGGACCGCAATGTGCGCAACATGCTCACCTACATTGTCAAGACCCCCCGCTTCAAGGGTTACAAGTTCTCCAACAAGCCGGATCTGAAGGCCCACGCCGCCGTGGCCCGCAAGGCCGCAGGCGAGTCCATCGTCCTTCTTCGCAACGAAGGCGCCTTGCCGCTCAAGGGTAATGAGAAAGTGGCCCTCTACGGTGTTTCCTCCATTGACTTTGTGGCCGGCGGAACCGGTTCCGGCGACGTGAACAAGGCCTATGTGGTGAATATGGTGGACGGTATGCAGAACGCCGGCTTTACGCTGGACAAGGGCCTTGTGGACTACTACACGGCCTATCAGGCCTACGACAAGGCCCAGAACGCCCTCTCCGGCACCGGTTTCTCCTGGTTCAGCCGCCGCAAGCTGGCCGAGGTGGCCATCCCCGAGGCCGCTATTTCCAACGAGGCCCGCGCCAACGACGTGGCCGTAGTGGTACTTGGCCGTAACGCTGGTGAAGGCGCCGATCGCAAGATGATGGACGACTTCGAACTCACCTCCATCGAACGCGAACTCCTGCAGCGCGTGAGCGCATCCTACCACGCCGCCGGCAAGAAGGTGGTCGTGGTCCTGAACGTGGGCGGTGTCATCGAGACCAACTCCTGGAAGAATCTGGTAGACGCAATAGTACTGCCCTGGAGTCCGGGCCAGGAAGGCGCCAACGCCGTGGCCGACGTGCTCACCGGCAAGGTGAACCCTTCCGGCAAGCTGCCCATGACCTTCCCCGTGAACTTCATGGACCATCCGTCCAGCGCCAACTTCCCTTACAACTACCAGCAGACGGCCACCCGCGGTTTCTCCTGGGGGCCCCGTCAGCCGCAGAAGGATGTGGACTACACCAACTACGAAGAAGGCATCTGGGTGGGTTACCGCCACTTTGTGACCCGTGACGTAGCCGTTTCCTATCCCTTCGGTTATGGTTTGAGCTATACCACCTTCGCTTATTCCAAGCCCGTGGTGAAGGCCGTGGCCGATGGT
The DNA here is from genome assembly GCA_017617475.1 of Bacteroidales bacterium. The sequence continues at coordinate 43,856 of JAFZWC010000002.1, forward strand.
TTCCAGGCCACCGTCACCGTTACCAACACCGGCTCCGTTGCCGGCAAGGAAGTGGTGGAACTCTATGTGAGCGCCCCCGCCGGTGGATTGGACAAGCCTGCCCGTGAGCTCAAGGCCTTCGGCAAGACCAAGGAACTGAAGCCCGGCGAGAGCCAGGCCCTCACCCTGAAGGTGAGCGCCTATGAGCTGGCCTCCTTCAACGAGGCTGCATCGGCCTGGGAAGCCGCTGCCGGCACCTACAAGGTGCAGTTCGGCGCTTCTGTGGACGACATCCGCGCCACCGTGCCCTTCACCCTCAAGAAGGCCCAGAACTGGCCGGTGCACAATGTGCTGGCTCCGCAGGCCAAATAGGTTTTCAATATTATGTCACTGGCGTGCACAGGGTTTCTCCGTGCACGCTTTTTTTTATGCAAGTGTTTCATTTTTGGGGAGAAAACCTTACATTTGTCTATTATGACACTAGAACTGGAACTTGGCCTTCGCCTGATAGCAGCGGGCGTCATAGGCGCACTCATTGGTTATGAACGGGAATTCCGCGGTAAGGGCGTAGGGGTCCGTACGCACGTCCTGGTGGCTATGGGCGCCTGTCTGTTTATGATTATCTCCCAATACGGCTTTTCGAATGCAATCAAGTTTGACGCGGCCCGTATTGCCGCCGGCGTCGTGGGCGGCCTGGGTTTCGTCTGCGGCGGTATCATCATGAAGACCGGCAGCCACGTGACCGGCCTCACCACGGCGGCGGGTATCTGGGTGACCGGCGCCATCGGCCTTGCCCTGGGCGGCGGTCTGTATGGGATGTCTATCCTCTGCCTCGTCTTGCTGATGATTTGTATGGAGGCCTTGCATTTCTATTCCTTCAAACTGGGAGACCGTAAGGTGGTGGTAACCCTGCTTGCCCAGAGCCAGAAGGATATAGAATCCATGTGTGAAGTCCTGGGGAAGAGAGTGACTCATTGCTCCTGGTCCAAGGACGGAGAAAACTACAAGGCCAGTATAGCCCTTCTGGTGCGCAAAAAGGAGTATCCCACGGAAATAATGAAGCTTTTCCATGAGATGCCCGGTATTGAACTCACAAGCCTGGATTAGTATCTCAAATCTATATTTATGCGTAAACTGATTGTAGCAGGACTTGCATCCCTGTTGGTTTTATCCTGCGCCCAGTCCTCCACGCCTGAGCAGCAGGCCAAAGATCTGATTGCCAAGATGACCCTGGAGGAAAAGGCAACCCTGATGATGCACCCTTCGGCCCCCATCGAGGCCCTGGGTATTCCGGCCTATGACTGGTGGAACGAGGCCCTCCATGGCGTGGCCCGTAACGGAAAAGCTACGGTGTTCCCCATGCCCATAGCCATGGCCGCTTCCTTTGACGAACCTCTGGTGAACGAGGTGTTCACGGCCGTGAGCGACGAGGCCCGCGTAAAGAACCGCTGGGCTGTGCAGTCCGGCCATGTGGGTCAATATCAGGGGCTTACCTTCTGGACACCCAACATCAACATTTTCCGCGATCCCCGCTGGGGCCGTGGTATGGAAACCTACGGGGAAGACCCTTACTTGACCGGCCAGCTGGGTATGGCGGTGGTACGGGGCCTGCAGGGACCGTCCGATGCCGCGGTGCGCAAGGCCCATGCCTGCGCCAAGCACTTTGCCGTGCACTCCGGCCCCGAGTGGAGCCGTCACAGCTACAACGCCGTGGTGAGCGAGCGGGATCTCCGCGAAACCTACCTGCCGGCCTTCAAGGATCTGGTGACCAAGGCCGATGTGCAGGAGGTAATGATAGCCTACAACGCCTTCCGGGGCGTTCCCTGCGGTGCCAGCGATTACCTTATCAATACGGTTCTTCGTGGCGAATGGGGCTACAAGGGCCTCATCGTTTCCGACTGCTGGGCCATCCACAACTTCTACGAGCCCGGCCGCCACGGGTACAGCGAGGACGTGGCCCATGCCGTGGCATCGGCCATCCATACGGGAACGGATCTCAACTGCGGTAACTCCTACAGCCATATTCCGGAGGCCGTGGAGCAGGGACTGCTGGACGAGGCCGACGTGGACCGCTCCCTGGTGCGCCTCATCTCGGAGCGCATCCGCCTGGGCGAAATGGTGCACAATACCGCCCCCTGGGATTATCTGAAAGATGACATTGTGGAAGGTCCCGAACACCGGGCCCTGTCCCGTAAGATGGCCGAAGAAACCATCGTCCTGCTGCAGAACAAGGGCAATATCCTTCCGCTCAAGGCCGATGCGAAGGTGGCCCTCGTAGGCCCCAACGCCAACGACCGGGAGATGATGTGGGGTAACTACAATCCCATCCCTGAGCAGACGGTCACCCTGATGGAAGGTCTGAAGGCCTGCATTCCGGACCTGGTAACCGTGAAGGGCTGCGGCATAGTAGGGGAGAAGGAAGACGTGAAAGCCATCCTCAAGCAGCTGGAAGGCAAGGATATCGTTATCTTCGCCGGTGGCATTTCACCGTTGTATGAGGGTGAGGAGATGGATGTGGACGCTCCCGGCTTCCGTGGCGGCGACCGCACCAGCATTGAACTGCCTGCCGTGCAGCGGGAACTGATCAAGGCCCTGCACGACGCCGGCAAAAAAGTGGTTCTGGTGAACTTCTCCGGCAGCGCCATGGGTCTGGTTCCTGAAACCGAAAGCTGCGAAGCCATTCTGCAGGCCTGGTATCCCGGCGAGGAAGGTGGCAGCGTACTGGCCGATGTTCTATATGGCAAAGTTGTGCCTTCCGGCAAGCTGCCCGTCACCTTCTATAAGAACGTGGACCAGCTTCCGGACTTTGAAGACTATAATATGAAGGGACGTACGTACCGCTATTTCCAGGGTGAACCGCTGTATCCCTTCGGATATGGTCTGAGTTATACTGATTTTGTCTACGGAGAGGCCAAAATAGACGGTAACAAAATTGTTATTTCTCTTAACAATAATGGTTCATTCACTGGTACTGAGGTAGTTCAGCTCTATGTACGCAAGACCGATGACACGGAAGGCCCTCTGAAGAGCCTGCGCGGTTTCCAGCGCGTCACCTTAGCCCCCGGAGAGACTGTTGAAGTGGCTTTTCCCCTCACGGACGAGACTTTCCTGAACTGGAGCGAGGAAAAGCAGAACATGGTTCCCGCAAAAGGAACGTGGGAACTCCTCTACGGAGGAAATTCCCACGACCTGAAATCTCTGACTTATCAGAAGAAATAATCCCTGTTACTTCGAACATGCATCACGGAACATCTGGATAAGGTGTTCCGTTGATTTTTGTATGTCGTATTGCTCCATGGACTGGGCGTACTTCTTGCCCATCTCCCAGCGCTCTTCGGGGTGGGAGAGCCAGTAGTCAATGCGGTTGGCAAGGGCTTCGGGATTTTTCTCCGGGAAGCGGCTGCGGCGGTCCAGGGCAAACTGGGTGGCACCTGTGGTGTGCCCCTGGGCAATGACGGGAACGGCGCCCTGCTGCATGGCCTCCATGATGGACAGGCCTTCTACCTCGATGGTGGCGCAGTGGATGGCCAGATCGGCCTTGGCGGCCAGCTGGCGCAGTCCGTCGCGGTTTTCGAAGGTGAAGACGGGCTCATATTTAAGAATGCCTTCCTTTACCAGCCTGGCGGCCAGACGCTTGATCTTTTTTTCGGCGTCCCCCTGGCCGGCGAAGTGCAGCCGGATGCGCTGGGCATATTGGGAAAAACGCATGGCTTCCAGGAGCGTGAACTGGTCCTTTTCGGTGGAGAGACGGCCGATATAGATGACTTCCAGGGGACGCTCAGGGTCCAGATAGTCCTGGGGCGGGGTTTCCGGCCGGATGCAGGTATCGGGAATGACTCCGTTGGAGATGAGGCAGAGCTGCGACTTGATATGATAGCGGCGCATGCGATCCAGCACATTCTCCGTGGGGCACTGCAGGGCGGCGCAGTCGTTGTAGATAAAATGGCGGGCTATGCGCAGGAGACTGCGGTTAAGGCCCTTCCAGTAGAACAGCGGCCCCATGTGGCAAGTAATGTTCTCCGGGTGGAGATGATAGGTGGAGGTGAGGGGCTTGCCCAATTCCTTGGCTATCCGGATGGTCTTGTACTGTAACACGAAAGGCTCTACCAGATGGACCACGTCGGCCCATTCCACGGCCTTGCGGATCATCTTCTTGTCCGAAGAGGCATACTGATACCCCAGGGAGTCTATCATGGGCTGGAAGATGGGGAAGATGAAGCGCTTGAGCGGAAACTCCGGCTGGGGCTCTTCGGCCAGCAGGTTGGGGCCGGAAAGGACGCGGACCTCGTGGCCGGCTTGCTGAAGGTACTGGGCCGTACGGCGGCACGATGCGGCCATACCGTTTCCGACGGCATAATAGCTATTGATTACAAATAGAATCTTCATAGTTTAGGGTTCCTGGAATATCTGCTCCATGAAATCCTGCAGTTCCTCTATCCAGCCTTTTTTCCAGGAGTGGGAACCGGGATACTTGCTGTACTGATGGGGATATCCCTTTTTATTCATATACATGTGCAGGTTATGGGTGGCGGGACGCATCATGTCCTTCTGACCCGCATAGAGGAAATACCCTTTGGGCGGGTTGTCCATAAACTGCCGTTTCAACTTTCGGTGAAGCCCGCCGTAAAACTTGCTGCGGGGAATGCTGGGATGCCCCAGGCTCCACATATAGGGAGACATGGCGCCTATGTAACCGAAGGCTTCGGGATAATTGGCTCCGAAATAGATGCTCTGGTAGGCGCCGATGGAAAGGCCGGCAATGGCCCTGTGGGCCTGGTCGGGCTTGGTGCGGTATAAGCTGTCCACCAGGGCCACAACGTCGTGCATAAAGGCCGATTCCACTATGCCGTCCACTTCCAGGATGCTCTCGTAGGCATCTTTGTACCGGCCTCCGGCGTAATCCCCGTCGTCGTTGTACTGGTTGACGTTGGGCATGACGATGATGCAGGGTACGGCTTTACCGGCGGCCCACAGGCTGTCGGCGGTGTGATACACCTGGCCTTTCCGGATCCAGGAGGTCTCATAGCCGCGGGCGCCGTGAAGGAGGTAAAGCACCGGGTAGCGCTGGCCCGTACCGTAATAATCGGCCGGGAGATATACGATAATCCTGCGGGTGGTAGGGCCGGGTACGCTGCAAGGCTGGACCACTTCCTCCACTATGCCCTTGGGAGTATAATCGGCCCTTATGGCTGGGCCGGGCAAATAGCTTTCTGAGCTCCTGAAGCGGACAATTCCGCAGGAGGAGCTCAGAAGAATGCCGATGAGTATGGGGAATAACTTCCTCACTTATTCAGCCTCGGGGGCCATGGTGGTGTAGACGTTGGTTACGTCTTCGTCGTCTTCCAGGAGGCCGGTGAGTTTCTCCAACGTGGCGCGCTGTTCGGCGGTAACCTCTTTGAGGTCTACGTTGGGGATTTGCTCGAAACCGCCGGAAATGAGCTCGTAGCCCTTTTCTTCAATGTATTTCTGGATTTGGCCGTAGGCGGAATAGTCGCCGTAGATGGAGATTTCCACGGTTACGTTCTCGTCTTCGTCCTCCACTTCCTGCTTGAAGACTTCCTCGGCTCCGAAATCAATGAGTTCGAGTTCCAGCTCATCTACGTCGATGGGCTTGGCCGGATCTTCCTTGATGCGGAAAACGCACTTGTGGTCGAACATGAAGGCCACGGAACCGCTGGTCTGGAGGGAACCGCCGCACTTGGTGAAGTAGCTGCGGACATTGGCCACGGTGCGGGTGTTGTTGTCCGTGGCGGCCTCTACCAGGTAGGCGATGCCGAAAGGGCCGAAACCTTCGTAGACAATCT